>JBFIJN010000011.1:0-48715 GCA_041600735.1 Nannocystaceae bacterium
GCTCGGGCTTCGCGGAGGGCGGGCGCATGCTCGTGCTCGCCGATCACAACGCGCTCACCGACGGCGGGCTCGCCAACGCCGGCAACCAGCTGCTGGCGCAGAACATCGTGGCGTGGGCGGCGGGGGAGTGCGGCAACACGATCGTCGAGTCGGCCGAGGAGTGCGACGACGGCAACAACGAGGATGGTGACGGCTGCGATGCCACGTGTGCGCTCGAGGGCGGGGGCTCGGACAGCAGCGGAGGCCTCGACGACACGGGCGGCTCGGAGACCGGCACGCCCGCGGACACCGGCACGCCGACCTCGACCACCGACGACGCGATGAGCTCGAGCGGCAGCGACCAGACCGATACCACCGGCGACCCGGCGATGGACGACGACTCGAGCGGCTGCAGCTGCCGCAGCGAGCGCTCCTCGCCCGGCTTTGCCGCGCTGCTGCTGCTGCTCGGCGCCGGCCTTCGCCGCCGGCTGCGGTGACGCTACTGCGGTCCCAGGCCGACCCTGGGTGCCTCGACGTACGCGGCGCGGAGCGAGGGCAGCGGGGGTTCCTCGGCATTCCAAGCGGCGACGGCGATCTTGATCGTGGCCGCATAGACCCTGCCGTCGCTCCACAGCCTGCGGGCCGCGGCTTCGTCCTTCAGGGGTGTGCCCTCGTCGATGCCCTCGAGCCCGCTCAAGTGCGCAAGCCAGGTCTCGACGCTCCACGTCGGGACGAAGACCGCGATCGACTCGGTGGGTTGGCGACGCTCGACTCGTGCGGAGTCGAGCTCTGCGTCGAGTTCCTGGAGGCGGGCGGCGACGCCGAGGTTGTCGCCATCGATCACGACCAACAGCCCGAGGTTGGGCTGGAAGTTCTTTGCGCGTCGCTTGCGGACGTACTTCGCATAGTTGCGGCGAACCCAGGCCGATGCGGCACCCTTGCCACTTGGCGCGATCACGACATCTTCCACGCGAACCTGGTAACGCTCGCAGATCCGACGGATGAATCGCTCGGTCCGACGATCCTCGCATAGGATCCGGACCCGGCGCTGCTCGCTAGCCATCCGCGCTCCGCTGCTTGACCAGATCGTACGCCGTCTCCCCGGCATCCCGATCGGGCTCGAGCTTCGCGATCACCGAGCAACCGGTTGCCGGATCCCTCCACATCTTCCACGCCGCATCAGCGGCGAGGTAGTCGATCGATTCCGGGTGGTGCGAGATCACCATGAGCTGTCGGCCACGCTCGGCGGCGACGTCGGCTACGGCGCGCAGCCACGGCTGGATCTCGTTGGGTGCGACGTAGTTCTCGATCTCGTCGAGGGCGATGAGCTCGGCGCGCTCGAATGCGAAGCGGAGCACGCCGTACAGAGCGATGAGCAGCCGCTGACCTTCGGAGAGCTTGGCCCAGCCGATCTCGTGGGTCTTGCCCCCAAAGTCGAAGCGCGCCCGTAGCTCCTTGGTGTCCGGGGATATCGACTCCAGCCGCAGCTGGGAGAACCCTGGGATGGCCTGCGCGAGGTCCTCGCGCAATCGGGTGGCCGCGGCGAAGTCCTCCTGCACCTTGGTCCGATACCAGCTGGCGAAGTTGCCGAGGTCGCGGTCGATCCACGTGGTCTCCTGGGCGGCCGCCCCTCCCATGCGCAACGGATCCGGCTTGAACATCCACATCGCGGCGATCACAGCGCGAAAGCCAGCGAGCTTGCGGTTGTTGGGCCCGGGCTCGATCGCTGCGAGGTAGGAGCGACGCCGGTCGAAGGGGAACTGGGTGGGGGGCTCGCGGGTCGGCGCGTCGCCGTGGAGCGTGACGACACCTCCCCGCGCTGAATAGAGCTCCTCGCCGGCCCACGAGAGCCGCTCGACGATCGATCTCCGCTCGCGATCTCCCTCGTGATCGACGCGAGCCTCGAGTCGATACACGAACTGGTCGCCGCCGTGCTCGAGCTCGAGCTCGAGCACCTGGGCGGGCTCGTCGAGCCATGCGGTCCGGGTCGCGGGGAAACCCGCTTCGTCGATGCGCTTGCCGTGGACGACCACGTCGCGCACGAACCACAGCGCCTCGAACAGCGCGCTCTTGCCGGCACCGTTCTCGCCCACGATCACGCACGCGGGGGGTGGGCTCCAGTCGAAGCCCACCAGTGTGCGAAAGTTGTGGACGCGAATTCGCCTGAGCATGCGTCCCCGCTAGCTCCGCGTCAGCTTGCGGTACTTCACGCGCTTGGGCACGAGCGCATCATCCCCAAACCGCCGCTTGCGATCCGCCTCGTAGTCGGCAAAGTTCCCTTCGAACCACTCCACCTTCGAGTCGCCCTCGAACGCGAGGATGTGGGTCGCGATCCGGTCGAGGAACCAACGATCGTGGCTGATGATCACCGCGCACCCGGGGAAGCCGAGCAGCGCCTCCTCGAGGTGGCGCAGCGTGTCCACGTCGAGGTCGTTGGTGGGCTCGTCGAGCAGCAGCAGGTTGCCGCCGCGCTTGATGAGCTTGGCCAGGTGCACGCGGTTGCGCTCGCCGCCGGAGAGCACGCCGACCTTCTTCTGCTGATCGGCACCGGTGAAGTTGAACTTGCCCACGTAGGCGCGGGCGCTCAGCTCGGTGCCGGCCATGTCGATGGTCTCGGCGCCGCCGGAGATTTCCTCGTAGATCGTCTTCTCGGGATCGAGCGAGTCGCGGCTCTGGTCGACGTAGGCGATGTCGACGGTGTCACCGACGGTGATGGTGCCGGAGTCGGGCTTCTCGGCGCCCACGAGCATGCGAAAGAGGGTGGTCTTGCCGGCGCCGTTGGCCCCGATGATGCCCACGATCCCGCCGGGGGGGAGGTTGAAGCTGAGCTCGTCGATCAGCAGGCGATCGCCGTAGCCCTTGCTCACGCCCTTGAGCTCGACGACCTTGTTGCCGAGGCGGCGCGAGAACGGGATCTTGATGTCGGTCTGGTCGACCTTGCGATCCTGGGCCTGCGCGAGCAGCTCGTTGTAGGCGCTGACGCGGGCCTTGCTCTTGGCCTGGCGCGCCTTGGGGCTGGTGTTGATCCACTCGAGCTCGCGGGCCAAGGTGCGCTGGCGGGCGCTCTCCTTCTTCTCCTCGACGGCGAGGCGCTTGCGCTTCTGGTCGAGCCACGAGGAGTAGTTGCCCTTCCACGGGATCCCCTTGCCGTGGTCGAGCTCGAGGATCCAGCCGGCGACGTTGTCGAGGAAGTAGCGATCGTGGGTGATCGCGACCACGGTGCCGGGGTACTCGTGCAGGTGGCGCTCGAGCCAGGCGACGCTCTCGGCGTCGAGGTGGTTGGTGGGCTCGTCGAGCAGCAAGATATCGGGCTGCTCGAGCAGCAGGCGGCAGAGCGCGACGCGTCGCTTCTCGCCGCCGCTCAGGTTGGCGACCGCGGCGTCGCCGGGCGGGGTGCGCAGCGCATCCATCGCGAGCTCGAGCGTGTTGTCGAGGTTCCAGCCGTTGCCGGCCTCGATGATGTCTTGCAGCTTGCCCTGCTCCTCGAGCAGCGCGTTCATCTCGTCGTCGGAGCCGACGTCGCCGAACTTCATGCTGACCTCCTCGAAGCGGGCGAGCGCCTGCTTCATGGGGGCCACCGCCTCCTCGATGTTGCCCTTGACGTCCTTGCTCTCGTCGAGCTGGGGCTCCTGCGGCAGGTAGCCCACGCGCACGCCCTCGGCCGCCCCGGCCTCGCCGATGAAATCCTTGTCGACGCCGGCCATGATGCGCAGCAGCGTGCTCTTGCCGGCGCCGTTGCTGCCCAGCACCCCGATCTTGGCGCCCGGGAAGAACTGCAAGTAGATGCCGTCGAGCACCTGCTTGCCGCCCGGGTAGACCTTGCGAAGGTCCTTCATCGTGAAGATGTACTGGTACGAGGCCATGGCTTTTCGTTCGCTCCGTGCCCGCCCGTGCGGCGGGGCGCGGCAGCATAGCAGGGGCTCCGCGGGCTCGCCTCGGTCGGCGGCGCTCCAGCGCTCGCCGCTCGCGGCCGCCGCCTGAACGGCGTGCCCAGCAGCGGGCCACGGCGGCGCGTGGAGGGCTCCGTGCGCCGAGCCCTTGCGTCGCGCCCCACCGGCGTCCACGCTCACGGCCGATGGACACGCCCAACGCCCCCTACGCGATGGAGGTCTCCCTCAAGCGCTACGGCGTCGACCGCTGGGGAGAAGAATTCCTCTCGGTCAACGATCAGGGCCACCTGGTCTACCGTGCGCCGGGGCTGGCTCCCGTCGATCTGCACCGCGTCGCCGAGTTCCTCGAGGCGCGCGGCATCCGAACGCCGTTCATCGTGCGCTTCCCCACCGTGATCGAGGGGCAGATGCGAAGGCTCCAGCAGGCGTTCTCGCGAGCGATCAGCGACAACGGCTACTCGGGCGGCTACTTCGGCGTGCTCCCCATCAAGGTCAACCAGCGCAAGGTGGTGATCGACGCCGTGGTGCGCTCCGAGGCCCCGGGCTTCGGGCTCGAGGCCGGCAGCAAGCCCGAGATGCTGATCGCGATGTCGCGGCCGCCCGTGGCCAACGCGATGCTCCTGGTCAACGGCTTCAAGGACCGGGACTTCATGCGCATGGCCTACCACGCGGCCGAGCTCGGCCACCGGGTCATCGTGATCATCGAGTCGATCCGCGAGGTCGAGCGCTTCACCCAAGTGGGGCGCGAGGAGCCGTGGCGCGCGGTGCCGGAGCTGGGCGTCCGCGCCAAGCTCTACACCCGCGGCAGCGGGCGCTGGCAGAGCTCGGGCGGCGAGACCTCCAAGTTCGGGCTCACCACCACCGAGATCCTCGACGTGGTGCGCACGCTGAAGGAAGCCGATCGCCTCGATCGGCTGGTGCTGCTCCACTTCCACATCGGCTCGCAGATCACCCGCATCAAGCGCATCAAGCAGGCGGTGCGCGAGGCGGCGCGGCTGTACTCGAGCCTGCAGCTGTCGTGGGCGCCCAGCATGGCCTACCTCGATCTCGGCGGCGGCATGGGCGTGGACTACGACGGCAGCCGCACCTCGTATCCCTCCTCGGCCAACTACACCATGGAGGAGTACGCGAGCCAGGCGGTGTTCGAGGTCGGCGAGGTCATGTCGCAGACCGGCGCGCGGCCGCCCACGCTCGTCACCGAGAGCGGGCGCGCGATGGTGGCGCGACACTCGGTCACGATCACCGATCTGCGCGAGGTGCAGGGCGCGCTGCCGCCCGAGCCGCCCTCGCGCGAAGAGGAGCACCGCATCATCACCTCGCTGCGCGAGACGCTCGATCAGCTCTCGGCCAAGAACTACGAGGAGTACTTCCACGACGCGGTCGACTTTCGCGACGAGGCACTCGAGCTGTTCGCCACCGGCTACCTCACGCTCGAGGACCGCGCCGACGCCGAGGCGCTGTTCCTGCGCGTGCGCACCAAGGTCCAGCACATCGTCGACGAGCTCAAGCGGCCCTCCGAGGAGATCGTGGAGTACCTCGAGAAGGCGCAGCGCAAGTACCTCGCCAACTTCTCGATCTTCCAGTCGCTGCCCGATGCGTGGAGCGTGGATCAGGTGTTCCCCGCGGCCCCGCTCTCGCGCCACGGCGAGCGGCCCACGCTCAACACCGAGATCGTCGACATCACCTGCGACAGCGACGGCTGCGTGACCAGCTTTGCCCACCCCGACGAGAACATGCGCTTCTTGCCGCTGCACGAGCGCCGCGACAAGGGCGAGAAGTACTACCTCGGCTTCTTCATGACCGGGGCGTACCAAGACAGCCTGGCCAACCAGCACAACCTATTTGCGCGGATCCACGACGTCATCGTGCGCAACCCCGACGATGATCAGCCCGACATCCCGGGCATGGTGCGCATCCCCTACAACGACGAGATTGCGCTCGACGTGAAGATGGGCGCGACCAACGAGGATGCGCTCCAGGCGATGGACTTCAACATCGACGGGCTGCTGCACGAGTTCCGCCAGCGCCACGTGGATCACGAGACCAGCCTGGGCCAGCAGTGGGCGCTGGGGCTGCTCCAGTCGTACCCGTACCTCACGCGGCTGTGAGTCGCGCCCCCGAGGGCACTACTCGGCGGCGGCGGCCAGGTTGGTGAAGGCCGCCAGGTTGGTGAAGAAGGTGGGCTGCGAGGGCGCTTCGCCCTCGATCAGCTCCATCGTCTCGACCACGAAGCGCACGCGCTCGTGGACCTCGACCCACGGAATCTGCGGAGGGAGCCGCGGCGCGTCCTCGAGCACGTCGGCGAGCACGCGATTGAACGCGCCCCCGTAGTACGTGCGCTCCATGCCCGCGCTGCACCCGAAGCTCGGCTGCCCCGGCGCCGTCGCGGCGAGGATGGTGGTGCGGGGCAGCTTGGTGAGCGGCGAGGGGCCGTCGTCGTCGGGGCGCCCGATGAAGCCGCCGGCGAAGCAGGCCTGCAGCACGATGATCTTGTCGGAGCTCTCGGGCAGCTCGGCGAGCGCCGCGGCGAGCGTGTCGGGGGTGAGCACCAGCGATTCCACCGAGGCGCCGGCGCGGTGGGCTTGCAGGACCCGGCTCACCTCGCCGAGCCCCGGACCGTCGCCCGCCTCGAGGCCGATCACATGGCGATCGAAGCGGCCGATCTCGCCATGCTGGAGCTCGAGCCGCTTGGGGAGCTCGAGCTGATCGTCGACGCCGGCCTTCCAGCGCAGCAGCGGCGGCAGCCCGTGGCTGCTCACGAACAAGTAGAGGAACGGCGGCGCCGCCTTGGCCGCCTGGCGCAGGTGAGCGTGGAGCGTGGCCGGGTCGGCGGGGTAGCAGTCGCCGAGCTCGGGCACGAGCGCCTCGAATTGCTCACCGTCTTCGGCCAGCGCCCGCCGCGTGGGCTTGGCGTAGTAGCAGGCGATCTCTTCGTCGAGCAGGCCCGCGGCCTTCCACAGCGCGCGCTGCTCGACCACCTCGGCGGCGAAGTTGCCCACGTCGTCGCCGCCCGCGACCAGGAAGACCTTGGCCTGCGCGGGCAAGGGGGCGCTCGCGTAGGGGATGCTCGCGAACGGATCGATCGGTGCAGACGGGGGCTGCGGGGCCTGGGCGGGCCGGCAGGCCCACCCTGCGAGCAGGAGCAGGAGCCCTCGCGACCATCTTCGATGCCCCTTCATCAGCGATGGCCAACCGAAGCGCTCGGGCTGCGCACGCGGCACAAGCACCCCACCACGTTGAGCTCGCACTCCGCTCGCACCATGATCAAGGCGACTCTCAAGGGGACCTGGGGCCAGCGCTCGGTGGGACGAAAGCGACGGACGGGGGCACCATCCTCCGCGGCCGGCCAGGGCCAGGTCGCGTGCATCGTGGGGATCTGTGTGTCGAACACGAGCTGAGCGTCCCAGTGATGGTGCGGGAGGTCGCCGCCGAGGCGGATGGTGCCATCGGGATCCACGCAGAGGGTCAGCTCGCGGCCCGGCGGAAGATCGGCGATCGGTCCGCACGAGGGACAGTGATCATGACACCGGGGGCTGGCCCCGGTGAGCCGCAGGCCGTAGTGCCGCGAGACGATGCGGCGGCTGCACACGGGACACGGGCGCCGCGCCAGCTCCGTGCGGGTCTCGGCGATGAAGCTCATCCAGTAGCGCGAGGAATCCGTGTAGCGCTCGGCGAAGTACTCGACGATCCGGCGGCGCAGCGTGGGGCCGGGCTCGTCGTCGTCACCCTCGAGCGGCGCTCCCTCGAGCAAGGCGAGCTCGTAGCCCAGCACTGCGGACATCGCCGCCGACGAGCTGTCGCTACGGTCGGGCCGCTGAGTGCGTCGGCCCTGCATGACCATTCCGCGCAGCAACGCGAGCGCCGCGACATGCTCCACGCGAGCGCCCTGCGAAGGTCGATGGTCTTCGACGAGCCCCAGGGGGTCCGCGTGGTCGCTCGGCGCCAAGCGCAGCTCGGGGTCGCCCACCAGGCACATGCGGTGGCCATTTCGGAGCGACTCTGGAGCGGCGTGGTGGATCGCGAGCGCACGCCCCAGCGGCATGCCGCAGGCCACGTTGTGGTGGAGCTCCGTGGTGGTGTTGGTCGTCCGCGTGACGATCTCCCACGTGGTCATCAATGCGCCGACGTTGAGCTCCTCGATGAGGCGCCGCGACAGCGACCACGCCGAGGACTGCACGCCGGGCGAGGGATACAGGCCCCAGCACACCCCGTGGATCATCACATCGGCGGACACGGCCGACGGCGAGAGCAGCGAGCCCTCGGCGAGTGCCTGCACGATCGGTCGCCCGCGCCGGTGGCAGAAACCGGTGAGGTGACAGCTCGGCGCGAGCGCGGGGTCGTGATCGTCGGGGACTCGATCCATCGGGCAGAACACGAGCGCTGGGAGCAGCTGCGCGTCGATGCCATCGGAGTGGGTCGAGATCGTCAGGAGGTTGGGGCGGGCGGCCAGAGCCTCGCGTAGCTGCTCGGGGGTGGCGTTCCCGCCGAGCACGACCAGATCTTCGGCCTCGGCGCGGCCCACCGCGAGCTGCGGCAGCAGCTCGAGCCTTCGTGTCTTGGCGGGGCGGGCCGGGCAGTAGAGGGTGGCGGAGCGCGCCAGGACCTGGGCGCGGAGATCGTCGTCGGAGAACGCGAAGATCAGCCCCGGCGCCTGCTCGCTAGGGCGGCCGTCGTAGAGGAGATCGAGCAGCTCTTCGTCGACGTGGTCGAAGGTGGTGACGACCACGGATGGGGTGGGCATGGTCGCGAGCGCCTCGCGCGTGGGGGCGGGCTCGTAGCGGCGCAGCGTCAGGTGGGCGTAGAGGCGCGCGTCTTCGAACGCGCGCGGCCCGAGCCCGACCACGACACCCGGGCCGTCGAGCGTGCAACGAGTCGCGTCGGCGATGATCTCCATGCGGTGGTCCAGCGTGGCGACCATGCGCTCGAGGGCCTCGCGCTCGCGCGCGTTCCTGAACGGCCACACGGGTCGGCCGTCCTTGGCGTAGGTGGCCCCGTCGGCGGCGTCGATCGCCCAAATCGGGCCCGCGACGTGTCGCCGCTCATGTCCGTCGGAGGAGGAATGCAGGCGAGACATGCGTTGAACGCGATTCTATCAGCGATGGCGGGCGGTTGCAGGTCGCTGGAGCGCGCGAGGTCGAGGGCTCTGCGCAAGCCCTGCGGCCGCTTTTCTCGTGAAAATGCACTGTCGACCCGTGAAGAATCCCGATACGGTTGGTCGCATGAGCACCAACAAGACGATCGCCGGGTATGAGCGCAACTTCCTCCAGATGCTCCTGCGTCACGAGCTTCCCAAGAGCTGCGAGGTGCACATCACGGTCTCGTCGGGTGACGGCAAGAAGGCCAACGCGGTGTTTGCCTTCGAGGGCGACGCGGCCCGGGTCAAGTCCAACGTGGCCGAGCTCGGCCTGCGACGCTTGATCGTCCAAGACAACCCGTGCTGGTAGCTCGTGGGCTGCCAGGGCTCACTCCGAGCCCGCTAGGATCTCGTCGATGGTGGGCCGTCGGCGAGACCAGCGAAGGCAGCGCTCGTCGACGGCCTGCATGAGCCCCGTCCATCGCGGGTCGTCGCGCTCCTGCGCCGGAATCGAGGCGAGCAGCACAATCGCGAGCTCGTTCCTCAGCGAGGCCGGTCCCAGCGAGACACTGGCCGCATCGGTCCAGTAGTTCACGTTGAGGTTGAAGTCGCCTCGGTGGGTGAACGCGTGGTACCAGAACGCGGGGAGGAACAGCAGCTCTCCGGCCTCTAGTGTGCCTTCGAGACCCGCTGCGGCGGAGAATAGTGGATATCGAGTGATATCTGGCGCGCGGTGGTCGACCCGCGTGAAGTTGTAGGTAGGCGACGAGATCGGGAACGGGTAGAGCTTGTCGATCTCGGTGGGCGGGACCAGCACGACGTCCTTGCGCCCCGAGATCTGTGCATTGAAGTTGTGCCTTCCGTTGCGATCGTAGTGGAGCCGGGTCTTCACCCCGCGGCCAGAGAGCCACAGTCCGATCGTGTCGACGTCCTCGGCGTCGAGGAAGGCGGGTCGTTCGATGTCGGCGAGCAGCGCTGCCAGCTCGTGGTTGACGCGGCCGCGCCGCGAGGCCAGGCAAACGAGGTTGGCATCGAGGAACACGCAGGGGCTCTGGGCCATCTGCTCGAGGTAGTCCCGCAGCGTTCCGCGCTCGTTCGGGCGCTGCTGCATGGTGCCGTCGGGATCGATCTGCGGGTGTACGGAGGAGGGCGAGCGCCGATACTCGATCGGGGCCGAGCCGACCTGCTCGACCAGGTGGGCCGCAGACCACCGACGAGAGGCCGCCCAGCGGTCGACCAGTCCCGTGATGATGATCGGAGTCCCCGCGGAGATCGCGGCGCCGATGCGAGCGTCTTGCGCGGCATCCACCCGCTCGAGTCGTCCTACGATCTGCACGTGCGTCGCCTCCGTGCGGGCGCGGGCCCGCGAGCACAGGGTACCGCGACGCACACGTGCGTGCGTGCGTGCGTGCGCTAGTGCGCGAAGGTGGCGTAGCCAAAATCGCACACGCGGCGCGCCCGGGCGCGCAGGCGCAGGCCGAGTGCCTTGGGGAGGGCATCGCGCACGGAGACCACGCGGAGGCCTCGAGCGGGCCAGCCCGTATCGACGAGCGCCTGCCAGACCGACGGCCTTCCGATCATGATGTCGATCATGTGGGTCTCGAGCTGCTGCTGCACCGCGGCGCCATCCGTGGGGTCATCGGCCACGATCAGCGAGCACCCCATGACCATGGGTACGATGCACTCCGGGCTCGCGGGGCCGGCCCATAGATAGCGTAGCGTGCGCGGATCGGTCGACTCGGGCAGGCCCTTGGACATCAAGATGGGCAGCCAGCGGCACATCCTGAACAGAGCGCCGTGATCAACGGTGACTGCACGGACCCCGAAGGCGGTGAAGCGAATGTCAAAGAACGCGGCGTGCGTGCGGATGTCCGCGGCGCTCGCGGAGACGAGCGCGGGGGCGTGCTGCTCGGCATGCGACGACCCGGACAGTGCATCATCCACGAGCGTGTCGGTGACGATGGCGTGCACTCGTCCGCGCTCGAGGGCGGTTGCCCGCTGTGACTCGTCCCATGCGGCGTCGATCGATACGAATGCCTTGCCCGCGGCCAGCACGCCGAGCATGGCTTGCAGCTCGCGGGCGAGGCCTGACACGCAGATGCCGACGCGTGGGCCCGGGAGGGCGGCCGCGAGCGCGACAAGGCGGCTCACGCCGTCGAGCAGCGTCGAGTAGCGTAGCTCGGTGCCCGCCTCGACGAGCGCGACGCGCTCGGCGTTGCGCACGGCCGACTCGCGCAGCTGCTCGGGGATCGAGCGAAAGTCCCGCTGCTCGCCCTTCAGCCGGTTCTGCACGTCGAACTGAGCCGGCTGTTCGAAGTCGATCGGCGCACGAGACTCGTCGAACAGCCCATCTTGGGTCCAGCGCTCGGGGTTCATGCTCGCGGCGCGAGGCTCGATGCCGACCGCGCTCCTCAGCACCCGCTGGGCGTGGGCCGAGGAGATCGAGGGGCTGGTGCGCAGGATCTCCCCGAAGATGCTGGTGCCGATGCCCTCGAGGTGGCGCAGGCGCTCGTCGAAGAATTCGGGCAGGTGCTGGGGCAAGCACTTGTCGAGCGAGCTATCGGCGAACTGCGTGACGCGAGGCGCCCAGGTCCGCATGCCCTCGAGTGCGTCGATGCGACCGTCGCGCTCGTAGGAATCGAGGAACAGGCGCTGCATCGTGCGGTTGAGGGGGGCCAGGCGGGCGAACACACCCCGCAGCATGCGGGGGGCGGCCGGGTCGTCGTACACGTTCTGCATCAGCGTCTGCTGCAGCACCGCGAAGTACATGCTGCTGTCCCACGCGAGCTTCTGGGTGTACGTGAAGGGGCTGCCAAACGTGGGATACATCCCGCGATACTGATCGAGCATGATCTCGAACATCTCGAGGAACATGCGATCGTACTCGGAGACGAGCGGAGCACCGAGGCCAGCGCCGAAGTCGAGCTCGATGAGGCGGCAGGTGATGTCGACGCCGTGGCCGATCAGGTCCTGACCCAGCGCGTAGAGAGGATCGGCGAGCACGGCGGCGTCTCCGATGCAGGCCCAGCGCCGGGGGCTGAACGCCTGCCGGGTGGAGTGCGTGAAGCTCTTGAGCGCGCCGCAGTCGAGCATGGGCAGGCGCTCCAGCAGGCGCGCGAGCCCGGGCTCGTGGCGGCGGCACCAGTCGATGTTGCCGGGGAGATCGGTGCGCTCGCGAACGGGGTGCAGCCGCTCGTCGGTGACGACCCCGATGCTCGTCGCCCCGGAGATCAGCGGGATCACCCAGACCCAGTAGCCGTGGCCGGCGAGGTGCACCGTGGAGTACCAGCGCGGGGGGCCGGTGCGCCCGTGCCACTCGTGGTCGCGGGCGTCGACCAGCTCGCTGATGTCGACGCGACCGTCCACGTGAAACCAGCTCGCGCTGACTTGGTGCCCCGTGGCTAGGCGCAGCCCGAGCTTGGTGGCGAGGAGGCGGCGGCGCCCGGTGGCATCGATGATCCAGCGGCCGCGGGCGACGTGGGGCCGCCCCGCTCGCTCGAAGCGCACGCGGTGTGCTGCGCCGTCGCTCAGCTCGATGTCGGTGACCAGGGACCCGCGCAGGATCTGGGCACCCTGCGCCTCGACGAGCGCGCGGAGGTCGTCCTCGACGATCGGTCGCTCGAGCTGGAAGGTCGCAAACGGGGGCCACTGCGTACCGCCATACTCGAGCCGCTCGGCGAACGGCATGTTGCCGCCGCCAAAGAAGAAGCGAAACCCGAACTTGGGCACGTGTCGCGTGAACAGGTAGTCCTCGAGCGCCGCGCTGTGACGCATGTGGTACGAGCCGCCCTCGGGGATCGACTCGCCGAGCTTGAAGCGCGTGCTGGTGGCGGCCTCACTCGCCTTGTCGAGGATGAGCACGGAGCGCGAGGGCTGGTAGAGGCGGAGCTGTCGCGCCAGCAGCATGGAGGCGAGGCCTCCACCGCAGATGATGACGTCGTGCTCCCCTACGCAATCCACGGGACCGCTCCTGCCGCTACGTGCATAGCTCCAAGCGAAAGTGCTGGTCGATGTACGTGCGCATGCGCTGGGCCGCTTGGCGGTCTTCGGCGCGGAATGTCACGTAGCCCGCGTACTGGAGCGGGACCACGTCGGCCGCGATGGTGTCGCCCGCGCCGTAGTCGAGCGCGAACGAGAGGATCCGTGGGTCGTGTGTGATCACGGGGTCGAGCTCGATCCGCTGGACGACGCCCGCCGGCGTGCACAGCAGGTGCTGCGCGCAGATGCCCTCGCGTGCGGGCCGGGGGTGAGGGGAGGGGGCTCCGCGCATCAAGGTCTCGATGTAGTGCGAGAACGCGGGGACCCCGGTGGCGTGCTCGACGAGCTCCATGATCATGGCGCCGCCGTAGCGAGTATGCGCCTCCACCACCTCGAAGCCGTCATCCACGTACTTGAGCTCGATGTGAAACGGGCAGTCGACGAGCTGGAGGCACTCGATCACGTCGCTGACGAACGCGTGGAGTCGCGCGGCGTCTTCGTGATCGGCGAAGAAATCGTGGCCGGTGCCGACGAAGTAGGGCGGACCCGACGTGAGGCTCTCGGTGACCCCGAGGAACTCGATGCGGCCCCGTGTGACGATGCCCTCCACGCTCAGCTCCCGCCCGGGGAGGTAGTGCTCGATGATGAGGTCGTCTCGATCGTCGAACACGCGATTGGCCCGGCAGCGCTCGATGTACGGCGCGACGTGGGCGAGGCTCTCGATCAGCTCCACGCAGAAGCTCGCGCCGAGGCTCGTGGGCTTGACGACGACGGGGAGCGCTTGCTCGCCGAGATCTCGAGCCAGCCGCTCGAGCTTGGTCATGCGAAAGCCAACGCGGGAGAGGCCGGCCTCGTGGAGCCGCTGTCGCGTGAGCCCCTTGTGCACCACACGGGACTCGGTGCTCGACGAGTTGCCCCGCATGCCGAAGCGCTCGCGTACGCGCGCGGCGAGCACGACCGCTCGGTCCGAGAACGAGATCACCTGGTCGATCTGCTCGGCCTCGACGCGCTCCACGACGTGGGCGAGGTCGAGCTGGTCGACGAGCACGAGCTGGACGTTGGCGGGGTACCGGAGCCGCTCGAGCCCGCCGTCGATGAACTCGCGTGCGCGCTCCTCGAACACGTAGAAGGTGTGATCGAGCTGCGCGAGCTGACCAAGGATGAGTCGCTTGAGCTGCTCGAAGCGGGGGAGACACAGGATCGCGAGCTTCATCGTCGGGGGCTCTCGTGCGCCGGGGCGAACAAGCCAGGGAGTCGGGCGCGGATCAGCTTGCCGGTCGCGGTGCGGGGGATCGCCTCGGCCGCCACGAACCGGCGAGGAATGACCGCGGGGCTGAAGTACCCCTCGAGGTGCGCGGCGAGCATGCGTGGCTCGAGCGGCGAGGCCGAGACGACGACCGCCACCAGGACCTCGCCGGCCAGCTGATCGGGCAGCGAGAAGCACGCGGCATCGCTGACCGCGGGCAGCTTGAGCAGCGCGCGCTCCATCTCCTCGAGCGATACGGCGACGCCCATCACCTTGGCCATGGACTTGCTGCGCCCGGTGATGAAGAAGAATGTGTGCCCGCTGCGCTCGTCGGGGAGCGCGTAGCCGAGGTCCTGAGAGTGAAACCACCCGTCGCGGAAGGCCGCGCGGGTGCTGGCCTCGTTGTCGAGGTACTCGAGCATGACGTTGTGGCCGCGCATGCAGATCTCACCCACTTCGCCGGGCGCGGCGAGGGAGCCGTCGCGGCGCAGCACGGCGACCTCGTTGCCGTGGAGCGCGATGCCGATGGAGGGGATCTCGGCATCGATCATCAGGCGGCGATAGTCGTCCTCGGGCAGCCCCACGGGCATCGTCGTGGAGAAATTGGTGGTCTCGGTCAGGCCGTAGCCCTGGAGCACGCGGACGCCGAGGTTGGTGTGAACGGCGGCACAGGTGCGGGCCGCGAGCGGGGCCGCGGCCGTGACGAAGTACGCGAGCTCGCGGGGTAGCGCGGGGTCTCGCCAGCTCAGCAGCAGCGTCTCGAGGATGCTCGGCACCACGCTCGCGATGTGAGGCCGATGCTCGGCGAGGGCCCGCGTGTACTGCCGCGGGCTGAACCCGTCGAGCAGCACGGCCTGGGCGCCCGCCCACAGCGTGGCAAGCAGCGTGAAGTGCAGGCCGTTCACGTGGTGGATGGGCAGGCAGCCCAGCACGCGCACGCCGGGGCCGAGGCGGTGGTGCCGGCGCAGGGCCTCGGCATTGATCGCCGCGTTGTAGTGGGCTTGCGCCACGATCTTGGAGGCCGCGGTGGAGCCCGAGGTGCCGAACATGAGCGCGCGCGCGCTCGGCTCGAGCGCGGGCTCGTCCGCGACCGCGACCCCGGACTCGGACTCGGCCTCGGACTCGCGGAGCGTGTCGAGCCCGGGGATGCTCGCGGTGACGGCGACGCGGGCCGCGACCTCGGCGGTGGGCGCAAGCACGGCCGCGACCGACACGGCCGCGAGCAGCTCGGCCAGTCGCTTGCTGGGCTCGCCGGGGTTGATGAAGAAGATCGAGCAGCCGGTCCGCAGCAGCGCGAAGATCGTGACGACGGAGCGTGTGTCGTTGCACGGCAGCAATGCAACGGTCTGACCAGCTCGCAGCGCGAGCGTGCGTCGCAGCCACGCCGCGAGCCGCCGACTGTGCTGCTCGAGCTCGCCGAAGCTCGTGGTGTGGGCCTGCCCATCGGCGGCCACGGCTACCAGGTAGGGGGCCGCCGGGCTCGTGCTCGCCCAGTGCCTCAGCTGGTCGACGACGTCCGTTCGCTCGGTGAGGGACAGCGCGAGCTCGCGGGACTCGTAGCGGTGCACGCTCTCGAACTGGTCACTGATCATGGCGGGTCGCCGTCGACGATCGCAGACGATGCAGGAACTTGAAGTAGGTGCGGTTGATCATCGGGTGGTCTTCGTCGCTGGGCCCGAAGTCACTGTCGGGGTGGAACGCCACCACGCTGAGCGCCGAGCGACCGCTGATGGGGCGGTCGTCGGTGCAGAACGAGTGGTAGGTCTCGGGCGGGAGGAAGAAGATGTTGCCCTTCTTCAGCGGATACTCGCCGCGCCGCGTCTTGCAGAGACCTTCGCCCCGGACCACGACCCCGCAGCGCAGGCTCGGGTGAACATGGGGCGTCTGCAGGGTGGAGGGGGGGAAGTACAGCGCATTGAAGCAGGGGTCGCCCTTCTTGGGCGGCGCGATGAGGAGGGTGTCGGTGCAGCCGTCGATGTAGTCGAGGCGGCCCCAGCTCTCGACCTGCCCCCCGAACAGGGTCATGCCGCGGTAGCCGAAGCGCGTGACGAGCACGCACTTGCCCCGCCCCTCGACGAGCGCAGCGCCGGCGAGGCAGAAGTACGTGTTGGCACCCACGGTAACGGCTCGGTCCTGCATCGTCACGACGCACTCGCCCTCGACCATGTAGCCGTAGTGGGTCGCGTCATCCTCGAGCTCCGAGGCGTGGCCGTCGGGGTGGCAGTAGAGTCGGCTGGCGTGGTGGCGCGAGCGCTCGAGGCAGCCGGTGCGCTCGAGCAGCACGAGGATGCGCTCTCGCAGATCTTCGGGCGGCTCGACCCCCAACCCGAGCAGCGAGGCGCTGAGCTGCGCGTCCAGCCCGGCTTGGTTGGTGTGGGCGTGCAGGCTCCGCGCGAAGTCTCGTTCGTCCTCGGCGATGCCGAGATCGACCAGCGCCCGTCCGGCCTCGCGCACCAGCGATTCCTCGGACCTGGCGTCGCCGCCCAGCCGCCCGCCATCGAACGAGCGTCGCAGCTGCTCGAGGTCGGTCATCGGCGCCGGCTCGCGGAAATCGATGGTGAAGCCAGGGGAGTACTCCCCGATCACGAAGTCGCTCGGACTACGAACGACGTGCGTGGGTCGCATGGAGCCTCCTCGCGTGATTCTCGAGGTCTTCCGCGATCGCGAGCAGACTGTCGAATGACTCGATCACGAAGTACCAGGGCTGGAGCTTGAAGTTGTCATAGTTCGTGTCGAAGATCTGGTCGGGGTCGAGCGCGAGCTTCTGGGTGCGGCTCGAGGTGGCGTTCGAGCACTCGGCACGCGAGGTCAAGATCGCTGCCCCAAACACCTTCTCTTCGCCGTCCTCCACGAGTAGCCCGGTCTCCGTCGTGTACCAGTACAGCCGCCCCAGCGAGCGCACGACGTGCTCGGAGTCGAGGTAGCGGCTCACGACGGCCGCGTAGCGCTCGAGGAACCGCGCGTACGGGGCGTGGACGAGCAGCGGGAGGTGCCCCAGCACGTCGTGGAAGGTGTCGGGCAGCTCGGCAAAGTCGAGCTCGCGGGGCGATCGCATCTGCGCCGTCATCGGGTACACGCGCTGGTTGAGCAACGCGAAGAACTCGGGCTCCGGAAGCAGGCCATCGACCGGCGTGAGCCTCCAACCGCACAGGGCGTAGACGCGGTCGCTGAGGCGCGAGATGTCCTCGACCCGAGACCCTATGCCGAGCTTCTCGAAGCCCTCGACGACCTCGCGGCACCCGAAACGGGGGAGGCGCTCGAGGTATCCGTCGAGCAGCATGGCCCAGGTGCGGTGGTCCTGATCGTCGTACTCGATCACGGCTCGTGTCCCACGGCGGTCGAGAGTACTCGGTAGATTCTGCTCCTCATGGCGGTGACATCGTCCTCGCGGAAGACGGCTTGGTCGAAGCCGATGCGGAGAAAGGCCGTGGGAGTCGCACAGGTCTCGTCGAGCTTGAAGAATAGGGTTAGGGGGGTGCAGAGCCGCGACTGGACCACGCCTTCGGCCAAGCGTCGCGCGCCAGCCCCAGTATTGTGGAAATTGACGAAATTGAACATCGGCACGAGGAGCTCGCGTTGGGCGAATTCGTCCGCGATCGCCTTCCATGGGAAGTGGCCAAAGGGCGTGAGCTCATCGAGACGAGCTTGGACGAGGCTCGAAGAGCTCGCCTCGGCGCGAGAGAACACCAGTGGTACGATGTTCCAGAACAGGCCAGTGGAGCGAAGGGGCTCGGTGAGCGTGGCGGCGCGACCATTGGTGACCGTGCCGACCACGAGGCGCTCGAGGCCGAGCGCCTCCATGACGACCTCGGCCGTGCTCGACAGCAGCAGCGCCTTGACGCTCGTTGCGCTGCGGACCCCGTGGGCGAGGCAGGCCTCGACGAGTGTCCGAGGAAGCTCGGCCTGCGTGCTGCGGTGGGCCGAGGGGCCGCGGCGTCGCGCCTCGAGCGCGAGCCGCAGCTCGTCGAGTGCGGATCGCATCGCGGGTGCGGCCGCTCGCGATTCCCAGTAGTCCCGCGCCACCGGATCCTCGAGCACCGCGCGCTCGAGCGCGACGAACTCGCGATGGGAATCGACCGGCGGGCGCGGCGCGGCGGGCGGACGGCCCTCCTTGGCGTCGAGGTAGTGCTCGAGCAGGCGGTTGCGCAGCTCGATTCCGCTCCAGCCGTCGAGCAGCGCGTGGTGGAACGAGATGAAGAGCGAGCAGCCCTCATCGGTGCGACACAGGTGGAAGCGGATGAGCGGATCACGCGAGTAGGGGTCGAAGCGCTCGTTGGTCTGTCGCGCGATCTCGTCGGTGAAGAACGCCTCGCACTCGGACCTCGAGCGACCGCGAAGATCGGAGCGGCGAAGCGCGAGAGGAGCCGCGGGGAGCACGAGCAGCAGGTCGCGGCCGCTCGGGGCGCGGACGAACGACAGGCGGAGGCTGCGGTGCTCGTCGTACAAGCGCTGCAGCGCCTCGCACATCGAGCGCTCGCACGGCTCGGGGTCCGCGAGCCGCCACTCTGCGCAGCCCAGGTGGATGCCGTTGCGTTCGTGGTCGTTGGCGTAGGTCTCGATCATGAACGACTGCATCAGCGCAGCCGGGTACGCATCCTCGATCCCGGGCGGGAGCACGGCGCGCTCCGCCGGGGCGAGCTCGAGCAGCCCCAGGGGGAGGTGGTCGTGGGGCTGCTGCAGGTCCACGGGGGTGCGGGCCGATCGATCGAGGTGCGCGGCGAGGCCCGCGATCGTGGGCTCGCGCAGGACGTCCCCGACGTCGAGCCCCAGCCCGCGCTCGCGGGCCCGATGTACGAGCTGGATCAGCCGAATCGAGTCACCTCCGAGGGCGAGGAAGCTCGCGGTCACCCCTGGCTCGGAAACACCAAGGACCTCGCCCCAGATCTCGCAGAGGACGCGCTCGGTGGCGGTCGACGGGGGCACGTGATCGGTGGCTACGCGCGCTGCGGCGAGTGACCAGGACTCGTGCAGCGCGGTCACGTCGGTCTTGCCGTGCGGCGTGAGCGGCCACGGCTCGCTCGCGACGAGGTGGTGGGGCTGCATGTACTCGGGCAGCACGCGGCGCAGGTGCTCGCGCAGCGCCTCGGGCTCGACGCGCTCGGGGCCTCGTGGCTGATAGAAGGCGAGCAGCGTGGCGCGGGGCGAGCCGGGCTCGTGCACCACGACCTCGACGGAGCCCACCCCCGCGTGGGCGGCGATCGCCGCCTGAATCTCGCGTCGATCGATGCGATACCCGTTGAGCTTGAGCTGACTGTCGACCCGCCCCTTGAACAGCAGCCCGCCGTCGGGGGCCCAGGCCCCGAAGTCACCCGTGCGGTACAGCCGGCCCGCGCCAAACGGATTGTCGACGAACTTGGCCTCGCCGGGCCGGGGCTCGCCGAGGTAGCCGTCGGCGACGCCGATCCCCGCGATGCAGAGCTCACCGACGACGCCGAGCGGCTGCGGCTCGAGCCGCTCGTCGACGACGTAGATCTGCTTGTTGGCGCTGGGGCGGCCGATGGAGATGGGGGGCGTGCAGCGCTCGGGCGTGACCCGCTGGAGGGTGGCGTTGATCGTCGCCTCGGTAGGGCCGTAGCCGTTGTAGAGCTCGAGCCGCGGAGCGAGGCTGCGCGCGAGCTCCTCGCCCAGGACCTCTCCGGCGGACACGAGCGCGCGCAGCGAGGACAGCCGCGCGGGCTCGAGCAGCTGGAGGTAGGAGGGGGTGATGGTGGACAGGGTGATGCGTTGCTCCTCGATGGTTCGCATCAGCCGGCTTGGATCCGCGATCGTGGCGTCGTCGGCGATGACGAGGGTGGCGCCGGCACACAGCGTGGTGAACACGTCGAGGAGGAAGCCATCGAACGACAGCGCCATGAACTGGAGGTAGCGGTCGTCCGCCGTCACGCGCAGGCG
The DNA here is from genome assembly GCA_041600735.1 of Nannocystaceae bacterium. Taxonomy (GTDB): domain Bacteria; phylum Myxococcota_A; class Polyangia; order Nannocystales; family Nannocystaceae; genus Paraliomyxa. The sequence goes on from JBFIJN010000011.1 coordinate 20,060, forward strand.
GTCGACGTGATCGAGCGCCGTGTTGAGCAGCCCAACGTGGGTGAGCCTGACGCCCTTGGCGACCCCCGTGGTCCCCGAGGTGTAGATGATGTACGCGGGGTCCTCGGGCGCCGGGCTCGGCGGGGAGTAGGGCGCCGCGGCCATGGTCTCGTCGGGCGGGCCATCCACGATCAAGTGGGGATGCACGGCGAGGCGCTCGCGCGCGAGCTCGAGGAGCTCCGCGTGCACGACCAAGCCCACGGCGCCGCTCTCCTCGAGCATGCGCTGCATGCTGGCTGCGGGGGTCTTGCGATTGACGGGCAGGTAGACCGCGCCTGCGGCGAGGATGCCCAGCAGCGAGACGATCGCCGACTCGGAGCGGGTATCGAGCGCGGCGACGACGTGCCCCGGGATCACCCCGAGCTGTGCGTGCAAGCGTGTCGCGAGCGCTCGTGCTCGTCGCTCGAGCTGTCCGTAGCTCAGCGAGCGGGCGCCGCAGCGCACGGCAATGGCCTCGGGGGTCGAGCGGGTGCGCAGCGCCAGCACGTCGAGCACCGTCGCGCCCACCGGCAGTGGGCGAGCCGTCTGGTTGAAGCCGTCGATCTGCGCGAGGCTACGGCGGCGCATCAGCTCGTCGCCCACGTCGAGCGGTCGCCGGAGGTCGGCGAGCAGGCCGATCCACTCCGCCATGCGCTCGCCCACATCGACCAAGAACCAGCGCGGGATGCGGCCGCGAGGGGCGTGGAGCTCGAAGGCACCGAGCTCGACGCAGATGCACAGGTCGTGGCGCGGTGAGGCCTGTACGTGGTCGCTCATCGACGCGGGCATGACGAGCAGGTCGGACGCGCCCGGCGAGTCTGCGCTCGCGGGTCGATGGGCGCCTGCAATCCGTCGCTGGAGCTCGGCCAGCAGGTCCCCGAGGTGGACCAGGCCCGCGATCTCGAGGGCGATCGCGACGGTTCCGCTCGCCGTCGAGCGGGCCTCGGGGTCAGCGACCGCTCGCGGAATCTCGAGGGGGACCGTGCGGCGGCCGGAGTAGCGGTGTGCCAGCCAGCCGATGGCGGCGGCCATGATCACGAGCGCACCGAGCTCGGAGCCCTTGGAGATGCGGTGTACGAGCGCACGCGTGTCTGCGCAGAGCTCGATGCGCACGGGCGCCGGCGCCGGATCTAGCGAGACGGTCTCGAACAGGCAGGCGTCGACCACCTCGCCGATAGATGTTGGATCCGAAGGCGCCATGGCTACGGCGGCCATGCGTGGCCACCCCTGCAATCCCGCGGCGAGCGGAAGGCATGTAGGGGCGAGTCTAGCGGCTCCCACAGGGCCCAGCAACGGGCCACGGGTAGCGCGCGGATCGGTTGACACCCCCAACCCGAAGCGGTTAGGAAGGCCGCATGTCCAACGAGGGGTCTAGCTCCTCCGCATCGCCCGTCCCGGTGGTCTCCAACTTCATCGCGGACGAAATCGAGGCCGACCTTCGGGCCGGGCGTTACTCGCGTCCCGTGTGCACGAGGTTTCCTCCCGAGCCCAACGGCTTCATGCACATCGGTCACGCCAAGGCGGCGACGGTGGGCTACGGGCTCGCCCAGCGCTTCGATGGCCTGTTCAATCTGCGCCTCGACGACACCAACCCCACCAAGGAGGAGCAGCGCTTTGCCGAAGCGATGGCCTCCGATCTCGAGTGGTTGCTCGACAGCAGCCTCGGCGGGCGGGTGTACTACGCCTCCGACTACTTCGAGTACCTGTACGAGTGCGCCAAGCAGCTGATCGAGAAGGATCTGGCGTACGTCGAGGAGCTCGACCCCGAGCAGATCCGCGAGTATCGCGGAGACTTCCATCGACCGGGGCGCCCCTCACCGTGGCGCGCGCGGCCGCCCGCGGAGAGCATGCGGCTGTTCGTGGAGATGCGCGAGGGCAAGCACCGCCCGGGCAGCTTGGTGCTGCGCGCCAAGATCGATCCCGCGTCGCCCAACATGAACATGCGGGATCCGATCCTCTACCGCATCATCGATCAGCCGCACCATCGCGCGGGCGACTGGCACATCTATCCGCTCTACGACTATGCGCACCCGCTCTCCGATGCCTACGAGGCGGTCACGCACTCCACGTGCGGCAAGGAGTTCGCCAACCATCGCCCGCTCTACGACTGGTTCCTCGAGAAGCTCGAGCTGGTCGAGCCGCCGCGTCAGCTCGAGTTCGCCGAGATCGCGATCAGTCGCACGATCCTGAGCAAGCGACACCTGAAGGCGCTGGTCGACGAGGGCCACGTGGTTGGCTGGGACGACCCCCGCATGCCCACGATCCGCGGGCTGCGGCGGCGGGGCTTCCCCGCCAAGGCCATTCGCGACTTCTGCGAGGCGCTCGGGGTCTCGAGTGCTTCGCCCGGCATGGTCGACTGGGTGATGCTCGAGCACTTCGTGCGCGAGAACCTCAACAAGACCGCGCCGCGCGTGATGGGCGTGCCGCGGCCGCTCAAGGTGGTGATCGAGAACCTCGCCGAGGGCGAGTCGCTCGAGTTCGAGGCCGAGAACATGGCGGGTGACCCGAGCTTTGGCACCCGCACGGTCCGCTTGTCGCGCGAGATCTACATCGATCACAGCGACTTCATGAAGGACCCGCCGCCCAAGTACTACCGCCTCGCGCCGGGTCGTGCGGTGCGGCTGCGCGCGGCCCACATCATCGATTGCACGGGCGTGGTCGAGGACCCGGCCACCGGCGAGGTGATCGAGCTGCGCGCGACCTACGATCCGCTCAGCAAGACCCCCGGCAAGGCGCGCAAGGTGAAGGGCACGATCCAGTGGGTCGAGGCCAAGTCGGCGGTGCCGGTCGAGCTGCGCAATTACGATGCGCTGTTTGGGCCCGAGGTCGACGAGTTCGACGGCAGCCGCCCGATCACCGACTTCCTCTCGCCCACCTCGCTCGAGGTCCTGAAGGACGCACTGGTCGAGCCGGCGATGGTCGGGGCCGAGCCGGGCACCGTGGTCCAGTTCGAGCGCGTCGGCTACTTCTGCGTCGATCCCGACTCCACGCCCGAGCGGCTCGTGCTCAACCGAACGGTGACGCTGCGCGACAACAAGTTCCGCAGCATCTTCCGCTAGCGCGCCCGTCTGGGTTTGGGTCTGGGTCTGGGTCTGGGTCTGGGTCTGGGTCTGGGTCTGGGTCGGGCGCCTCAGCCGAGGTCGAGCTCGATGAAGCGCCCCGCGCCGGCCGGTGGATCGAGGACCTCCGCGAGGGGGTCCTCGGGGCGCTCGTCTACGGCGTGGATCACCCGCACCAGCGCGTCGCGAAGCTGCTCCACCTCGACCCGCGACACCACCGCCGTGCGATACCGGATCCGCAGCGCGAGCCCACGAGACTCGTCGTACGCGATGAACAACAAGGCGATGCCCAACGGATCGGAGCGCACGGGCAGCTCTACGCGGGTCCGTGGCCCGGCGGCCCGTCGCGGCTGCATCGTGAACCCAACGTCGAAGAGCGGGGCCCCGCCGGTGAGCTGGGCTGCGATGCGCTCGACCGGGAGCAGTCGGTGCGAGAGCGCCGCGAGCATCGACTCGTCGGTGGCGGCGACGAGCTGGGCAAAGGAGGCTCGCGCGGGCACGGCCACCCGCACGGGGAGCGTGTTCACATAGGGACCGATCTGTCCCGACGAACCTGCGACGTCGCGGGTGGTCACGGCCACACCCAAGACGAAGCCAGCATCACCCGCACGCGCTCGCAGCAGCGCCCGAATACAGGCCTGGAGCACCACGAAGACCGTGACCTCGAGGCGCTCGCTGAGGCGGTGCAGCGCGGCGAGGGTGGCAGCATCGAGCGCCCGTTCATCCATTGCGGTCGCGAACGAGGCCTCTGCGCGGGGCTCGCCGAAGTGGAGCGAGGGGACGTGACCGTCGAGCACGCCGGACCAGTAGGCTTGTGCCCTCGCCCCCTCGGGGCCCGCGGTCCACTCGTCGAGCCAGTAGACGTAGTCTTTGTAGTGGAACGCGAGCGTGGCAGGAGCCTCGATCCCCTGTCCCACGATCGATTGCCCTGCGAGCTCGTCGTAGGTCCAGCGCAGCTCTCGCTCGAGCGTCGCCGCCGAGAAGCCGTCGGAGACGATGTGGTGGATCGATAGCACGCCCACGCTGAGGCCATCGGCGAGGTCGACGAGGTGCAAGCGGATCAGCGGGCCGCGCTCCAGGTCGAACGGCTCGCTTGCTGCAGCGTCGTGGAGCGCCTGTAGGGATCGAGCCGGATCGGTCGCGCCACGAGCGTCCGTGTAGCGCCAGCCCGCCGCCATGTCCGAGGCCGAGCCCACCCGCTGCGCCGGCCCGTCGTCTTCCATCGTGAACGTGGTGCGCAAGATCTCGTGGCGCTCGAGCACCCGTCGGTAGGCCGCCCTCGCGAGCTCGGGCTCGAGGTTGGCCTCGAGCTCCATGATCACCGGGACCACGGCGGCGTCGGCCCGCTCGCTCATCCGCTCGAGCACCAGCAGGCTGCGCTGGACCGGCGAGATTGGGTGGCGCGAGCTCGGCTCGTGCGGGGTCACGCGGGAGGTCGGCGCCGGGGTCAGGGTGACGAGCAGGGTGCCGAGTGCCCGCACCGAGGGATGGCGAAGCACGTCTACGAGCTGCAGCTCGAGGCCGAGCTCTTCGAAGACTCTGCGCGCGATCTCGATGGCATGGATAGAGCTGCCTCCATGCTCGAACAAGTCATCCTCGGGCCCGATCGCCTCGTGCTGCAGGACGTCGCCAAGGATCTTGGTCAGCTCGGCTTCGAACATCGGACTCTCGTCGTGGTTCCAGGCTAGCGCGCCGCCGCGGCCGCATCGGCCTGGAACCGCGGCAGCAGCCGCTCGAGCGCGGGCCCCAGGCTGCTCATGTGATCGCCGGGCACGCGCTCGACCGCGAGCGGCACGCCCCAGCGCTCGGCCTCCTCGCGCAGCGCCTCGGCGTTGGCGTGGAAGTTGGTGTCGCCCTCGCCCACGTAGGCGAGGTGCGGGTGCACGAGATCGCGGAGGTTGGGCCCCAGCGTGCGCAGCGTGATCTCGTCGGCATCGCGGGGGTCGAAGCGCACGAGCTCGGCGTTGGCTTCCGAGGCGCTCCAGCGTGCGAAGGTCTGCGGGACGTAGAGCCCGCCCACGCTGGCCGTGAGCCGCACCGGCGCCTCGGGTCGCAGCGCGAGCAGGGCCGCCACGCCGCCGCCGATGCTGTGCCCGGCCGCGTAGACGTGTGCGGGGTCCACCTCCGGCCGCGCCGCGAGCCAGCGCGCTGCGGCCACTGCATCATCGACCTCGCCGTAGAGCAGCTCGAGCCGACCGGGGTTTCCGTTCTCGCCGCGGAGCGCGGGCATCAGCACCACGAAGCCCGCCTCGACGAACGGCCGCACGGCGGCGAGGTCCTTGGGGGTGAGGGCAAACGCGCCGTGGAAGTAGACCAAGCCCGGCGCGGGCGCGGGCTCCGACTCGCGCGCGGGCTCGGGCAGCGCGAGCCACCCGAGCAGCTCGAGCTCACCCGAGGGGTAGCGCACCTCGATCACACCCTTCGGCACCACGCCCGGCGCGTAGCGACCCACCGACGGCGCATCGACCCGCAGCTGCGTGACATGGGCCGCGCGCCGCTCGAGATACGGGGTGTAGGGCGCCTCGGGCTCGGGTGCCGCGGCAGCGGGCTCGCTCGTCGTCGGGCTTCTACACGCCACGAGCGTGGCACCGCACGAAGACGCGAGGGCCAGAGCGAGCGCGAAGCGGCGCGACACGGTCGGCCTCACGTATGGGCGATGGCGTCGATCTCGACCTGGAAGTCGTACGGCAGCCGCCGTACCTCCACACAGGTGCGGGCCGGAGGCTCGACGCCGGGGAAGAAGCTCGCGTAGATCCGATTGAACGCGGGGTACTGCGTCATGTCGATCAAGTACGCGGTCACCTTGATCACGTTGTGCAGGCCCGAGCCCGCGCGATCGAGCGTGCGCTGCAGGTTCTCGAGGGTGAGGCGCACCTCGTCCTCGAACGTCGCACGCTTGCGCTTGTAGTCGTCGATGTCCACGGCCGCGTGGCCCGACGTGAAGATGAGACCGCCGTGGACGCGGTGCCACGAGAAGACGGGGCCGTGCTCGAGGGATCGTGACGCGGGTCGGTTCATCGGTGGGGTTCGGGCGGGAGCTTACCCCGGGAGGGTCTGGGTCACGTCCTCGAGCGCTTGCTCGATCTGCGCGGCGTGGGTGCGAAAGCTCAACACGCACACCCGGAGGGTGAAGGCAGGTCCGTGCTCGCTGGGCAGCGTGGTGCTCGACAGGTACACGCGACCGCGCTCGTTGATCGCGTGCAACCACGCGACGTTGCGGGCCTCGTGCGCGGCCCGGGACTCGCCGGCGGCTCGCCGCAGCCGAAACGGCACCACCGAGAGCTGGGGCGCATCGACGAGCTCGATGGGGGCACCGGCCTGCACGTGGGCGGCGAGCCCGTCGTGGAAGCGCTCGGCCAGCGCGAGCTTCTCGGCCAGCGCTTCGCGGAAGGGCGCGGCGCCGTGGAGCATGAGCGGCAGCCACAGGCGCAGGCCGCGAAACGGTCGCGAGAGCTCGGGCCCGTGCTCGGCCGGGCTCGGGGCGGCCGTGGGATCCTCGGCGAAATCCTTGAGGTACTCCGCCTCGCTCGTGTGGGCGCGCCGCAGCGCCGCGCCGTCACGCACGAGCAGGCAGCCGGTGCCGTAGGGCAGGAACATGCCCTTGTGCGGGTCGAACGTGATCGAGTCGGCCTGCTCGATGCCCGCGAGGCGCCGGCGACCCTCGTCGCACAGCACGAAGCCGCCGCCATACGCCGCGTCGACGTGGTGCCACAGCCCCTCGCGCGCGCACAGCTCGGCCAGCTCTGGCAGCGGATCGATCGCCCCGGTGTTGGTGGTGCCCGCCGAGGAGACCAGCAAGAACGGCTGTAGCCCACGCGCGCGGTCGCTGGCGATCGCTCGCGCGAGCGCGTCGGGCCGCAGGCGCAGCCGCTCGTCGACCTCGATCTGGCGCAGGCTCGACGGCGGCAGGCCGGCCATGCGCATGGCCTTGGCCACGCTGTGGTGGGCCTGGCTCGAGCCGTAGACCACGGCCTGGCGCAGGTCGGCGTCCTCGCCCAGTCGCTCGAGTCGCGCGGTGACCACCGCCGAGAGGTTTGCGATCGATCCGCCCGAGCACAGCAGCCCGCGGGCGCTGGCGTCGTAGCCGAACGCGGCGGCCAGCCACTGGATCACATCGGCTTCGAAGCGCACCAGCGCCGGGGCCGCGAACACCAGCCCGGTGTAGCGGTTGAGCAGGTTGGACACGAGATCGGCGATGGCGCTCGTGGGCAGCCCGCCGCCCGGCACGTACGCCAGGTAGCCCGGCCCGGCGGTGAGCACCGAGGCCTCGTAGGCGCGGCCGAGTCGCTCGAGCAGCGCGGGCACGCCGCCCTCGAGCGGATGCTCGCCGATCTCCACGTGCGTCTCCCCGGCGCGGGCCTGGGCGCGCGCGGGCGAGAGTCCGCGCGCGTGCAGCTGCGGCAGGGCGTCGAGGTGGTCCACGGCGAAGCCCGCGAAGGCATCGATCAGCGCGCGTAGCTCCTCGGAGCTCGGCTCGAGGGGGTGCTCAGTCATCGTCGGGCTCGTGGAAGCGAGAGAGATCGCGGTAGCGGTCGCGCAGCAGGGTCTGGCGCGAGCGCATCGGGATCGCGCGGCCTCGCACCCAGACCGCCGCGGGCCACTGCGAGAGCTCGAACGGATCGCCATCCCACACGACGAGGTTGGCCACCTTGCCCGCCGCGATGCTGCCGTAGTGCGCGTCCATCCCGTAGATGCGCGCGAGCTCCAGCGAGACGGCCGAGAGCGCGGCGGCGGGGGGCAGACCGTTGGCGATGGCGATGCCCGCCTCCTGCGTCACGTTGCGCACGTTGTGGGCCTCGCCGAGCACCGCGATGCCCACGCGCACGCCGGCCTCGTGCAGCCGCGCCGCATTGTCGAGGCGCGCGCCGAGCTCGTCGAAGCTGCCGGGCAGGTTGGCGCTCGGCTGCACCACCACTGCGATCTTGGCCTCGGCCAGCGCGTCGGCCACCTTCCAGCCCTGGCTCGCGCCGACGATCACGATGCGCACGCCGGTCTCGCGCGAGAGCCCCGCGAGCGCCAGCAGGTCGCTCGCTCGATCCGCGTGAACGACCAGCGGCACCTTGCCGTCGAGCACCGGAGCGAGCGCCTCGAGATCCAGCCGGTGCGCGGCCATGTCCCGCGTCTGGCGGCGCTCGAACTCCGCGCGCCGGTCGCGGAAGAGGCGGGCGTCGTCGAGCACCTCGCGCAGGCGCGCCAGCGTGGCCGCGCGCGAGCCCTCCACCGTCGCGCCCAGCTGTCCGGACACGGCGATGCGGGGCCGCGCCACGATGTCGCGATGGTCTCCCGCCACGAGATCGATCCACGCCACTTGCCCCGACAGCAGCCCGCCGCGCGGAGTGACGGCGGCCGAGGTGATGCCCTCGATGGCGCTCACCTGGATCACGCTCGAGTCGGCATGCACCGCGCTCGCCGCATCGTAGCCCGCACGGATCGGGTCGCTCCCGCGGCGCTCCGCGTCGACGGTGGAACCCTCGAGATCGATCTCGACCAAGCCGACCGGCGTGGCCCCGGCGATGAGGCCCGGCGTGATGCGCTTGCCCTTCAGCTCGATCACCGTGGCGTCGCTCGGCAGGGCTGCGGCGCGCTCGGGACCGTCGACGGCCACGATGCGTGCGCCGCGGAGCTCGATGACCCCGCCCTCGATCACCGTGCCATCGCCCACGTGGATCTCGGCTCCGACCAGGAACGTGATCGTGGCGGCCGCATCGGTGGTCGAGGGAGCGCGCTCGAAGCTGAGCGTGGTGGGCTCTGCGATCCGCCCCCGCGTGGCGCGAGCGGGGGCCGCCCGGGCTCCCGTCGCGAACGAGAACCCCACGAGGAGCAGCAGCACCATCGCTGCGGTGAGACTGCGATTCATCGGACCACCTCCCCGCGAGCGCCGGCCGCGGGCGGGAACACCGAAGGCGCGCGCTCGCGCTCGACGTCGCCCTCCAGCAGACCAACCTCGAAATCCGAGCGCGGCCGCTCCTCGCCCCACGCGAGATCGTGCACCACGTGTCCGTCGATGAACACCTGCTCGGCCTTGCTGTACACGCTCCACGGATCGCCGCTCCACACCACGAGGTCGGCGCGCTTGCCCGCCTCGAGCGTGCCGACCTCCGCCTCGATGCCCAGCGCCCACGCCGGGTTGGCCGTGATCCAGCGCAGGGCCTCGTCGTCGCTCAGCGTCAGGCCCATGCGGCGCCCGGCGAACAGGGCCTTGGCCGCCTCTTGGTTGAGGCGCTGGATCCCGTGGGCGCTGTCGGAGTGGATGATCGGGCGCCCGCCGGCGGCCGAGAGCAGCGCTGCATTCTCGCGGATTCCGTCGTAGGCCTCGGCCTTGAACCCCCACCAGTCGGCCCACACCGAGGCCCCGATGTCGCGCTCCGCCAGGCGATCGGCGATCTTGTAGGCCTCGACCGCGTGATGGAAGCTGCGGATGCGAAAGCCGAAGCTGCGCGCGAGGTCCATCATCAGCAGCATCTCGTCGGCGCGGTAGCAGTGCACGTGCACGAGGATCTCCCCCTCGAGCACGGAGACCAGGGTCTCGAGCGCCTCGTCGAGCGCGGGAGGGTCGGGCGGATCGACGTCGTCCTTCCCACTCTCGTCCCCATGGTCCTCGCTGCCTCGGCTCTCGCGTCGGTCGAGGTCCAGCCCGCGCTCGCGCGCGTGCTGCTTGGCCTCCCAGCGCGCCTGCTTGTCGCGGTAGCGCTGCCATGCGCGGCGATACTCCAGCGCTTGCTGGAACGCCTTGCGATAGCCGGCCACGTTGCCCATGCGCGTGGACGGCCCGCCCTTCTCGCCGTAAGTACGCTTGGGGTTCTCGCCGCACGCCATCTTGAGCCCCGCGGGTGCGCCCGCGAAGCGAGCATCGTCCACGCTGCGCAGCCCGGGGTAGGGCTTGATCACCACGCTGCGCCCGCCGATGAGATTGGCGGAGCCGGGCAGGATCTGCATGGTGGTCACCCCGCCGGCCCGCGCTCGCTCGAGCTGCGGGTCTTGGGGCCACACCGCATCGGCCGCGCGCATGCCCGGGGTGACGGGGGCGGTGGCCTCGTTGCCATCCGAGTGCGCGTCGAGGCCCGGCGCCGAATACACGCCGAGATGGGAGTGCGTGTCGATGATCCCCGGGGTGACGACCTTGCCGCGCGCGTCGATCACCGTGGTGCCCTCGGGCGCCGCGACGCGGGGTCCCACCGCTGCGATCCGGTCACCCTCGATCAGCACGTCGCCCACCGGGTAGATCACGCCGGCGGCGGTCATCACTCGGGCGCCGCGTAGCAGCACGTGCGGCTCGGGCGGCGCCGGGGCCACCTTGGTCGCAGGATCGGGGCGGACGTTGGTGACCAGCGAGTGCTCGGGCGGCGTCGTCCCCCCCGAGGTCTTGGTGCAGCCCCACGCGAGCACCACCCACAAGAGGCACATCACCAGCTCTCCCGACCGCCGCAGCGCGCGGGCGGGCCTGGTCGCGATCCTCTCGATCGAAGCGGCCGACATGGCGAGGACGCTACCGTAAAACTACCGACCGAACATCGTCGGGGCGCGGGCGACGAGGCCACGCCGGCGATCTCTGTCACGTGCGCGAGTCACGCCATTCATGAAGCCCGGCTCGGGACCGGGCTCGCTCGATACCAGCCGGGAAGGTAGGGTCTACCCAGTGCATCCCGCCGAACTCCCGCTGCATCGGCGCTGGCTGTTCGCGCTCAAGCCCGCCAGCTGGCCAAAGCTGCTCGTCGCGGCGGTGCTCGGCCAGGGCATCGGGGTGGCCAGCGCAGGCCGAGTCGACTTCGTGGCGCTGGGCCTGGGGCTCGCCTTCACGGTGCTGCACCTCGCGTTCGTGGTGCTCATCAACGACTGGGGCGATCAGGACGTCGACGCGCTCAAGCGGCGGCTCTATCCCGACGACCTCCCCAATCGCTGCTCTCCCAAGACCATCCCCGATGACGTCCTCGAAGCCCGCTCCGTGCTGCTGGGCGGGGTGGGGGCCGGCGTGCTCGCGCTCGCGGTGGCGGGCGTGGGCGAGCACTTCTTGGGTCGCCCCGGGCTGCTCGGTGGCGCGGCGCTGTGCTTGCTGCTGCTCGTGGCCTACACGCTGCCGCCGATCCGCCTCAACTATCGCGGCGGCGGCGAGGTGCTCGAGATGGTCGGGGTGGGCTTCTTCTTGCCGTGGTGGAGCGCGTATCTCCAGAGCGGCAAGGCGATGCCGGGCGGGCTCGTCGTGCTCCCCGCGTTCGCGCTGCTCTCGCTGGCGAGCGCGCTGGCCAGCGGCCTCGCCGACGAGGAGAGCGATCGACTCGGGGGCAAGCGCACGTTCACCACGAGCTTCGGCCCCCACGCGGTACGCCAGGCGGCCGAGGGCCTGGTGATGGGCGCCATGCTGGTCTGGGCCGCGCTCCCCTGGCTCGCCCCCTACTACGCCCAGCTGTGGATGGTGCTCCCCGTGGTCGTGGTGATGGTCGTCGACTACCGCGAGCTGCTCGTCGATGGCCAGCACTCCGCCGATCCCATGCACCGCCACTACAAGGCGCTGCTGCACCAGTGCATCTGGCGGGGCGCGGTGATGATGGCGGTGATGCTCGCGCTCGCGGGTCTGCTGGGCGGGGGAATCGGTGGTTGGTGAGCGCGATGGCCGTTCGCGCTTCCCACCGTGCGCTCGAGCGGCTGGCTCGGGCCGATGCCCGCCTGGGTGAGCCCTGGCGCACGCTCGCGCCCGGGGGCACGCAGGCCCGCCCGCTGCTGGCCATCGGCCGCGCGCTGCTCGAGGCCGAGCCCGAGCCCGCGGGCACCAAGCTCGACCCGACCGCCGCCGAGGTCTTCGCCGAGGGCCTCGCCGCGATCGCGATCGCGGTGCGCAGCGCCTTCCCTCACAACGTCTTCGGCGATCTCGACTACCTGGCCGCTTCGCTGTGGCGCGCCGCGGCCGAGGCCCCGTCGGGGGCGGTCGCGTTCTTGCGCGAGCAGTGTGCGCGCGTGGTCGAGCTGCAGAGCCGGTTCGGGGCCGCGAGCGCGATCCGCTTTCGCTACGCCCACGACTTCCTCTACGGCTTCGACTGGGCCAAGTGGGTGTCTCGCGACCCCGCCGCGCGCGCCAACGTCGGGCCGTTCGCGCCCGAGTTCCTGGCCTACATGGACGTGCGCGGCCACGAGCTGCTGGCCGTCATCGCGGCCGGCCAGGACGTGCGCTACCCGCCGCTCCCCGACGAGGTCCCTCGCAACGCGTTTGGCTTCTCGCGCGAGCCCAGCGACGAGATCACGCTGCACCGCCACCTCGCCCGCGAGGGGCTGCTGCCGGTAGAGGCCTGGCGCATCGACGCGAGCCCGCGCTGGGATCGGCCGTTCGCGGGGCTGCGCCGTGAGCATGCCGATCGGCTGGGCTTGTCGACCGGTAGCATTGGCCCGCGGGGAAACGTATGACCAGCGAACCCATGGCCAAGCAATTCGACTTCGACCTATTCACGATTGGCGCAGGCTCGGGTGGAGTGGCGGCCAGCCGCCGCGCGGCGAGCTACGGGGCCCGCGTGGCGATCTGCGAGGCGGATCGCGTGGGCGGTACGTGCGTGCTGCGCGGCTGCGTACCCAAGAAGCTGCTCGTCTACGCCTCGCACCTGCGGGCCGAGCTCGAGGACGCCGCCGGCTACGGTTGGTCGCTGGGCGAGCCCACGCTCGACTGGGCGCGCCTCATCGCGTCCAAGAACGCCGAGCTCGACCGACTCAATGGGATCTACCTGCGGATGCTCGCCAGCGCGGGCGTCGAGGTCATCGAGGGCCGCGGGGTGCTCGTCGATCCTCACACCGTCGACGTGGGGGGCCGACGCTTCACCGCCGAGCGGATCCTGGTGGCCACCGGGGGCTCTCCGCACGTGCCGAGCATCCCCGGCGCCGAGCTCGGGATCACCTCGAACGAGGCGCTCGAGCTGACCGTGGTGCCGCCGCGCATGCTCATCGTGGGGGGCGGCTACATCGCGGTCGAGCTCGCGGGGATCTACGCGGGCGCGGGCTCCAAGGTGACGCTGCTCGTGCGGGGCGATCACGTGCTGCGCGGGTTCGATCACGACGTGCACACGGCGCTCACCCGCGAGCTCGAGCGCAGCGGGATCGAGATCGCGACCCACACCGAGGTCGAGTCGCTGAGCAAGCGCGGCGACGGGCTCGTGGCCCGCTGCAGGAGCGGCAGCGAGCACGAGGCCGAGGTGCTGCTGTGGGCCACGGGGCGCTGGCCCAACACCCGCGGCATGGGGCTCGAGGACGTCGGCGTCGAGCTCGACGACCAGGGGGCGATCCTCGTCGACGAGTGGTCCCAGACCAGCGGGTCGGGGATCTACGCCGTGGGCGATGCGACCACGCGGATCAACCTCACGCCGGTGGCCATCGCGGATGGTCGCGCGCTGGTGGAGACCTTGTTCAACGACAACCCCACCGTGGTCGACCACGACCACGTGCCGACCGCGGTGTTCTCTCAGCCGCAGGTCGGCACGGTTGGTCTTGCCGAGCACGAGGCGCGCGCCAAGTACTCGCACGTCGACATCTACCGCACGAGCTTTCGCCCGATGAAGCACGTGCTGCCCGGGCGCGAGGAGCTCACCATGATGAAGCTCGTCGTCGACAAGGACAGCGACCGCGTGCTCGGGGTGCACATGGTGGGGCCCGACGCGGCCGAGATCATCCAGGGGTTCGCGGTCGCGCTCAAGTGTGGCGCCACGAAGCAGCAGTTCGATGCCACGGTCGGCATCCACCCGTCGTCGGCCGAGGAGCTCGTGACGATGGCCAAGCCGGTCGCGTAGGCGACCCGTGCAATTGCAGAGACCTACCGCCTCGACGGCGGTAGGTCTCCAGACTCTCGATCCTGGCGCGAGCTACTCGCGGCGGCGGGCGACCCGGCCCAGGCCCAGCAGCAGCAGCAAGAGCGCGCCCGTGCCCATGGCACCGCGACCCTCGGGCGCCACCGCGCACGAGATCGAGCCGCCGGCCTCACCCTGGCAGCGACCGTTGCCGCAGCTGCCCTCGGCGTAGCCGGTGACCTCGATGTTCAGCACGGCGCGCAGCGAGTCGATGCACTCGCGCAGGTTACCGCCGTGGTCGACGTACTGGCTGTCGCAGAACAAGGCCCCGTCTACGTCGCACTCGCCCTTGCAGCCGCCCGAGAGCTCGGCCTCGCAGTCCACGTAGCCGCTCCGCTGGCAGTCGATCTGACAGTCGACATTGGCCTCGGCGGTGCACGAGCCCTCGCAGCTGGCCTGGCACTGGCCGCTGCACTCCACGGTGGGGGCTACGATGTCACAATGGCCGGAGCACTCGGCCTCGAGGCTCGCCTCGCACGAGGCGTGGCACTCACTGTCGGCGCAGCGGCCCTCGCAGGAGGAGCGCCCCTCGGCGAAGCAGCTGGCGCGGCAGTCGAAGGTGCCGGGGTTGGCCTCGCACTCCGCCTCGCAGCTGCCCTGACAGCTCCCCGCGCAGCTGGCCTCGAAGCTCGCGGAGCACTGCCCCTCGCAGGTGACGTGGAGATCGGCGGCACACTGCGCCTCGAAGGCGACCGGCTCGCAAGCGACCTCGCACTCGGCTCCCAGCAGCACCTCGCACTCGGCGTTGGCTTCGACGTGGATGTTGCCGCAGGCGCCGATGCCTGCCTGCGCCGCACCGGACCAAGCAAGGGGAAGCGCGAGAGCCAAGGAGGGGAGCAGGAGCTTCACGAAGGTACGCATGTTGATTTCCTTAGGGAGTCTAGTTGGGGCCGGAGCGCAGGTGTTGCGAAAAAGGCGCAGCGCGGCCAGCGTGGCGTGGGGCGTTGGACGAGGGTGCCCGGCCTTCGATGCATCACCCCCTGGTTTTCGTGGCGACGGGGGTGGGCTTGGCGCAAGCGCCGCAATGCTGGTAGGTTGGCCCGCCTCGCCCCCAGCAGAGCACGCATGGACGTCAAGCAGATCTTCGAACAGATGCCGAGCCGCTACATCAAGGGCAAGGCGACCAAGCGCACCATCTATTACTTCTCGATCGGCGACTACCGCTGCACGGTGACCATCGAGCCCGACGTGGTGACGGTGGAGCCCGACAAGAAGGTCGACAACGCCGACGTGGTGCTCAAGACCACCCCCGAGCTGTTCGAGAAGATGGTGCTGCGCGGCAAGCTGCCGGGGCCCATCGACATCGCCCGCGGCAAGGTCAAGACCAACGATCCCGTGGGGCTGAAGAACCTGCGCGACTTCTTCGACTTTAGCGGGGTGTAGGCTCGCCTCGTCATGTCTTCGATCGCACGAACCGCCGCCACCGGCGGTGATCTCGACCCTGATTTCCTGTGCTGGTCGACCTCGCTGCCCGTCGACCGGCGGCTGCTGGAGGTCGACTGCCGCGGCAGCGTGGCCCACGTGCTCGGGCTCGAGGCCGCCGGCCTGCTCACCGCCGACGAGGCCCGCCAGCTCCGAGAGGCCCTCGAGTCGCTCCCCGGCAAGGTGGCGCGAGGCGAGGTCGTGCTGCGCGAGGACGAAGAAGACGTGCACATGGCCGTCGAGGCCTGGCTCGGCACGGTGGTCCCCGAGGTGGCGGCCAAGCTCCACACCGGGCGCAGCCGCAACGACCAGGTCGCGACCGACCTCAAGCTGTGGTGCCGCGACGCGGTCGATCGCATCGAGGCCGGGATCGATGCGGTGCTCGAGGGCGCGGCGGCCTGGATCGAGCGCCACGGCGAGATCGCGCTGCCGAGCTACACGCACCGCCAGGTCGCGATCCCGGTGCTGGGCCGCGTGTGGATGGAGGGGGCGCTGTCGATCGGCCTACGCCGCGACCGGGCCCTGCTCGCCGCGGTGCGGTCCGAGCTCGCCCGCTCGCCGCTCGGCGCCGGGGCGGTCGGCGGCACCACGCTGCCCATCGACACCTCGCTGACCGCGGCCGCGCTCGGGTTCGAGGGCGGTCCGCTCAACCCGATCGATGCGGTCGGCGAGCGTGATCATGCGATCACGTTGCTGTTCGTGTGCACCCGGCTCGGCCTGCACCTCGCACGGATCTCCACCGATGTCATCGAGCTCAGCTCCGACGGGCTGGTGAAGCTCGGCGGGGCGATCGCGGGCGGGTCTTCGATGATGCCGCACAAGCGCAACCCCGATCTGTTCGAGCTGCTGCGCGGGCAGGCGGCGCTGCGCCAGGGCGAGCTGGTGGCGCTCATGACCACCTTCCATGGGCTCGGCAGCGGCTACCACCGCGATCTTCAGCAAGACAAGGAGATCGTGTTCCGCGCGGTGGATGGCACCCTCGACGTGCTGCGCATGATGGTGATTGCGCTCGCGCACTTCGAGCCGGTCGAGGAGGCGTGCCTGCAGGCGCTGGCCAAGGGCGACGCGATCGCCACCGATCTCTGCGAGGCGCTGGTGGCCGCAGGGATCCCGTTTCGCGAGGCCTACGGGCGGGTCGGGGCGCTGGTGGTGCGTCAGCGCGAGGCGGGGCGTCGGCTGACGGACCTCACCGGTGAAGAGCTCGTGCAGCTGGGCCTCTCGTCCGAGCTCGCGGCGCAGCTCGATCTCGGCCGGAGCGCACGCACACGCGCCGCTCGCTTCGGCTGAGCACCTCGCGGGCAACCGCTCCGCGCGGGCCGGCGCTCACGCCTTGCGCTGCGACGAGTATGCGGCGAGAGCTCGACGACCCCGCCGCACCGATGACGGTGGGCAGGGCGCGGCCTCTCGCCACCGATGCCTAGTCCTTGCGGAGGCTGCGGGCGGGCGGGGCGGCCTTGACCTTGCCCTCGCCCTTCTTCTTCTCGAGCTCGGCGGCCACGGCGGCATCCTTCTCTTCGGGGAAGTGACCCACCCAATAGAGGAGGCGGCCGCAAGACTCGCAGTCGAGGATGTCGTCGCCCTGGCGCAGATGCACGTAGATCTGGTGGGGGACGACCATCTTGCAGGCGGTGCAGCGACGCTCTCGCGCGGCCACGAAGGCGAGGCCGCCGCCCTTCCTGCGGATCCGCTCGTAGGTCGAGAGCGTGTCGGGGACGATCTGCGAGGTCAACTTGGTGCGCCGACCCTTCAGCTTCTCGAGCCGCGCGGAGATCTTCTCCTGGGTCTCGGCCAGGCGGGTCTTCTCTTCTTGAGCCTGGGCCTGCAAGGCCACCAGGCTGTCGTTCATCGCCGCAATGCGCTGCTCGGCCTCCGCCACGCCGGCTTGGATCTTCTCGATCTCTTCGGCGCGCGCGGTGGACAGTCGCTTGGTGGTGTCGATCTCGCGCTGCGTGGCGCTCAGCTCTCGCGAGGTCTTCACCTGGTTGAGCCGTGCCTTGCTGTTGCGGATCTGCTCTTCCTCGTCCTCGAGCTGGTGTTGCTGAGCTCGCTGGAAGGTGCGGGTCTGCTCACATTTCTCGCGCTCGGCGTCGAGCATGGCGCGAAGCTTGTCGAGGTCTTCGTCGAGCTCCTTCATGCGGCGGGGAATGAGATCGAGCTTCCGCTCGAGCCGCCCGAGGAGGCGGTCCTGCTTCTGGAGCTTATGTAGCGCAGCGATCTGCGGATTCATGAGGTGACGCGGGTCTTGGGAAATAGTGGGCCCACCTGGGCTCGAACCAGGGACCAGCCGGTTATGAGCCGGCCGCTCTAACCGACTGAGCTATAGGCCCAAAGAAGAACGTTCGGTGGCTCTGACGATAGGGATAGGGTGCGCGACCGTCAAATCCGCGGTCAACGCAGGCGAGCCGGGCCGAGCGGATTCTGCGCGCCACGGTGCTCTGCGGCGCGATCTTGCGACTTGGGAAGGGATGTCCCGTCGCCGGCCCGACGGGCGGGGCGGAAGGGACGGCACGTCGACGGCGGGTCGCGGAGTACCGCGAGCACGCGGCCGCGGGCGGTGGCGCGGGGGCCGGCCCGTAGTCCGTGAATGCGGACGGAACGCTGTCATCGAGACACCACGGAACCGGCCAGGGCCCGTGTCGCCAGACGCAAAAATGTCCGCGGACGTGATGCGAATCGTTGTGTTACAAGGCGCCCGCGTGCGGTGCCATCGTCGTTGGCACGCCTCCGCTCCTCCTCCTATTCGATCTCTCGAACCCACACTTCAGGAAGGCTCCCAATGAAGGGTCTAATGCGCCGTCCCGCGGCGCTGATCTCCATCGCAATTCCCCTCTTCCTCCTGGCCGCGTTGTACGCAGAGCCGGCCCTGGCGGCCGCCTTCGACGCACCGGCCGCGGCTCCCGTAGCCGCGCCAGCACCGGCCGCAGGGGGGAACGGTTTCATGGATTGGGTCAACGACAACCTGTCGGGCCCAGCCCTCAAGATCGGCGGCGCGCTGCTGTTCTTCGTGGTGGGTTGGGTGATCGCCAAGTCGATCTCCTATGGCGTGTTCACGGTGCTGACCAAGACCGAGCTCGACAACAAGCTCGCGAAGCGCCTGGGCATCAACTTGCTGCTCAAGGACGCGGACAAGCCCGGCGCCGACGGCGGAACGCTCGAGCGCTTCGTCGCCCAGGTCGTCTACGGCGTGCTCATGTTGCTGGTGCTGGTCGGGGTGCTGCAGATCGCAGGCTTCACCCAGGTCGCCGGCCCGCTCGAGCGCTTGGTCGACACCGTGGTGCAGGCGCTGCCCCGCGTCGCCAAGGCGGCCCTCATCCTGATCGTGGCCTACGTGGCCGGCCGCATCCTCAAGATGGTGATCAGCGGCGCGCTGGACCGCATGGGCGTGGACACGCGCTTCGCCAAGCTCACCGAGAGCGAGTCCGACGATGTCGCCGGCAGCCCCGGTAGCTTCTCGCAGGTCACCGGTACGGTGGTGTTCTGGCTGCTCATCGTGTTCGGCCTCGCCGGTGCCCTCGAGGCGCTCGAGATCGAGCCGCTCGCGGCCCCGCTGCGCAACGCCATCGATCGGGTGGTGAGCCTGCTGCCCTCGCTCGGCGTGGCGACGGTGCTGGTGTTCGTGGGCTTCGCGATCGGCCGCATCTTGCGGGTCGTGGTGCGCAACGTGCTGCAGGGCCTCGGCTTCGACGGCCTACTCGAGCGCATTGGCCTGCGCAAGGTCACCGGCGACAGCTCGCCCAGCGACGTGCTGGGCATGGCCGTGATGGTGTTCGTGGTGGTGCAGGCGACGATCGCTGCCCTCAACGAGCTGGGCCTCGTGACGCTGTCCGGGCCGCTCACCGAGATGGTGGCCAAGTTCTGGAACTTGCTGCCCGCCTTGGCGGTGTCGGTGCTGATCATCGCGGTCGGTGTGTTCGTCGGTGGGCTGCTGCGCAAGCTCGTGAGCGGCGCGCTGCGCAACCTGGGCTTCGACCGGCTGATGGAGCGCCTTGGCTTCGGCGCGGTGGCGGAGCGCGAGGATCGCCTCGGCGAGTTCTC
The DNA here is from genome assembly GCA_041600735.1 of Nannocystaceae bacterium. Taxonomy (GTDB): domain Bacteria; phylum Myxococcota_A; class Polyangia; order Nannocystales; family Nannocystaceae; genus Paraliomyxa. Next base: position 39,411 of record JBFIJN010000011.1, read on the forward strand.
CGAGATGGTGGCGTTCGCCGTGCAGGTGGGCGTGGTGCTGTTGGCGGCCGCGCAGGCGCTCGACAACATGCAGCTCGACACCTGGGCGGTCTACGTCAACGCGCTGCTCGCCTACGTGCTCAAGAACGTGGCGGTCGCGCTGGCGGTGGTGCTGGTGGGCTTCGTGATCGGCGGCTACGTCCGCGATCTCATCCAGTCGCGTCAGGGAGACAGCGAGACCGGCCGCTGGATCGCCGAGTTTGCCCGCTACGCCGTGCTCGTGTTCGCGTTCACGATGGCGGTGCGCCAGCTCGAGGTGGCCGAGGACTTCGTCCTGATGACCTTCGGCTTGCTGTTCGGCGCGCTGTGTCTCGCGATCGCGCTGGCCTTCGGGCTGGGCTCGCGCGAGGTGGCGGGCGACATCGTCAAGCGTCGCTACGACGCGATGCGCTCGAGCATGGCCAAGTCGAGCAGCCCGGCGGGCCGCAGCACGCTCTCGCCGAGCAAGCCGCTCGGCGGGACCGGCGGAGGCACGGGCGGCAGCACGGGCGGCAGCGCGGGCGGCGGGCTCACCCCGCCCTCGGCCTAGCGGCATGTGCACGCTCGTCGTCGCAACGGCGGTGTGGGGCTCGGCCCCGCTGGTGGTGGCCGCCAATCGGGACGAGCAGCTCGCTCGCCCGGCGGCCCCACCCCACCGCTGGGCCCGCGACGACGAGCCCCCAATCTTCGCCCCGCGCGACCTTCAGGCCGGAGGAACCTGGCTGGGGGTGCGCGGGGCGAGCTTGTTCGTGGGCATCACCAATCGCTTTGGTGGGCGCGTGCTCGCCCCCGGGTCGCGCTCGCGCGGGGAGCTCGTGCTCGATGCGCTGGCCACCGGCGACGTGGAGGTCGCCGCCGAGCGCATCGCGGGGCTGCCCCCGGCGCTGCACAGCCCGTTTCACCTGGTGATCGCGGATCGTCGGCGCGCGCACTTGGTGTGGAATGATGGCGCGCGCCACCACCACGAGGTCCTCGGTCCCGGGCTGCACGTGGTGAGCGAGCGCAGCCGCGATGCGGCGCCCACCGAGCGCGATGCGCTGCTGCGGCGAAGGCTCGATGCACGCGGCGACGCGGGCGAGCCGCGGCTCGAGGAGTGGCGCCAGCTGCTGGCGGAGCACGCGGCCTCTCCGCTGGAGGGGCCGTGCGTCCACGCCGATGCGCAGGGCTACGGCACCCGCTGCTCGACGGTGGTGCGACTGCCGGGAAGCGCCGGGATCGAGCTGTTCCACGCCGAGGGGCGACCCTGCGTGACGCAGTACGAAGACTTCTCCGCCGCCGCCGCTCTGGTCTGAGCTCGCAGCATCGGGCCGCTCAGCGGCCGCGTACGCGCAAGTAGGCACGCACGGCCACCGGCGCCACGCGGTCGATCAGTCGCGCCATTGCGGTGTTGGGCGGCTGGAACGAGTGGCCGCCTCCGGTGTGACCCGCGATGAAGTCGCGCAGGAACTGCTCGTAGGAGGTGGGCGTGATGCCCAGCGATCGCAGCGTGGGCACGACCTCCTCCATGCGATGCTCTCGCTGCATGCGGAACACCCCGACCACGTGCTCGGTGGCCACCGCGGGCACGCCGAGCATGCGCATCATCAGCAAGAGCCCGCGCTCGCTGCCAGGGAGGTAGGTTACGGGGCGACCGAGCACGCGCTGCAGGATCGCGGCCTGCTGCGCCATCGTCAGGGCCTCGGGGCCCGTGATGTCGTAGGCCTGGCCCTCGTGACCGGGCTCGGTGAGCGCGAGTACGGCCGCGGCCGCCACGTTGCGGACGTCGACGAGCGGGATGCCGCCGTTGCCGCCCGGTAGCGACACCGCGCCCGCGCGCTGGATCAGGTTCCAGCTGAAGAGCGTGAACGTCTGCATGAACGCGTGCGGGCGCAGGATCGTGGAGTCGAGCCCCGACGCGAGCAGCACCCGCTCGATCTCGGCGTGGGAGCGTAGGTTCTGGGTGGGGCCGTCGAGGCTGGCCTTGAACGCCGAGAGCTTGACCACGTGGCGCACGCCGGCCCGCCGCGCAGCGTCGATGAACGCGGTCTCGCGGCGCACGAGCTCGCCGTCGGGGGTGCACACGAGGTAGGCCTTCTCGATCCCCGCGAGCGCGCGCAGCAGGGTCGGCGGATCGTCGAAGTCGCCGTGGACGGATTCGATGCCAGCCGCCTCGAGCTGACGCCGACGATGGTCGCTGCGGGCCATGCCCACCAGCGCGAGCCCACGTGTCGCGAGTTGCTCGGCGATGACGCGACCGGTATTGCCCGTGGCCCCAGTCAGCAGGATTGGCGTGGTCATAGTGGTCCAGCATTTCTTGTCCCACGTTGCGGAGCTGGGAGACAAGCAACTACGGCACGAGGCATACTCATCACACGGTCCCGCGGGCCGAAGGTAGGTCGAATGAAGAAAGTGCTGATCGTCGTCATCGTGCTCCTCGTGCTAGGCGCGATCGTGGGCGGCTTGGCCTACGCAGATCTGCGATTGCGCGGTCATGCAGAGGAGCAGGCGGCCAACAAGCTCACCGAAGCGCTGCCCCGCGCCCGCGGGGTCACGGTGGAGCTGGAAGGGTTTCCCTTCACACTCGGCGTACTGATGAGTGGCGAAGTGAAAGCACTACACGTACGCATCACCGAGCTCGAGGAGGCTGGACTCACCGCTCGAGATCTCAGCCTCGACGTCGCCGACATCGTGCTCGACAAGGACGCGCTCATCGATGAGCAGCGGCTGGTGGTGACCGGAATCGGCCACGCGAAGGCGCAGGGGTTCGTGAGCGACGACGCGGTGAGCAAGCTGGTGGGCGAGACGATCAAGTTCTCGCCCGGCAAGGCCCACGCGACCGTGCGGGGCCAGGAGATCGAGGTCGAGGCGAGCGTGAAGGGGCGGCTGATCCAGCTCTCGTCGGGGATCCCCGGAGTACCCGCGGTGACGTTCCCGCTGCCGCCCAACGACGTGCTGCCGTGCGCCCCCGAGCTCGAGCTGCTCGAGGGCAAGATCCGCCTCAGCTGCTCGATCGCCGAGCTACCCGCGACGCTGAAGGAGGCGATGGCGAAGGGCTAGTCGCTCGTCGGCTCAGATCTCGCCCTGGCGGCGGCGCAGCAGCCACTCGCCGCCGAACGTGCCGATGAGCAACAAGAGCGCGAGCCAGCCGTTCCACAGCGGAACATCGCGGCGGGCATCGACGCGCAGGCCTCCGCGGGCCTTGGTGGTCTCGGCGAGGGGGATCCTGCGCGGCAGCGCGTCGTCGTCCATCGCGGCGAGGGCTTCTCCGCCGCTCGCCTCGGCCAAGCGCGCCAGTCGAGCGCTGCCCGGATCAGCATCGATGCGCGCGAGCTCGCGGCCGGGCGGCTCCACGATGAACACGCGCCGCACCTCGTGCTGACCGAGCGCGTCCGCGTCGAGGGGGGGGAGATCGCCGGGCCCCGAGGCGAGGCCGCGACGCGCCTGCGCGACGTAGGCCCCCACCGGTAGCCCTTCGAGCTGCTCACCCGCGCGGCCGAGACCATCGGTGACCCACTGGCCCTCGCGCAGCGGCTCGGTCTCACTGCCGCTCGCGGCGGCGGTCAGCGGGCGCAGCGACCAGTCGACCACCACGTTGGGCTCGGCGGCGTAGCTGGCCGACCAGGTCTTGGCCTGTAGCTCCACGGGCTCGCCGACCATCACGCGCGGGCGATCGGTCTCGAGCGTGAGGCGGCCCGAGGTGTCGTCGCGCAGCAGCCAGCGGATCGCACCCAGCCACAGCAGATCGTAGGGTCGCGCGCCGTCGATGAGCGGCAGCGCGGGGGCAAAGCCCAGCCGCCAGGTGGAGCCCGTGGCGAGCACCATCGCGCGCCCGCGCCCGGGCTCCGAGACCGCGAGGATCGGGCGCTCGCGACCGCGCTCGTCGGCGCCGCCGGGGTGCACCAGCAGCGCGGCGGCACCGATCAGGTCGCCGCGCGGATTGGGGGACAGGGGATTGTGGTCGTCGAGCGCAGGGAGCTGGGCCCAGCCCTCGTCGGCGGTGGCGAGCCAGGCGGTGATCGGATGGCGCCGGCCCGCGTCGGTGAGCGTGGGTCGCAGCGCCCCGCGCTCGAGCGGCGAGCGCCCGCGCGTGTCGACCGGCAGCAGCCGCGCGAGCTCGGGCAGCCCGTAGCCTCGATCCGTGAACGCCAGGTCGCCGCCGATGAGCACGAGCGCGCCGCCTTCTTCGACGTAGCGCCCGATGTTGTCGAGGTACTGCTCGACCTGGTGCTGCACGGCATCGAAGTTGTGCAAGATCACCAGATCGAACGAGCCGAGCTCGTCCTCGAACAGCTCGTCGGTGGGGAAGGGGATCAAGCTCAGCGCCGCGGTGGTGTCCTCGCGCGCGATGTCGTCGAAGCCCCGCAAGATGTAGTAGCTGAGCAGCTCGACGTTGGGGTCGCGGCGCAGCAGCGTTCGCAGCGCTCGCACGTCCCAGTCGGGGCGGCCGGCCACGTGCAGCACCCGCACCTTGTCGCGCAGCACCTTCACCACGAAGGCGCGGCTGTTGTTGGCCAGCGTGGCCTCGCTCGGCTGCGGCGGCACGGTGATCTCGTAGACGAACTGGCCGACGCGATCGGGCGCGACCTCGAAGCGCACCGAGGTCGGCTCGCCGTCCGCCCCCAGGCGGATGCGCTCGGTGGCCACGACCTCGCCGTCGCGCCGCAGCTCGACCGCGGTGGCCGTGCCCTGCAGGCCGTGGGCGACGATGATCGCCTCGAGCTCGGTCACGTTCTCCACGAACGCGAACTCGCCGGCGCGAACGTCGGCCACGCTCGCATCGCGGATGAACGGGGCGCCCAGCGAGAGCGTGGTGATCGGCACGCCGAGCGCGGTGCCCACCTCGATCACGCGCGCATCGGTGGCGTCGTCCTCGGCGACCAGCCCGTCGGAGATCACGACCACGGCGGCCAAGGGCGCGCGATCGGGCTCGGGCTGGCCGAGCTCCGCCAGCGCGCGGGCGAGGTCCGAGGCGCCGCCATCGGGCTCGGCGGCGAGGGTCTCGGCGAGCGCTCCGGTGATCGGCGTGGTCTGGAGCGAGAACCCGCGCACGTCGACCACGAGGCCGTCGTCGCGCCAGCCCACGCGGGCATCGGCGCTGCGCTGCCAGGCCGCCTCGAGCCGGGCTTGCCGGGTCTGGGGGGTCTCGTCTGCATCGGCCGCGTCGGCCAGCGCGATGCTTGCCGAGCGATCGACCAGCACGACCAGCCTGCGCCCCGCCGGGGTGACCTGCTCGATGCGGAGCGTGAGCTCGAAGGCCACCGCGACGAGGGCCGCCAGCGCCCCCAAGCGCAGCGCGAGCAGCCCGGCCGCGATCCTCCGCGGGGTGGTGGCGCGCGGGCGACCGAATGCGGCCACGCCCTCGGCCATCGCCAACAGCACCGCCGTCGCCAGCAAGACGAGGACGAGGACGTCGGGCACGTGCCCGGCCGCGATGCTCCAGCGCTCGGTCATCGCCAGCGACGAGACCGCAGGAGGGTCTCCACGTGGGCCCGGTCGGCCTTGTAGTCGGTACAGGTGGCGTACAAGAGGATGTTGACCCCGAAGCGCACCGCCCACTCGCGCTGCACGTTGCCGCCCGGCGTGCACGGATACGCGGGCAGGCCGTCGTTGGTCTCGGCCAGCGCGCCGCCGAGGTCGTTGCGCATGATGAGCGCGCGCAGCCGTCCTTCGTCTTGCACGCCGAGCACGTGATCGTGGGTGCGGGTGCGGCCCATCGGTGTGTCGACGAGGTAGAAGCTGCGGTAGAGCACGTGGTCGCGTCCGACCGGCGCCACCTCGCTCGCGGGCGAGATCCGGCCGAGCAGCGCCTTCACGTCGCGCACGAACCCGGGGTCGGTGCCGCCATCGGCCGCGTCGAACAGGATGAGCCCGCCGAGATCGATGAAGCGACGCAGCGCGTCCTCGCCCGCGGCACCGAGCGGCGGCAGCTCGCCCTCACCGGCCACGTAGAGGAAGGGGGTCTGGAACAGCGCCTCGGTGGTCACCGCGACCTCGCCGGGCTCGAGCACCGGCTCGAGCCGCGTGCGCAGCCGCAGCTCGCGGGCCAGCACGCGCATGGCTCCGGGCCGTGGGTTCCAGCGGCCCTCGTAGCGCAGCTGCGGCAGGTCGATGGTGATGGTCGAAGGATCGACCGCCGCGGAGGTGCCCGAGAAGGGGTCGAGGCCCGTGAAGCCCGGGCCGTGCGGCGACCACTCGTCGTCGGGCCAGGGGGTACCGGGGGGGGCCGCGGGGATCGGGCCGGGATCGGGCGAAGGGCTGCGCCCCGCGGGCTCGCCCGGACGAGCGAGGCCAGCTGCGGGTACCAGGGCAGCCACGCCGAGCCCGGTGAGCATGGCGCGGCGCGTGAGGTCGGCGGGTCGCATTGGCGGCGGCGGTCATCGTATCCTAGCTGTTCGCCCGTGGCCGTCCTGCACGTCAGCGACCTGCGCAAGACCTTCACCCGGGGCTTCTTGCGCCGTCGCGTGGAGGCGCTGCGCGGCATCACCCTCTCGGTGGAGCGCGGCGAGATCTTCGGCTTCTTGGGGCCCAACGGCGCCGGCAAGACCACCACCATCAAGATCCTGATGGGTCTCATCTTCGCGAGCGGCGGCCGGGCCGAGCTGCTGGGCGCGCCCGCGGGCGATCGCGCGGCCAAGGCTCGCGTGGGGTACCTGCCCGAGAACCCGTACTTCTACGACTATCTCTCGGTCCGCGAGCTGCTCGACATGGTGGGGCGCCTGCACGGTCTCGATCGCGCGACCCGTCGTCGTCGCGCCGGCGCGCTGATCGAGCGCGTGGGCCTGCGCGATGCCGCCGATCGTCCGCTGCGCTCGTTCTCCAAGGGGATGCTGCAGCGCACCGGTCTGGCCCAGGCGCTGATGGGCGAGCCCGAGCTCGTGGTGCTCGACGAGCCGATGAGCGGGCTCGATCCGGTGGGTCGCAAGGAGGTGCGCGACCTCGTCGTCGAGCTGCGCGAGCGCGGCACCACGGTGTTCTTCTGCACGCACATCCTCGCCGACGCCTCGGCGCTCTGCGATCGCGTGGGGATCCTGGTGCGCGGCAAGCTGCGCGACGTGGGCTCGCTCTCGCAGCTGCTCGACCCGCGGCTGCTCGGCGTGGACGTGGTGTGGCAGGCTCCGGCCGCGGCGATCGAGGGCCTGCAGCGCTTCGAGGGCCAGCACCGCGAGGCCGCCGAGGGGCACGTGCTGCACGTGGGCGATCTCGACCAGGCCGATGCGTTCGTGCGGGCGCTGCTCGCGGCCGAGGGGCGGCTCGTGCAGCTCTCGCCGCACCGCCAGAGCCTCGAGGCCCTGCTCATGAGCGAGGTGGAGCGGGCCGACGACGAGCCCGGTGCCCGCGCGGAGGCCCCCACATCATGAGCGATCGGGCGAGCGGCGGCGTTGCGGCGCGGGTGTGGGCGGTGGGCCTCAACACCTTCCGCGAGGCCGTGCGCAACCGCGTGCTCTACGTGCTGGCGCTGTTCGCCGTGGGCCTCATGGCGTTCTCGCTGGTGCTCGGGGAGCTCTCGATGCACGAGGAGCTGCGCGTCATCAAGGACCTCGGGCTCGCGGGCATCAGCCTCGTGGGGGTGGTGATCGCCCTGTTCCTCGGGGTGAACCTGCTGAGCAAGGAGCTCGATCGCAAGACGGTCTACTTCGTGATCCCAAAGCCACTGCGGCGCTGGGAGTTCCTGCTGGGCAAGTACGTGGGCCAGGTGCTCACGCTCGCGATGCTCGTGGGGCTCATGGCGATCATCCTCGCGCTGTTCGTCGGCGTGCAGGGGGGCAGCCACGGCGTGGTGATGGTGAGGGCCGAGGTGCTGGTGCTGGTGGAGCTGGCGCTGCTGACCGCGGTGGCGATGCTGTTCTCCTCGTTCTCCTCGCCCTACCTCTCGGCCATGCTCACCGCGGCGCTGTGGGTCATCGGTCGCAATCGCGGGGAGCTGATGGCGTTCGCCACGGGCAAGAAGCTGGCCGGCACGCCGCTCGGCACCATGCTCGAGCTCGTCGCCGATCTCGTGCCCGACTTCCATGCGCTGTATGCCTCGGGCTCGCAGCTCGGTGAGAGCGGTCAGGTGGTCAGCGTGCACGAGAGCTTCGTGAGCTGGGGCTACGTGGCCGAGGCGAGCCTCTACGGGGGCTGCTACGCCGCGGTGTGCTTGGGCCTGGCCATGGTGCTCTTCTCCCGACGGGACCTGGTGTGACGAAGCGGGAAGTCAGCGGGCGCGGGGGCGGGAGCGCCGACGCGGACGCGGACGCGGACGCGGACGCCGGCACCCGCGGGAGCCCCGGAGTCGCCGCGCCGCGCCGCGCGTGGTGGAAGGCGCCCGCGCTGGGCGTGGGCGTGGTGCTCGCGGTGTCGCTGCCGATCGGGCTGCGGGTCGGGTACGAGGGCCGGGCCGAGCTCGAGGCGGCCGAGCGGGCGCGAGGGCTCGACGATCTCTCCGGCGAGATCGAGCACCTCGGCCGTGCGCTGCGCTGGCGACTGCCGGGGGCGGATCACGACGAGCAAGCACTCGAGCGGCTGTGGGCGATCGGGCAGGCCCAGGAGGCGCTCGGCACCCTCGGCCACGCCAACGCGCTCGTCGCCTATCGCGAGCTGCGCTCCGGCCTGCTGGCCACCCGCGTGTGGGGAATCCCGCACCGTGAGCGCTGGGAGGCGGCCAACGAGCGCATCGCCGCGCTGATGGCCGAGCAGGAGCGCCAGCTGGGCACCGACGTCTCGGGCCGCGGCGATCCCGAGGCGTTCCATCGCGAGCTCTTGTCGCGCGAGCCGGGTCCCGCGCCAGTCCGCGCCAACCTGGCCGCGCTGGCGTTCATCGGCTGGATCGCCTGCGGGGCGGGCCTGTTGCTGCGCGGCCTGGGCCCGCGCGGGCGCCTACGGCCCCGGCCCGCGCTGCGCTGGGGCCTGGCCACGGTGGCGTGCCTCGTGGCTTGGGCCGTGCTGCTGGCCGGCGCGCACGGCTGAGCGCCGCACGATCGTGTCGGCGAGGTTGCAAATCTCGTCTACTCCGGCGATGCAAGTGCGGTGACCGGCGACCGCGAATCTCCTTGGGCGGCTGACAGCATGGCCAGCGGCTCCTTCGAAGGTAGCGGCTCGGGTCGCACGCTCCAGCTGCTGACGGCGGGGGCTCGCGGGCTCCGCAGTCTCGCCGACGCCGCGGCCATCGCGGCCAACCCGGGGGTGATCGCGGACTTCTTTGGTGCGACCCACGTGGGTCGTGTTCGCGACGACAACCAGGATCAGTTCCTGGTCGCCGCGCTCGAGCGCGGCTTGCTCATCGAGGGCTCGAGCCTCCCGGCCGAGGCGGGCACGCGGATCACCGACAC
>JBFIJN010000012.1:0-48652 GCA_041600735.1 Nannocystaceae bacterium
CGCATCGCCGGCGAGCGGATCGACGGCGGCCCCGTCGAGGTCGAGGATCCCCGCCCCGACCGAGGGCTGCGGCGAGGGCTGCGGCGAGGGCTGCGGCGGCGGCGGCTCGGTGCAGCAGACCAGCAGCGCCGCGAGTGCGCCGACCTGGAGCGCTGCAAGCCTCGCACGCACGAGCGCTAGGATAGCCGACCCGCGACGACGATCACCCCGGCGGGTTGATCACCAGGTCGAGGCCCGAGCCCGTCATGTCCGAGTACGTGTAGGGCTGCACCAGCCCACCCACCGACAAGATCACATCGTAGGTGTCGGGATCGATCTTGTAGGCGGTGCTGGTGCCCTGGTCCACGACCCACACGAAGCCATCGCGGTCGATGCTGGTCCCCACCGGGGTGCCACAGCCAGGCAGCGGGATCGCGTCGTTGATGAGCGTGTCGGTCTCGGCGTCGACGAGCGAGAGCCGGCACGGGGTATTGCCCGCGATCCAGGCGCGGCCCTCGCGGTCGATCTGGATCCCACGGTAGCGCGCCTCGGAGGTGGCCGCGGTGATGAACGTCCCGGAGGCCACGTCGAGGCGATAGACGTAGTTGGTGCCGGCGTTGTAGGTGACCACCCAGGGGTCGCCGTCCTTGTCGACCGTCATCCCGTAGTTGTCGCCCACGGGCACGTTGTAGACGGTGGTGTCGAGCGTGACCGCGTCGACGTGGATCAGGTTGTCCTGCCCGCCGCGCGTGGCGATCCAGAAGTCGCCCTCGGCGTTGACCGCCCCGCCGTAGGTGCGCCCGCCTCCGCCCACCACGCTGGTCGTGTCGAGGATCGCTCCGCTGTCGCCGTCGAGCCGGCGAAACTCGAGGGTGTTGCCCGCGCCGTGCCACGAGACCCACAAGCGCGGGTTGGGGACCGTGTTGGTGCAGGTCTCGGGATCGATCTCGCCGCCCTCCCAGGCCACGGCGCGCGGGCCATGGTTGTAGTCCGACGAGGGCAGCGGCGTGTTCCACAGCACGCACTCGTCCTGACCGTAGGGGAGCACGTCGCCCGGGCCGCTAGAGGTCTGGATTCCCGGGATCCCGTTGCCCTCCACGCAGCGCTCGAGCTCGGCGGCGATCTTGGTCACGCTGCCCGCATCGCCGCGGCTGCCAACGGCGACGTCGCCATACTGGTTGACCGAGGTGCGCGAAGGACTGTTGAGCCCGCTCGACGCGAGGTAGCGGCCGAGCTCGGCGCCGGTCTCGGTGTCGATCTTGCTGACCGTGCCCTGCGGCGAGTTGCCGATCCAGATGTACGAGAAGCCGCCGCCGCCCTTGCCCACCTCGCCCGGGTTGCAGCCCTCGGGCGGGGGCGGCTCGCCGAGGTCGAAGTGGGTCGACGGGGGATCGTCGTCATCGCTGCCTCCGCCGCCCGCCGTCGTCTCGTCTTGGCCCCCCGTGGCCGCGCCCCCCGAGGCCTCGCCTCGATCGCCGCCCTCGCTCGCGGCGTCCGTGCCCTGGCCGCCATCGAGCGTGGCCAAGCCGCCACCGCTGGCCCCGTCGCCCCGCTGGCCGTCCTCCGCTCCACACGCGGTCCCGGCCAACAACCCCGCAAGCGCCGCGCACTCCACGATCCGCCCCGTTGCCATGGGAGTGGGACACCCCTCATCGCCGTATTTCCGACTACACGACGAACGAAGTGATCTGTGCGTTATGCGCGGATTCCCTACACCCCTTGCGCCGTGGCGTGTCGGGTACAATCGGAGGCCCATGAGCCACGACGAAGCCTCCCGCACCCTCACCCGTGGCGCCGCAGCGCCTCGGTCGGCGTGGGATCCGCGGGGCCGACTGCGGGTCGTACACCCTCCCAACCTGCACTGGGTGCTCGAAATCGGCACCCTGCCGGCGGTCATCGGGCGCATCAGTGATAGCTCGCCGGCGCTCGCCCATGGGACTGTGTCGCGCCGCCACTTCGAGCTCAGCTGGGATCCCGGAAGCGATCGCCACTATGGGCGCGATCTCGGCAGCCACAACGGATCGCGCGTCGAGGGTCGCAACATCGGGGCGACGAGCGTGAAGCTGGACGACGGCGCGGTGATCCAGCTCGGCGACGTGACGCTGATCTACGAGAAGATCCCCCCCGAGCCAACGGCCGGCATGCTGCGGCGAGGCGACCTGCTGCTGTGGCTCGAGCGGCTGCATACCGCGTGGCTCGACCGCTCGCCGGAGCGGGCGGCGGAGTCGCTCTCGCTCACCCCCGAGGCCGCGGAGCAGGTGTTGCTGCACCCCTGGCCGAGTGACCTCGCGGAGCTCGATCGCTTGGTCGACGAGCTTGCCTCCGAGCCCGACATGCCGCGCCCGATCCCGCTGAGCCGACTTCCCTCGTGGATGCAGGGCGCCAATCCCGACGAGCCCACCGTCCCTGTCGTCAGCCCTCCCAATTCGATCGATGGTGCGGCCACCTCGAACGGGCCGAAGAACTGAAGCGGGAGCGCCACGACAGCGAAGATGGCGCCGCCGCGTCCGCGGCTGTGAAAAGCGTGCACGGGCTTACCACTCTGCCGCGCCTTACGCGGCCGCCACGCGGCGCTTTTCATTGCGTGCGAGATTGAGGTAGTAACCTCCTCGTCGCGACCTTGCGACATCCCCACAAGAATCGACGCTATGAAGATCGCAAACATCCTGCTGTTGTCTGTTTCCGTTGCCGCCCTTGCCGCTTGCGGAAAGACCCAGACCGACACTGCCAACCCGAGCGACGCGACTGCACCGGCGGTCGAGGAGCCCGCTGTCGAGGAGGCCTCCGCCGAGGAGCCCGCCGAGGAAGCAACCGAAGAGGAAGCTGCCGAGGAGGCACCCGCCGAGGAAGCCGCCGCAGAGTAGGCCTCGGCCAATTCCGCGGTGAAGGGCGTGCCCGCTTTCGTGGCGGCACGCCCTTCTTCTTTGGTTCGATCGGCTCTCGGTTCGATCGGCTCTCGGTTCGATCGACTCTCGGTTCGATCGGCTCTCGGTTCGATCGGCCGTGGGTCCGATCGACGAGGTCGCTCACCCGACCCAGCGCCGACGCCGACTTGCGGCCAGGCCGAGCACGCCGAGCAGCCACCACGGAGCGCCGGACGACGTGGAGCGACAGCCACACCCGCTCGCGTCATCGCTGGCGCCGAACGTGGTGGGCAGCGCCGGATCGACGCCCCCCGGCCCCTCGCCCGCGCCCGCGGTGGTCTCCGAGTCGCCGCCGCTGTCGCCCGGCAGGGGCTGGCCGGTGTCGAGCGCAGGACCCTCGGTGCTCGCCGCCGTGCTGTCGCCGACGCTCGGACCCGTAGACGCGCCCGTGGTGGCAGGCGGCTCGCCGGTGGTGGTCTCTTCGCCGGGCAGCGGCAGCACGCACGAACCCTCGCCCTGCACCGTGATGATGTCGTCGCCGTAGTAGAAGCGCAGGATCCCGAGGTGGTCGTAGCCGTTGTCGTTCTCGAGACAGCGAGCGCCCCACTGCGACATGCAGCCGCGGTTCTGGCCGTAGCCATTGTCACCCGGCTGGTGGATGAAGCCGAGCGCGGTCTGCTCGACGTCGGTGCCCGAGCGCCCCTCGTTGTAGGTGACCCAGCCCTCGGTGCTCCCCGACACCCCCACGCACGAAGGCGGCGAGGTGCTGTTGTCACCGGCCACGTAGAAGCCGTAGGTCAGCGTGTTGTTGTACATGAGGTACACGCCGCTGGTCTCGTCGACGGCCTGGTGGTGGATCGCCGAAGGCGTGGCCCCACAGCTGTAGACCTGACAACCCTGGCTGTCGCAGATCGAGCCCGAGGTCTCGATGCTGTAGTAGGCCACCGAGCGCGCCGCGATGGCCTGGGCCTTGAGCGCCTCGAGGTTGGCCCCGCCGTTCTCGCACTGGATCACGTGGGGGAGGTAGTCGTCCTCCATGTCGAGCAGGCCTTGGCCCGTGACCTGGATCTGGCAGTGCGCGCCCGGCAGCGGCGCGGGCACCTTGGCGATCGAGGGGGGAGCCACGAGCTCGCCGCCGCGGGGCTCGATGCCCGGCGCGTCGTCGCTGCTCTCGACCAGGCAAGCGGAGCTCGCGAGCACGCTGCACATCACCACGGCCCACCGCGCTCGCTCCATCGTGCTCGACTCGATCTCGGCCATCCGCACCCCTCGTCGACCCAGGGTAGGTGGGCGTTCGAACGGCCGCAAGCGTTCTCGGGAGCCAATCGTCGGCGTCGGACCGAGCCGTAGCAGCGCTCACCTTGCGCGCGACTACGAACCGAGCGGCGCCTCGAGGTCGGCACGGCGAACCGCCACCAGCCAGCGCTCGAGCGCCTCGGCGTGCGCCGGCTCTTCGGGCAGCGGCGAGGCCTCGAGCGCCTCGTCGAGGAGCACGAACACTCGCTCGAGCGCGAGCGCGACCGGCTGCACCAGCGCGGGCGGCAGGGCCTGGCGCTCGGCGTGCTGCTTGATCTCGATGAGCTCGGGCACGAGCGCGAACCCATACTCGTGGTGCAGCACGCCGAGATCCGGCTCGCACTCGCCGGCGCGCAGCAGGTGCACCCCCGTCAGCGCGGTACGCAGCACGTAGAGCACCTTCTTGGCCGAGGGAGCCGCCGCCTCGACCACCGCCTTGCGCTGCGAGTGGGCAAAGCCGCGATAGTGATGATGGTAGCGGCGCGACAGGTTGCGCCGCGCGAGCTCGGCGAGCTCGCCCAGCCACGAAGAGCTGCGCAGCGGCGCGCGGCTGCACACGCGCTCGAGCATGTTGCCATCGCCGCGCAGCAGCCCGCGCACGGCGACCGCGAGCTCGTTGGAGGTGTAGTCGATCTCGACGCCGTCGATCACCTCGAGCCGGTTGTGCACCGCCGCGGGTGGGGTGAGACCGAGCAGCTGCTCGGTCCGCTCGACGTGGATCGCCTTGAGGTCGAGGTCGCTGTCGGGCGACGGGAACCCGTACGCATGTGCACCCGACAGGTGCACCACGAGGTGGCGACGGGCCCGATCTTCTTCGCCGAGCACGCGCTCGGCCACGGCGCGCTGGTGAGGGTCGGTGATCGCGGTCATGGCTCGGCGTGCTCCGATGACGAAGAGGGTTGCGAGTCGGGCTCCGGAGGCAGCGGCTCGGGAGCGTCGCGGCCCCACGGGCCGGGGGCACGCTCGAACCACCGCCGCGCCGCCTCGCGCCGCAGCTCGCGAAGCAGCGCATCGGCGGCGACGTAGTCGGGCTCGAGCGGCAGCGGTGAGCGCTCGCGGGCGCGGTCGAGCTCGGTGGCCGCCGCCTCGGTCCAGGCCAGCGCCTGGCGCAGCGGGACCTCGCCGCCCTTGATCGCACGCAGGCGATCACGAAGCTCCCCGTGCGTCTCGATGAGCGGCTCGCCCGTGGCGAGCCACTGCACGGCCCCGCTCACGATCCGCAGCAGGTTGTACGCGTTCTTGGGCCGCAGCTCGCGGGGTAGCTCGAGCTCGAGGTGGGCCCGCCCGGCGAGCTCGGCCAGGCCCGCGAACGAGTTGGCGGCCAGCAGCCCCTGATCGTAGAGCGAGCGGTAGAGCTGCTTCAGATACTGGCGGGCCCGCGCGCGATCGGGGGCAGGCTCGTCCTCGGGCGTGCTCGCGACCAGGCGATCGGCGACCTCGTCGAGCGACAGGCTGGGATCGTGGCGGAGCCACTCGAGCACGTGCGTGCGGTGCTCGGCGAGGCGCAGCGACTGACGCAGCCGCTTGGCCTGGGCCAGCGCATAGCGACCGAACGATCCGTAGATCGCCTGCGACACGAACCCCTGGCGAGCGTCGATCAGCCGCTGTCCCAGCGGATCGAGCACGCGGCGCTGCGGCACGAACAACATCTCGAGCGTGTTGGGATCGGCGCGTAGCGCCTGCCGGATCGTGCGCTCGACCTCCCACCACGTGCTGCTGCCGTCGGCGCTCACCAGCACGCCCGGCGGCGTGGCCAGCCCTTCACGCCAGCCGAACGGGAGCAAGAACACCCCGCGCACATCGTGATCGGAGCCCTCGTCGGCCACGCCCCACGCGCGTGAGCCCACGGTGGCCTCGAGCACCACGCAAGGCAGCAGCGCCGCCTCGTCGCGCGCGCGCGCCACCGCAAAGCGAAGCTGTCCGGCCTGCGCGGGTCGTAGCTCGTGGCGCGCGTACACGTGCTCGCCCCGCCCGACCACGCGCACGCGCAGCGCCCCGTCGGCCAGCAGCTCGACCACGGTGGCGACCGAGCCGACCGGGATCGGGCGCTCTCCCTCGCCGGTCGAACGCTCGACCACGGTGGTGACCTGGGTCCCGTGCGGCAGCGGGACCTTGCGGGGATCCATGCCGCGGAGCCCCTCGATGTCGACGCTCGACACGGGTCAGCCCACCGGGGTCACGGCCTGCTGGATGAGCCCCGTGAGGCAGCGGATCGCAGGGCTGAAGTCATCGCCACAGATCGACTCCACGCAGCAGCGGATGCGCGTCTCGTCGGCCGGGGTAGCGGGGTCATCGGGGGTGTCGAGGCTCTCGCACACGTCGCGAATGCGCACCGGCGGGATCGCCTGGCCGGTGTACGTGCCGCTGTCGGGATCGTAGCCGGTGCAGCCGGGGCCGATCCCGAACTCGAACTGCTTGTCCTCGGCCCGCACCCCCACGGCCCACTCGTCGGGCAAGATGTCGCCGCCCCCGGGCACGTCGGGATCACGCCAGTCGCGGTAGACGAGCGCCGCCAAGCCGCCGCCGGTGGGCTGGTGCGGTGGCTGAGGCGAGTGTTCGGTTACCTGGGGCACGCCGAGCACGCCGAGCATGAACACCTCGCGTCCCTGGGCTCGCAGCGCGCCGAGCAGATCCTTGTAGCGCTCGAGCGGCTGGAGCACGGCCTCCGCGTCCCCTACCCCCACCTGGCCGTCGGCGTTCTTGTTGGCGGGGATGCAGCCCGAGTACTGCCCCGTCCGCGGATCGAGCTCGGTGCACACCACCCCGGCGTTCCAGCAGATCGCGGAGCTCGGCAGCGGCTGCCCCGACAGCGGGTCGTTCTCCATGAACCCCGGCTCGTCCATGATCGAGAAATCCTTCACCGAGCAATCGGCCTCGTCGGTGATGATGGCGATGGCGAGGGTGGCCCCCTCGCGCAAGAACGGCTGATCGATGAACGCCCACGCGGGATCGGTGCAGCCCTCGGGATCGTTCCAGCACGCGGCGGGGTTGAGCGCCTGCAGCATGCTCTCGAGCGGAGCCTCGAAGCCGCAGCCATCGATGCCCTGCGGTCCGACGCACGCCAGCGCGTCGGCGGGGCTGCCCCCGGCCACGTTGTGGCCGTCGTCGTCGAAGTGGATGAACTGATCGCGCGGCGCGGCGGGAGCCATGGGGTCGCACACCTCGAGGCAGGCCTCCTCGATCACCTTGGGCTGGTCGCCGTAGCCGGTGAAGCGCTCGAGTCGCTCCACGCACGGCGAGAACACCGGCGAGCCCTTGGCCGCGACGTAGTCGGGCTTGGTCCACGGGCCATGGCACTGCGGGTTGTCGAAATCGGTGGTCGTCACCATGATGTTGACGTCGGCGCCCACCCGGTTGCCGTGCCCGTCCTCGAGGTTCTGCAGCTGCTCGATGAGCACGGGGAAATTCTTGGCGAGGGTGAGCTGCTCCTCGCCCATCGTCCCCGAGTTGTCGATCACGAACAGCAGATCGATGCGGTTGCTGCAGCCCACGCCATCGGGGTCGCCGCACGGCAGCGGGCCGGGGCCGCTGTCGTCGGTGGTGGCGGAGGAGTCCGCGTCGGCCGAGCTCGCCGAGGGACCGGTGAAGTCGAGGCTGTCCACGCCGCTCGTCGAGCTGCCGCTGCCGAGGATCTCCACCGGCGACGCGCATCCGCTCGAGGCGAGCAGCGCAAAGGCCGCGCACGTCCGAGCTCGTCGACGTCGATCGCGAAGAAACACTTGAGCCGATCCGGGGTCCAGCGGTGATCATATTGCACAGTGCCTGCTTTGGCTCACGTGCTTCCGCTGACTCGTGTCGTTCTGGACGACGACGAGGTGCTGGTGAGCCGCGTCCTGCGCGGGGATACCGCGGCCTTCCGCGACCTCTATGGCCGACACAGCCGCTACGTCGCCGGCGTGGTGCATCGGCTGATGGGCGACGATGCCGAGCTCGAGGACATCGTCCAGGACACGTTCGTGCGCGCGGCCGAGCGACTGTCCACGCTGCGATCCCCGGCCCAGCTGCGGCCCTGGCTGGTCACGATCGCGGTGCGGCTCACCCAGTCGCGCCTCACCCGACGTCGGCGCCGCAGCTGGATCCGCCAGCAGTTCACCCGCGCAGCCCCCACCGCCTCCGATCCGCGCGACCGCGCCCCCGCCGACGAGCTGTACTCGGCGCTCGACCAGGTGCCCGACAAGCTGCGCGTGCCGTGGATCCTTCATCGCGTCGAAGGCTGCACGCTCGAGGAGGCGGCCACCTCGTGCGGCGTGTCGCTGGCCACGGTCAAGCGCCGCATCGCCGACGCTCAGGTCCGCCTCGATCGACGCCTCGGTCGCAGTACGGATCGCAGTACGGATCGCAGTACGGATCGCAGCACGGGAGGATCGCCATGAACGACGAAGCAGCGCGACGGCTCGCGCAGGCCCCCGTACCCTGGGACGACGTGCGACAGCATCGCGTGCTCGGGCGCGTGGAGGCAGCCCTGCAGGCGCGGGCGCAGGGGCGTGCGCGTGCGCGCTGGGCCGCGGCCGCGGCAGGCGTGGCAGCGGCCGCCGCCGTGGTGCTGGCGCTCGCGCTGCCCTCCACGCCGACCGAGGAAGCACTCGCGGTCCCTGCGATCGCGAGCGCCGATGTCGAGCCGGTCGCGCTGCCCTCGATCCCGTTCGCCACCTGGCCGGAGCTACGGCTGCCCGACGCCTCGGTGGCCCAGCTTCGCTACGGCGCGCGCGTGGACGTGGACGTGCAGCGCGACGAGCTCGTCCACCTCGTGCAGCACAGCGGACAGGTGCGCTACACGGTGACCCCGGATCGAGCGCGTGCCTTCGTGGTCGATGCCGCCGGGATCGAGGTGCGGGTGGTGGGCACGATCTTCACGATCACCCTCGCCGAGGATGCGCGGCGCATGGAGGTCGAGGTCGAGCGGGGCCTCGTCGAGGTCGACAACGGCACGCGCGTGGCCGAGCTTGGTCCGGGCGATCGACTGAGCCTCGACGCGGAGGACGTGGACGATGAGGTGGTGATGCTCGATGCGGCCGAGCCCACGAGCGCGCCTCGTCCGGCTCGCCCCGTCGCGCCTGTCGTGCCTTCGGTGGAGGTGCTGCTCGGCGAGGCCGATGCGGCGCGAGCCCGCGGCGATCTTCCGCGCGCGGCCGCGGCCCTGGCCGAGCTGGTGCGCCACTACTCGAGCGATCCGCGGGCCTACAGCGCGTACTTCCAGCTCGGCAAGGTCGAGCGCGCGCGTGGCCGCCATGCCGCGGCCGCGAGCGCGTTCGCCAAGTGCTGGAAGCGCGCCCCCCAAGGAGCCCTGGCCGAAGACGCCCGCGCCGAGGCCGCGGTCTCCTGGCATGCCGCGGGTCGCGACGACCGAGCCCGCGAGGCGGCCGAGGGTTATCTGGCCCGTCACCCCAGCGGCACGCATCACTCGCGCATGCGCAGCCTCTTGGCCGAGCTGCGCTGAGGCGTGCGCGGCACGGCGGTACGATGGGCCGTGGCCCCGGCGGTGTTCGTGATGGTGGTGGCCTGGCTGGCCGTGGCCGCCCCGGCCGCGGCCGAGCCCACCGCGCGCGTCGTGGTGCACAGCGAGGGGTGCGAGGGGCTCACCCAGACCGAGGTCGCACGGCTGCTCGACCTCGAGCTCGCGCAGGTGACCTCCGAGATCCGCCAGGGACCCCCGCTCGAGGTGGGGCTGCACTGCGCGGGCGAGCGGCTCACGATCACGGTCGACGATCCGCTCACGCGCAAGCGCCTAGCCCGAGACGTGCCCGCGCCCACGCGAGAGCCGGGCCGTGAGCGCGTGGTGGCGCTGGCGATCAGCCAGCTGTTCGCCGCCTCGTGGCTCGAGCTGCTGGCCGCCACCCCGCCTCCGCCTCCGCCGCCCGACGACACCGCCCCCGCGCCCGAGGCCACCGCGCTCGAGGCGGCCCGACGCGTCGCCGAGCGCAGCACCGAGGCCGAGCCGTCGAGGCCACGCCGATCGCTCGAGCTGCTGGTGGGCGCGGGCGTGCGCGGGCGGGCGCTCGAGAGCGAAGGTCGACTCGCGGCCGCGCGCACGGAGCTGCTCTTGCGCGGCTGGCTGCGCCCTAGCGTGGGACTGGTGGCCCTCGTCGGCTGGGACGTGGGTCAGAGCACTCGACGCCTCGGCCAGGTGCGCGGCCATGCGATCACCGCGGGCGGAGGCCTCGCGTGGAGCGTGCGTCCAGGCCAGGTGGGGGTAGGCGGGCAGGTGGTGATCGCGGGCGGCTGGGCGCGCGTGCGCGGAGTGCCGCGCGAGCCGGGCGTACCGGCCGCGGCCAATGCCGGACTCACGGCCGAGACCGCCGCGGGCCTCGGTCCGCGCGTGCGCTACGGCCGACTGCGCTTCGACCTCGATGCCGAGGTGGGCGCGATGCTGCGAGCCCCGGTAGGCCTGGTCAACGGCGGACCGCCGATGACGATGGGTGGGCTGTGGGCGGGCGTGGTGCTGCGACTGGGCGGCGCGCTGCGCTAGCTCGGCATCAACAGGCGCAGCACGGCGGCCGCCGTGGCGGCGAAGTCGTAGGGCACCTCGAGCTCGCTCATCGTCTGGCTCCCGATCACCGCCGCGAGCAGCAGCGTCGCGATCGCATGGGCGTCGAGCTCGGGTCGCACCAGTCCCTCGGCCTGACCGTGCTCGACCCCCCGCGTCACGCGAGTGATGGCCTCGACGATCAGCGCCACATAGCGCTCGCGCACCCGGGGCGAGCGCACGCACGCATCGATGAGCTGGTGCGGACGGATCCCTCCGCGCGGCGCCATGGGATAGCGACCGTCGGCGAACGCGCTCAAGAAGCGCGCAAAGGTGGCGGCGAGATCTTCGTGCGGTGAGGCGGCGACCAGCTGATCGAGGATCGGACCGCCGGCCGTCTCCATCACGGCCACGATGAAGTCATCGCGATCGCGAAAGTGCACGTAGAAGGCGCCGCGCGTGAAGCCAGCGCGCTCGCAGATCGCATCGAGGCTGGGCGCATCGAGGCCCTCCGCGGAGAACAGCTCGATGCCCGCATCGATCAGCGCCCGTCGGGTTCGCTGCTTGTCTCGCGCGCGCTGGCCCCCCACCGCGGTGGAGCTTGACATACGAATCCGTATGTGGAAGATCGAGCTTGCATACGCCCTCGTATGTGAACGCTCGCGCCCGGCCGGAGATCACACAAATGCCCGAGATCACGAAAGAAGCTCCACCCGCAACCCCCTCGTCGAGGTCCGCCTCGGCGCTCGTTCTCGACGATCTCCTCGCGCTCGGCCCGGCGGAGCTGGCGGTCCTCTATACGCAGGCCTCCACCCCGGCGCTGGCCGAGGTCGCCGGCGATCTGCGCGGTCGCATGCTCGCGACCACGGTCCTGCGCGGGCTCCCGGCCCAGCTCGCGCGTGCGTGGGCCAGCTCGGAGCGCTTCGTGTGGCGCGGCAAGAGCTTCGCCCCGCGGGCCGCCGCGGAGGGCGAGGGCATCAACCGCGTGATCGACGATCGCCTGCGGCTGTTCCGCTTCGAGACCTTCATCGGCCCCTCGCGCGCGGGCCCATTCGAAGCGCTGCAGCTCGACTACGACCTGCCCAGCAACCCGTTCTTCATCCGCGCGATCAAGGACGAGCTCCGCGAGCTTCGCCCCGGCCTGTGGCTCGGTCAGGCGTACCTGCGCGCGAGGGGTCGCGAGACCTTGGTGCTCTACTTCGGGCTCACGAGCGCGGGCCAATGACCGCGTTCGCGCACTCGGTCGCGGTGGTCACCGGGGCGGCGGGCGGCCTCGGTCGCGCCTTCGCGATCGAGCTCGGGGCTCGGCGGGCGCGGGTGGTGCTCGCCGACATCGACGAAGCCGGGGCCGAGCAGACGGCCGCGCAGGTGCGACGCGCCCACGGGCATGCGTTGGTGGTGCGCTGCGATGTGGCGCAGGCCCGCGAGATCGAGGCGCTCGCACGAGCCACCCTCGCATGGGCCGGCCCGCCGCAGCTCGTGGTGAGCAACGCGGGGATCCTGGCCGCGGGCGAGCTCGCCGAGCTCACGGCCGCCGAGCTCGAGCGCCTGGTCGCGATCAACGTGCTGGGCGTCGCCCACGGCTGCCGCGTGTTCGCCCCGCTGATGGTGGCCGAGGGTCGCGGCTCGCTCCTCAACGTGGGCTCCGTGGCGGGGCTCATCGCGGTCCCGCGGCTCGCCGCGTATGCGGCCACCAAGGCGGCGGTGGTTGGCTTGTCCAAGTCGCTGCACGCCGAGCTGCGCCCGCGCGGCGTGGGCGTGACCGTGCTGTGCCCGTCGTTCACCCGTACCAACCTCGTGGCCCACGCGAGCGCCTCCGACGCTGGGATCCGCCGCCTCGGCCAGCGGCTGCTCGACACCGTGGGCTCACGCCCCGAGTCCGTGGTGGCGGCGGGCCTGCGGGCGGCGGCGCGCGGTCGGCTCTACGCGGTCGACACCCTGCACGGGCGCCTGGCCTGGGGCCTCGAGCGCGTGATCCCCACGCTGGCCGCCCGCGCGGCGGGGATGGCCTCTGCGCGGCTCGGGTGACAATTCCGTCGTGCCAGCGCAACCTGGCGCCCGATGTCCGTCCTGCTAGCGATGACTCCCTCCTCCCGTCGCTGGCTGTGCCTCCCGTTGCTCACCGCGCTCGCGCTCGGCGGCTGCGCCAACGGCAAGGGAGCCGGGTTCTTCCAGTTCCACGGCACCATCACCAAGACCAAGATGAACGCCGATGGGTCGGTGACCACGACCACCGAGGAGTACGACGACTGGGGCGAGATGAAGGAGGCGCTCGCGGTCTCGGCCAAGGAGCTGCGCGCCACCACCAAGGAGCTCGTGGCCAAGCTCACCGAGGCCCCGCCGCCCGGTCAGGTGAAGCTCGGCGACCTCGCGCCCTCGCTGGCCAACTACGAGGGCCACGCCTCGCTCGACTTCCTCGCCAGCGCCGAGGCCGAGGGCGACGCGCACCCCTTCTCTTACGTGCAGATCGGCGTGCCCAGCTACGACGCGTTCTTCAAGGCGGCCGCCGAATTCCACGCCTTCGTGTTCCAGACCAGCCAGTCGATCCTCAAGCTGCGCGCGCTGGCCCAGGCCCGCATCCAGGCCAGCGTCAATGGCCGGGTCGACGCCAAGATGAGCCTCGGCGACGTGGTGGCGCTGGCCATGCGTCACTCCGGCGCCGCCGGTGAGGCGGCCGGCGCCGCCGCCGGCAGCTTTGGCGCAGAGCTGGGCGAGGGCGCGCCCGACGACCTGCTCGAGATGCGCGATTTGGCGCTGTCGATCGGGCGCTCGGCCCCGCAGTTCATCGACAAGACCCAAGCCTTGGTCCAGACCGGTCGGCAGCTCGTGACCGCCGCCCCCAGCTCGATCCTCAACCCGAAGACCGTCATCCACCTCGACCTCATCGTGAAGGGGCTCGACGACAGCGTGCGGGTCGTGGGCGACAGCGGGAAGATGCTCGGTCAGATGGCCAAGCAGCTCGCCACGCTGAAGGAACGCTGAGCCTCTCGCGGCGCGCGGCGGGGGGTTGACTGCCCCCCCAGTATGCTTAGGCTGCGGCCCCGTGTCCGAAGCCACAACTGCCAAGACCCACGAGTTCAAGGCCGAGGTCTCCGCCGTCCTGCGGCTGGTGACCAACTCGCTGTACACCAACCGCGAGATCTTCCTGCGAGAGCTCGTCTCGAACGCCTCCGATGCGCTCGACAAGGCCCGCTTCCACGCCCTGGTCGACCAAGGCCTCCGCGACCAGGAGATCGAGCCGTTCATCCAGATCACCGCCGACAAGTCGCGCGGCACGCTCTCGATCGAGGATGTCGGCATCGGCATGAGCGAAGAGGAGGCCGCGCAGAACCTCGGCACGATCGCGCACTCGGGCACGCTGCGCTTCCTTCAGCAGGCCGCGGCCGAGCAGGCCGAGGGCAAGCGACCCGACCTCAACCTCATCGGCCAGTTCGGCGTGGGCTTCTACAGCGCGTTCATGGTGGCCGACCACATCGACGTGCACAGCCTCTCCGCGCTCCCCGGGCACGAGCCGGTGCACTGGAGCAGCGACGGCAGCTCGTTCACCGTGGGCCCGAGCGCACGCAAGCTACGCGGCACCCGCATCGAGCTCCACCTCAAGGAGGAGTCGAAGGACTTGCTCGACCGCTGGCGCCTCGAGGGCATCGTGCGCCGCTACAGCAACTTCGTCCTCTACCCCATCAAGCTGCAGGTGGTCGACGAGAAGGGCGTGACCGAGGGCGACAACCGCCAGGTCAACGCCGCGGCCGCGTTCTGGACCCGCAACCCCAAGGACCTCGGCGACGACGACTACAAGGAGTTCTACACCCACGTGATGGGTGGGTTCGTGATGCCGGGCGACGAGCCGCTGGCGCGCCTCCACCTCTCGCTCGACGCCCCGATCCAGTTCAAGGCCGTGCTCTACGTGCCGGGCAGTCGCTCGCCCGATCTGTTCAACGAGGACAGCAAGGCGCTGCAGCTCTACGCCCGCCACGTGCTGGTGATGGAGAGCTGCGACAAGCTGCTGCCCACCTACTTGCGCTTCGTCCGTGGCGTGGTCGACTCGGAGGACCTGCCGCTCAACGTCTCGCGCGAGATGCTGCAGGAGCACCAGTCGCTGGCCGCGATCCGCCGCCAGCTCACCCGCAAGGTGCTCAAGCACCTCGAGGATCTGGCCAAGGACGAGCCCGAGAAGTACACCAAGCTGTGGGACGAATTCGGCGTGTTCCTCAAGGAGGGCCTGCACACCGACAACGCCCACCGCGAGCAGATCACCGGCCTGCTGCGCTTTGCCAGCACCGCCAACGACGGCGCCCTGTGCTCGCTGTCCGAGTACGTCGCGGCCATGCCCGAGGGGCAAGAGGCCATCTATTACATCACCGGCGAGTCGGCGAGCGCGCTGGCCCGCAGCCCGCACCTCGAGGCCTGCCGCTCGCGTGGCTTTGCGGTGCTGCTGATGACCGATGCGGTCGACGAGTGGGTGGTGCAAGACCTGCGCGAGCACGAGGGCAAGCCGCTGCGCAGCGTCACCCAGGGCGACCTCGGGCTGTCCACCGCGCCCAAGGCCGACGCGAGCGAGGCCAAGCCCGAGTCCGCCGAAGATGCGAGCGCGAGCCTCGACGCGCTGCTGCGCACCGCCAAGCAGGTGCTGGGCGAGCGCATCAAGGAGGTCCGCGCGTCCTCGCGACTCACCGACAGCGCTGCGTGCCTCGTCGACGAGGAAGGCGGCCTCTCGCGCAACATGGAGCGGATCCTCCGCATGTCCAACCGCGAGGTGACCGCGCGCCCGCGCATCCTCGAGCTCAACCCCTCGCACCCGTTCGTGAAGGCCGCGGACCGGCTCGCGGCCGCGGCCGGCGATGAAGGCCCCGGACCGCAGCTGTCGGGCTGGATCGAGCTGCTCTACGATCAAGCCAACCTCGCCGAGGGCAACGTGCCCGACCCCGCCGGCGTGGTGCAGCGGATCCAGACGCTGCTCGATCGCGCGGCCGGCCTGCCCGAGGTGGGCCGGCCCGAGGTGGGGGAGCAGCCCGGATCGTGAGCGCACGCGTTGGCGTGCTGCTGCTCAACCTGGGGACTCCCGCCGCGCCTCGACCCCACGAGGTGCGCACGTATCTGCGGGAGTTCCTCTCCGATCCGCGCGTCCTCGACATCCATCCGGTGAGTCGCTGGCTGCTGCTCAACCTGGTGATCCTTCCGCTGCGCCCCGCTCGCTCGGCCGCGGCCTACGCCAAGATCTGGGGCGAGGACGGCTCGCCCTTGCTCGTCAACGGCCAGGCCCTGCGCGACGCGGTCGCCGGGCGGCTCGAGGAGA
This sequence comes from Nannocystaceae bacterium, assembly GCA_041600735.1. Taxonomy (GTDB): domain Bacteria; phylum Myxococcota_A; class Polyangia; order Nannocystales; family Nannocystaceae; genus Paraliomyxa. Next base: position 15,896 of record JBFIJN010000012.1, read on the forward strand.
TCCCGGTGGCGCTGTGCATGCGCTACGGCAGCCCCACGATCGGGGCCGCGCTCGACGAGCTGCGCGCCCAGGGCTGCGACCAGCTCGTGCTGCTGCCGCTGTTCCCCCAGTACGCCAGCAGCTCCACCGGGTCGGCCGCCGAGGCGGTCTATCGCGAGGCCGGGCGCCGCTGGAACACCCCGTTCCTCCGCGTCGTGCCGCCGTTCTACGACGATCTCCGCTTCGTGGAAGCGTTCGCCCAGGCGGGGCAGCCCGTGCTCGACGAGCTGCGGCCCGATCACGTGCTGATGTCGTTCCATGGGCTGCCCGAGCGCCACATGCGAAAGAGCGACGAGAGCGGTCGCCACTGCCTGCACCGCGACGACTGCTGCGACAAGCTCGTCGACGCCAACCGCAATTGCTACCGCGCGCAGTGCTTCGCCACCGCGCGGGCGCTGGCCGCCCGCCTGCAGCTGCCCGAGGGTCAGTGGAGCGTGTCCTTCCAGTCGCGCCTCGGTCGCGACCCTTGGATCAAGCCCTACACCGACGAGCGGCTGGTGGAGCTGGCCAAGGCCGGCGTCGAGCGCATGGCCGTGTTCTGCCCCGCGTTCGTGGCCGACTGCCTCGAGACGCTCGAGGAGATCGGCATCCGAGCCGAAGCAGACTTCCGCGCGGCCGGGGGCAAGCGGCTCGTGCTGGTGCCCTCGCTCAACGCCGAGCCGGCGTGGGTCGATGCGGTGGTGGGGCTGCTGCACGAGGCCCTGCCCCCCGCGGCTCGGCGCCGGGTCGCGCGCTCGAGCACGCCCGCACAAGTGCAGGAATAAATCGGCGCCCCGCAGATCGAGCCCCCTCGTGGTGCGTACCCGTCCCCCGCTGGCCGTAGCGCCAGCGGAGGTAGCATGCGTCCGTCCATCCTCGGCCTCTTGATCGCCGGTGCGAGCCTCGTGGGCTGCGCCAGTCACCGCGCCTCGGCTCCTTCGCCGGTGGCCCCGTCTGCCCAAGCCGCCCCGCTCACCGCGGTGGCCACGAGTCCCGACGGGACCGCGATAGCGAGCCCCACGCCGAGCCACGAGGCCCGCGACGCCCGCTGGATCAGCGCTGCCACCACGAGCGACTTCATGCTCGCCGGCTCCTCGGAGGAGTCCTTCGGCGTGTTCGTCGACGTCCCCAAGGGCGCCTCGCCGGGCCACACGCCCACCGCGCTCGCGCTCACGATCGACACCTCGGGCTCGATGATGGGCGACAAGATCGTGCACGCGCGCGACGCAGCGCGACGCATCGTCAAGGAGCTCGAGGACGGCGATCTGCTCTCGATCGTCACGTTCTCCAACAACGGCCGCTTGCGGGTCGCCCCCACCGTCGTCGATGCCAGCACGCGCCGCCATGCGCTGGCCGTGATCGACGAGCTCTCCGCCGACGGCGGCACCGCGATGTTCGACGGGCTCAAGATCGCCGAGTCGCAGCTGTGGAGCACCCCCGACACGCACCTGGTGCGGCGCATGGTGGTGATCTCCGACGGGATCGCGACCGAGGGGCCCTCTTCGCCCGACGAGCTCGCGCGCGTGGCCGAGGTCGGCCTCCAGCGCGGGATCCAGGTGACCGCGGTGGGCGTGGGGCTCGACTACGACGAGAACACCCTCAACGCGCTCGCGATCCGCACGAGCGGGCGGCTCTACCACGTGGAGCACAGCGAGCAGCTCGCGGGCATCGTGGCGCAGGAGATCGCGCTGCTCGATGCCACCGCGGCGGCCGAGGTCGAGGTCGAGCTCGTCGCCGCGCCCGGCGTGAGGCTGCTGGGCACCGACTCCGCGCAAGCCCGCTGGTCCCACGAAGGCAGCCTCATCGTCCCGATCGGCACGATGTTCGAAGGCCAGGGGCGCGAGCTGCTGGTGCGCGCCCACGTCGAGGGAGCCCACGAGGGCACCAAGGTGCTCGCGAGCGTGCGCCTGCACTTCCGCGATCCGGCCGAGGGCGGGCTCGAGCGCGTGCAAGAGGCGATCTTGCGCGCCACCGTGACCGACGATCCCACGCTCGTCGCCGCCCACCGCAACAGTCGCACGCAGACGCTGCTCGCCATGCGCGAGGCCTCGCAGGTGGCCCAGCTCGCCTCGCAGCAGGCCAACGCGGGTGACCTCGAGCGCGCCGAGGCCCAGCTCATCGCCGCCGAGCGCAAGCTCCACGCGCAAGCGGCCGCGGCAGCCACGCAGAGCGAGAAGGACCGCGTGATGCACTCCGCCAAGCGGATCTCCAAGACCCGCGAAGAGATGTCGAAGGCGAAGAAGGCGGCTCCCGCGGCCCGTGCCAGCGCCGGGCGCAAGGCCGCGCTCGACCTCAACGACGAGGCGATGGACGCGATGGGCTTCTAGCCGGGTTTGACCGCCCACCGACGAGCCCCCGATACTGCCGCAATGGCTCGGGGGCTCGTCTCATGGGTTGCTCGCACGATCTTGCCGCTCGGCACCGCGCTCGTCGCCGCCCCCGTGGCCGCCGCGCCGATCGAGCTGGTGGAGCCGCGCGGCCAGTACCTGCTGTTCGACGACGTCGACGGCTCGGTCGAGTCGGCCGACTGGTTCTTCTCGCGTGATGGGTTCTTGAGCGGCTACGCGCAGGTCGAGGACGGGTTCCTCGCCGTGCACCCCGACGACAGCCAGTTCATCGTGGTCTACACGACCTGGTCGCTGCCCGCGGGGATCGGGGCGTTCTTCCAGTCGATGGCCAACGACGTGCACGGGATCGGCTTCGAGCACATCGCCCCCGAAGACGTGGTGATCCCCGAGCCCTACTTCGACGACACCCCAAACTCGCAGGTCTATGGGTTCTTGAACATGAACCGATGGACCCAGTACCTGGGCTCCGATCCGGGGGGCACCGACGACCGCCTGATCTCGCTCATCTTTGGGCAAGAGCTGGGGCACGCGTGGGGCTCGTTCGTCTACTTCAGCCCGGACGGCGGCCCGCCGTCGCTCGGCATGCTGGGGCGAGCCCATGCGCACTGGTCGTTCTACCTGAACGCGGGCGACTCGCCGATGCAGGGCCACACTTGGGTCGACAACGGCGACGGCACGTTCACCGCGCAGCAGCCTGGGATCTATGTGTATAGCGATCTCGATCTCTACCTCATGGGCTTGCTGCCGGCCGAGGACGTCGCGCCTTGGTTCGTGCTCGAGGATCCCTACGATTGCTTCGATGCGGCCGCCGGTGACGACGTGTGCGCGCCGCCGGAGGCGTTTGGGTTCGAGGCCAACACGTACACCGTGGGCGCCACGCGGCGCGACATCACCATCGACGACGTGCTGGCCGTCGAGGGGCCTCGCGTGCCCGCCTGGCCCGCGGCACCGAGCGAATTCGATGTCTCGTTCCTGCTGATCAAGCGACCGGGCCAGGTGCTCAGCGAGGACGAGCTACGCGCGCTCGATGCGATCGTGGCGCGCTCGATCGAGCTGTTCGAGGTGCAGACCCGCGGGCTCGGGCGGGTGATCAATCGGACCGAGAGCGAGCTGCCGCCGGGTGAAGATACCGGGGCCGACGAGAGCGGTGGGCTGGGTGACTCGGGCAGCGAGGGCTCGAGCGGAGCCAGCTCCGCGGGCGAGGCGAGCAGTAGCGCGAGCGCGGGTCAGAGCGGCGAGGCCAGCGGCTGCGCATGCACGAGCGGGACCGACGAGGGTCCGACCGGGCTCGGGTGGGCGGGGCTCCTCGGGCTCGCCGCGGTCGGGCGCCGACGCGCGCGCGCCAAGAACTAGGCCGAGAGCGCGTCGGCCGTGCCGACCCAGGCGGGCGCCGTCGCGGCGACCTTCGCAGGCGCCGTCGAGGTGAGCACGACCCCCGCGCGCCCGAGCGCCTCGGCCAGCGTCTCCGGCCCCGGGCGCATGAGCGTGGCCACGTAGCGGTAGCCGAGCCCCTCGAGCTCCTCGTCGGGCTCGGCGTGCATCACCAGCCCGGTGGGCTCGATCCACACGGTGCGGTAGCCGTGGAAGGCGCGAAGCTGGTGGACGAGATCGACGACGGACGGCACGCAACCCATGGCCGGACGGTGTCAGGGAGCGGCCACGAGGGGCAAGAAATCGACGAACGCCGCCGGGTCAGCCGGCCGCGCCCTTGGCTGGCCCGCCGCCCGCGGTCGGCTCGCCGCCGGTCCGATAGTCGACGTAGGCATCGATCACCGCGTCGTAGATCCAGCCGCCGAGCACCACGCGACCGCGGTGATTGAGGTGCTTGAGGTCGCCGGAGGCCAGCGGCGGCTTCTGGGCTCGCCACTTGCGCATCGAGCCGGCGCCGCCCATCGCGGTGAAGCTGTCGAAGAACGCGCAGCCGGCCTTCTGCGCCACCTCGCGCTGGGCACCCACGATCAGCTCCACGTGCTCGGCCTCGATCGTGTACTGGAGCGACTTGCCGCGATCGATCATCGCGGTGATGAGGCACGACATCTCGGGCTTGCCCGCGCGTACCCGCTGCACGGCCTCGAGGTACTCGCCCACGTACTCCTCGTGGGTGAGCGTGCCGGTCGCGACCCGCCGGGTATCGTTGCCCCCGTAGGTGAACACGACCAGGGCCGGGTCGCGGTGGGCGATCTGCCCGGCGATGTGCGCGGGATCCCAGGCCAGCATCCGCTTGGTGAACGCGCCCAGCATGCTGAACTGCTCCCACGTGACCCCTGGGCCGTCGGTCTCGAACACCACCCCGTAGCCGCGCACGCGCCCGCCGCCGAGCGCTCGCAGACGGATCGCGTGGGGGCCCGACTCCACGTCGATCGCGTGGTAGCGATCTTCGAGCGTGTCGCCGCGGGTCTCGATGATCTCGCGCTCGCCATCGTCGACCCGCACCTCCAAGCGACCGCCGCGGGTGTCCGCGGCGTACCAGACCTCGAGCTTGGACACCGCACCGCCGAGCTCGTGATCGCGGGTGGCGATGCGCGTGCGAGCGCCCCCATCGGACCAGAAGGTCGTGCCACCCAGGCCGTAGAAGCCGTCCTTCTTGCACAGGTACGCGATGTAGCAGTGGTCCCAGCCGCTGGCGTCGAGGTCGACCCAGTGGTGCAGGTAGTTGGGCATGTACCGCGCCAGCAGCACGAGGCCCGCGCCGCCGTCTCCGAAGCGGGTCTGGAATTTCGTGCGCAGGACCGACGGCAGGTCGTCCGCGCCGATCATCGAGGCGCCGAGGTGGACCACCCGCGCGACCTCGGGCGCACCATCATCGATGCGAGCCAGCTGCGCGAAGAAGCCGGCGAGGGCCTCGGGATGCTCGACGCGCTGGTGGGGCTCGAGCTGATCCTCGGGTCGCGGGCGCCACGGGGGCGGTGTGGGGACCACGGGTGGGGCGGGCTCCACCGCGGGCGTCGGCTGGAGCGCCGCCTCCGGCTCGACCTCTGGCTCGGCCTCGGCATTGGCCAGCGCCGCGGCTCGGGCGGCCTCGTCCTTGGAGCTGGGCACGACACAACCAGCGCCGAGCATGAGTGATAGAATGGCAACCCACCGAGGGATCGAAGGGACGCTCGAGCAAACTACGGACAAGACGACGCTCCTCTCGAGGACGTGTCACCGCAGCGACACGCACTCCTTGATGGGGGTAACGATGCAACATCAAGCCACCGGAGCCCAAGTCCGCTGAGCGCGCGCTACCGAAGACCTTTACGAGCGACGCCAGACGGCGGGGTTGACCACCTCGGCGGGTCTCTCATATCTTCGTCCACGACCTCTCGCGTCGCTGGGCATGAGCGGGAGCCATGGCTCGCCGTGTCGTGAGCGTGCTCCTGGGCAGCTCCGGCCGCTGACGTCCCGCTACGCACGCCCGAACGCGGTCGGATGACCGGCGCATGCTGTTCCCCACATTCGACTTCCTGTTGTTCGCCATTCCCGTGCTGATCGGGATGTGGGTGCTCGCGGGACGCCCGGTGGCCCGCGTGGCGTGGCTGCTGGTCGCCAGCTACTTCTTCTACGCGGCGGGTCCCAAGACCAACCCGCTACCGGCGCCGTGGTCGTTCGTGGGGCTGCTCGCGTTCTCGACCGTCCTCGACTTCGTCGCCGGCCGAGCGATCCATCGCCTCGCCCCGCAGGCGGAGGCCGAAGACCCCGAGGTAGCTCGCCGCGCGCGTCGTGATCAGTCCCGCTGGCTGCTGCTCAGCCTCGTCGCGAACCTGGGGCTGCTCGGCTACTTCAAGTACGTCAATTTCTTCATCGAGGCCTTCACCGACATCGCAGGGGTGCTGGGCCTGCCGATCACGCCGGTGCACCTGTCGGTGGTGCTCCCGCTCGGCATCAGCTTCTACACGTTCCAGAGCCTCAGCTACACGCTCGACATCTGGCGCGGGCGCCTCGAGCCCGAGCCCTCGCTGGCTCGCTTTGCGCTGTTCGTGTCGTTCTTTCCCCAGCTCGTGGCGGGGCCGATCGTACGCGCACGCGAGCTGCTACCGCAGCTGCGCATCGGACCGCGCTTCACGCGGGCGGGCCTCGAGGGCGGGGCCTTTCGCGTGTGCAAGGGCCTGGCCAAGAAGGTCGTGCTCGGCGACTTCATTGCGGTGTCACTCACCGATCGCATCTTCGATGCGCCGGGTACGTTCTCGTCGCTCGAGCTGTTGGTGGCGCTATACGCCTACACCCTGCAGATCTACGCGGATTTCTCCGGGTACTGCGACGTGGCGATCGGGGTCTCGCTGATGCTGGGCTTTCGCCTGCCGGAGAACTTCGATCGACCCTATCAGTCGCGCGACCTCGCCGAGTACTGGCGACGCTGGCACATGACGCTGTCGAGCTGGCTGCGCGACTACGTGTTCTTCTCGGTGCTGGCGCGGCTCGGCTCGCGGGCGGGCTACCTCGCGGTCTGGCTCACCATGTTCTTGGTGGGCATGTGGCACGGCGCGAGCTGGAATTTCGTGATCTACGCCAACCTCCACGCGCTGGGGATGGTGTTCAACCGCTGGAACCGCACGCGCCGACCCAAGGCGCTGCGCACCCGCCTGTGGGCGTGGCCGCTCGGGCTCGGGCTGGGCACCGCAGTCGCGACCGTCGTGGTGCACGGCGCGCTACAGCTGCCGTGGCCCCAGTCGCTGGGCGTGGCCGCGTTCATGGCCGCGGTGGTCGCCATCGTGAGCTGGATTCCCTCGCCGGGCGGGCGGCTCGCGGCGGTGGCCCACATCGCGCTCACGTTCCACTTCTTGGTGCTCACGCGGATCTTCTTTCGCGCACCCGATCTCGGCACCGCCCGTCAGCTCGTGGCCGGCCTGGTCGCGCTCGACGGCCACGGCATCCGCCCGGGCCTCGCCACCCCCGCGGTGTGGGGGCTGCTCGCGCTCGGGCTCGTCTACCACTTCACCCCGCGCCGCTGGGTCGATGAGTGGCTGTGCGGGTGGTTCCGGCGATTGCCCGGGGTGGTGATGGGCGCGCTGTTCGTGCTGTTCGCCTACGGCCTGATGCGCCTGATGGACGGCTCTCCGCGGGCCTTCATCTACTTCCAGTTCTAGAGATCCGACCATGGATGCGCCTACGCCACCAGTGCCCGAAGAGGGGCAGCCCGAGGTCCCGCTGGACCTGCAGGAGCACCCGCGGATCCGTGCGTACATGCTGCGCAAGATCGGGCCCGCCCTGGCGGTGGTGGTCGCGTGCCTGGTGACCGTGTTCGTGGTGCCGCAGCTCGAGCCGCTGCGCCCGTGGCGGACGGGCGATCCGCGGCCGTTCTGGAACCTGCTGGGGCGCCCGTTCGAGAGCGAGGCGCTGGCGAGCACCGAGGAGCGGGTGGCGAAGGTCGATGCGATCGCGCGCGAGGCCCTGGCGGAGGCGGCCGATCCCCCGATCGTCGCCGAGCGGCCGGTGATCGAGCGCGCGCCCGAGCCCGGCGCCTCGCTGCCTCCTTACCAGCCTCACCCCGACGACGAGAAGCCGGTGGCGCAATCGATCGAGCTGCCCACGGGGCACGAGCTCGATCGCTTCTTCGCCTCGCTAGAGCGCACCGACGCTGGCGTGGCCGGCTCGGTCACCCGCGCGGTGCACTGGGGCGACTCGGCCATCGGCACCGACGGCATCACGTCGGCGATCCGCAAGCGCCTGCAGGCGCGCTTCGGCGACGGCGGCCACGGCTTCCACCTGATGGCCCCGCCCAACAGCTCCTACCGCCACCGCGGGGTACGGCTACGCCAGAACGACCAGTGGAACCTGTGCTTCATCATCGAGAAGTGCCGCAACGACGGCCACTACGGGCTGGGAGGCGCCACGGTCCGCTCCACCGGAGGGGCGGAGAGCCGCTTCGAACCCGATCCCAAGCATAGCTCCGGACACGTGTCGCGCTTCGAGGTGTGGTACGCGGCCGCGCCTCGCGGGGGCAAGATCCGGCTCAAGGTCGACGACGGCGAGCCCGTGATCCTCGAGACGGTCGCGGACGAGCTCGAGGACCGCTGGCACGCGATCGAGGTCGACGATGGCCCGCATCGGCTCACGGTGAGGGCCGCCGGCGGCGGCCGCACGCGCGTCTACGGGGTCACGCTCGAGCGCGACGGGCCGGGCGTGGTGTGGGATGGGCTGGCGCTGGTCGGCGCGTTCACCCGACGCATGATGGAGCTCGATGCCGAGCACCTGCGGGCCCAGCTCGAGCATCGCCGCCCCGAGCTGGTGGTGCTGATGTTCGGCGGCAACGACATGATCCGGGACATCGGCATGGACACCTACGGCGAGGAGTACCGGCGCGTGATCCAGCACGTGCGAGGCGCTCGCCCCGAGATGGACTGCCTGGTGATGTCGCCGCTCGATCACGGCACGCGCAAGGGCGTGCGCATCGTGAGCCGTCCGGTCGTGGCCAAGATGGTCGAGGCGCAGCGCAGCGTCGCGCTCGAGGAGGGCTGCGCGTTCTTCGATACGTTCATGGCCCAAGGCGGCGAGGGCTCGGCCGGGCGCTGGTTCAAGCAGACGCCACGCTTGGTCAGCGGAGATCTGGGCCACGTGACGCAGAGCGGGCAGATCGTGATCGGCGAGATGTTCTACCGCGCGCTCGTAGAGGCCTACGTGGCCTATCGGCGGCGCGAGGGATGATGCAATGACCGCACGCAGCCTTCACCGGATCGTCCTCGACAGCGCGAGCGCCCACCCCGAGCGTCTCGCGCTCGAGGTGGACGCGGCCAAGCTCACGTACGCCGAGCTCGAGGCCCGCGCGCTGGCGGTCGCGGCCACGCTGCAGGCCTTTCGTCCCGCCGAGGGACCGCCGCTCACTGCCGTGCTCGGGCAGCGCAGCGCCGCGGGGTTCGTGGGGATCCTGGGGGCGCTGGCCTCGGGGCACGGCTACGTCCCGATGCTCCCCAGCGCGCCGCCGCTGCGCCTCGCGCACATGCTCGAGCGCTCGCGCGCGCGGGTCGTGGTGGCCGATGCCGCGGGCGCAAAGGCGCTCGAGCACGTGCTGCCGCGGGTGCCCCAGTCGCTCACCGTCCTGTGCCTCGACGACGAGCCGAGCGAGGCGCTGCAGGCCGCTCGCGGGCATCACGTGCTGCTGGGTCCCCGCGACCTGCGACCCGCCGCATCGTGGTGCGAGCCGCTCGTGGGGCCCGACGACATCGCGTATCTGCTGTTCACCTCGGGCAGCACGGGCGAGCCCAAGGGGGTGATGGTCGCGCACCGCAACATCGCCCGCTTCCTCGAGGTGGTCGCGGAGCGCTTCGGCCTCGGGCCCGAGGATCGCTTCTCGCACCTGTTCGACGTGACCTTCGACCTGTCGCTGTTCGACGTGTTCGGGGCGTGGAGCGTGGGCGGGTGCTTGTGCTGCCCCACCGCGCTGCAGCGCATGTTCCCCGCGCGCTACGTGGCCGATGCCGCGCTCACGGTGTGGTTCTCGGTGCCCTCGACGGGGCTGTTGATGAAGGAGACCCGTGCGCTCGAGCCGGGCTCGTTCCCCGGCCTGCGCTGGGTGCTGATGTGCGGCGAGGCGCTGCCCGGGCCGGTCGCGGCGGCGTTCGCAGCGGCCGCCCCCGCCGCGCGCGTCGAGAACCTCTACGGGCCCACCGAGCTCACGCTGGCCTGTACCGCACATCGCTTCGAGCCCGCCGATCCGACGAGCGCCACCGACGACGTGGTCCCGATCGGCGAGCCGTTTCCCGGCATGGAGGTGCGGGTGGTCGACGAGGCGCTGCTCGAGGTGCCGTCCGGCGCTAGCGGCGAGCTGCTGATGACCGGGCCGCAGCTGGCGCTCGGCTACTGGGACGACCCCGAGCGCACCGCGGCGGCGTTCGTGGTGCCGCCGGGGGAGCAGCGCACGTTCTACCGCACGGGAGACCTCGTGCGGCGCCCGCACCCCGGCGAGCCGCTGCGCTTCCTCGGCCGCCTCGACACCCAGATCAAGGTCCGCGGCCACCGGGTGGAGCTGGGTGAGATCGAGGCCGCGCTGCGGCGCGAGGCCGGACTCGACGTGGCGGTGGCGCTCGGGTGGCCCACCACCGCGAGCGGCGGGGCCGAGGCCGTGGTGGCATTCATCGACGATGCGAGCGTCGACGTGAGCGCGCTGCTCGAGCGCGTCGCGCAGCGGCTGCCCAGCTACATGGTGCCGCGCAGCGTGCACGTGGTCGAGCGCTTCCCGCTCAACGCCAACGGCAAGATCGATCGCAACGCCCTGCGGGACACGCTTGGATGATCCCGAGGGTCCCGAGGATCCCGGGCGTGGACGAGCGCGCGTCGTGCTAGGATCCGCGCCGCCCATGGCAGTGACGCCCCAGTCCGTCCGAGAGTTCCTCGCGAGCAAGACCCGCTATGCACTCGACGAGGTCGGCGACGATGCGCCGCTGTTCTCGTCGGGCGTGATCGACTCGTTCGTGATGATCGACCTGATGACGTTCCTCGAGCGACAGACGGGCGCTCGCTTGGCTCCCGAAGACCTCATGGAGCTCGACAGCGTGCAGTCCATCGTCGCGTTCGTGGCCACCCGCCAGCGGCCCAAGCGATGACCGACACCCCGCACGCGGCCCCGCCGAGCGGCATCGTGATCCTCGGACCGCCGCGCTCCGGCACGACGCTGCTGCGCCGCATCCTCGATGCCCACCCGCGGATCGCCAGCCCCCCCGAGACCTACCTGCTGAGCGCGGCGGCGCGCTTCCTTCACGAGGAGCGCTTCGCCTCGGGCCTGCGCATTGGGGTGCTCTCGGGCCTCGCGTTTGCCGGCTTTGGCGAGGGCGAGGTGCTCGAGCGCCTGCGGGGCTTCGTGCTCGGCTTCCTCGACGACCACGCGCGCGCCCGCGGCAAGCCGCGCTGGGCCGAGAAGACCGCGTTCGATGCCTTCCACCTCGAGGCGATCGCACGGCTGTGCGAGGGCCACGTGCGCTTCGTCTGCATCCAGCGCCACGGGCTCGACGTGGTGTGCAGCCTGGCCGAGCTCGTCGACAAGACCGGGGGCTATGTGCACGAGCTCCACGAGTACCTGCGCCGCGATCCCGAGCCGCTGATGGCGCTCGCTCGCGCATGGGTCGACACGGCCGAGCGCGTGGCCGACCTCGTCGAGCGCGACCCGCTGGCCATCGACCTGCGCTACGAGGCGCTGGTCCGCACTCCCGCGGCCGTGGTGCGCACGCTGCTCGAGCACCTCGACGAGCCCTGGGACGACGAGCTGCTGGCGCGGGCGATGACCGAGCCGGGCGAGCTGGGCTTTGGTGACTGGAAGACCTACGGCCGCGCGAGCATCGATGCGACGAGCGTCGATCGCTGGAAGGGCCTGCCGAGCGCGACCGTGTCTCGCCTGGCGGCCCTGTGCAATCCCACGCTGGTGCGCCTCGGCTATGCGGCGGTCGAGGTGGGCGAGGACGTGTCCGACGAGGATGCGCGCCACCGCTACGCGATGGGGCTGCGCCTGCAGCAGCTCGGCGCGGGCAAGCCGCGCTAGCGCAGGCCGCTGCGCTCGATCGCGGCCGCCATGCGACGCGAGGCCTCGAGCATGCGCGGGCCGGGTCGACCCGAGTAGCGCTCGTCGAGCGCGTGCACCCGCCCGGCCCGAGCCGCGGGCAGCTGCTCGAGGCCGGGGCGTCGCACGAGGTTATCGGGATCGAGCTTGGTCTCGTCGACGCCGCACCACGACACGAAGCACAGCTCGGGATCGGCCCGCAGCAGCTCCTCGGGCTCGATCTGCACGCTGGCGCCGGGGCGATCGCCGAACACGTTGATGCCCCCGGCGAGCGCGATGAGCTCTTGCGCATAGGTGTCGCGCCCGGGCGAGAACATGGGGCGCGGCCACCACTCGAGGTAGATCCGCACCGGCTGCGCGGGCTGCCGCTCGCGCAGCGCGGCGACCTCGGCTTGCATGGCCGCGACCGCGGCCCGCGCTCGCTCGGCCACGCCCAGGCGCGCCCCCACGCGACGCAGATCATCGAGCACGTCGGCCACGCTGCGCGGCGCGAGCACGACCTGCGGGACGCCGCGTGCCCGCAGTCCGGTGACGATGCGCTCCATCCCGGGCACGCTCAGCGAGCTGACCACGAGGTCCGGGGCGAGCGCGGCCACCCGATCGAGGTCCGGGCCGAGATCGGGCCCCAGCCGCGGCAGCGCGGCGGCCTGCGGCGGGTGATCGGTGGAGTCCTCGCAGGCGAGCACGCGATCGAAGGCCCCGAGCGCATCCACGAGCTCGGCGTTGGAGGGCGCCAAGGTCACGAGCGTGCGCGCGGGCGCGGGTGCGGGCGCATCGCCGAGATCCTCGATCGTGAACGGCCCGGCCGCGAGCGCGCGCCCGGCCTCGTCGCGAAGCTGCAGCTCGAAGCACCCCCGCGCGGCCAGCCAGCAGCGCACCGCGTGCACCACGTCGGGATCGCGGGCGGCGATGTCGTCGACGACCTGCTCGCCCAGCCGCAGCCACGCGCGCCCGGGCGAGCCTCCGTCGGCGGGGCGCAGCAAGAAGCGCTCGTCGTGGGCCGCGCCGCTGGGGGCCGCGGGATCGAGCACCGCCACGTAGTGGCGCGTCTGCCAGCGTAGCTCGGGCTTTCTCATCGTGAGCGCAGCATAGCCCGCCCGCGCGCTATGACGGACCCAGCAGGCCGTCGGCGAGGAGCTCGTCGATCAGGGCCGAAGCGTCCGCGGGCTCGGCCCCGAGCCGGACCGCCTCGAGCTCGAGCTCGGTGCGCGCACGCGGGCGCTCGGCAAAGCACAGCAAGCGCACCAGCGGCTCGGAGCCGCTGCCGAGATCGAGCGAGCCATCGGGGCGACGCTCGACCAGCAGGAATTGCGTGCCGCGTCGCGGCGGCGAGGACCGCGAGCTCGCCTCGCGCTGGGCGAGCGAGCGCACCGGATCGGGCCCCAGCTCCTCGCGCACGCGCAGGTAGAACGCGAGCGTGTTGGCCGGGACCACCACGCCGCGCAGCCCCGGCGGACAGCCCAGCCGACCGCGATCGGCGGGCGGCTTGGCCCTGCGCACCGCCGCCATCGCCGACTCGAGGCGGCCGACCCCGTGCGCACGATCGCCGAGCCACGCGGCGAACGAGGCCGTCATCGCCGCCCGTCCGAACACGCCCGCGCGAAACTCGGGCGCGGAGAAGAATGCCTCGCACGCCGCCACGCCGAGCACCGCGGCGGTGACGGGAAGCTCCTCCACGAGCACGTGCAGCGCCCGCGCGCGGCGATGCGGATCGGTGGCCAGCGCGCGAGGATCGAGGGCCCGCAGCAGCGCCCGCTCGCGCTCCGAGAGCTCGGGGACCAGCCCCTGCCCTCGCACGTGCGCGGCCCAGGCCGGGTCGAACAGCATGCACACGAGCGCATGCTGCACGCGACGCGGGTCGAGGCCGTCGCGCACGAGGCTCACGCGAGCTCCACCGCCCACGCCGAGGCCACGCGCTGCATCAGCGGCAGCACCGCGGGGATCGGATTGCGCTCGCACTCCACCACCACCGCGCGCAGGTTGCTCGCGCGCTCGAGCGCCGCCTCGAAGATCGCCCAGGTGTCGGGGAGCACCGAGGCCCCATGATCATCCTCGACGAACACCAGACCGTCGACGCGGTGCTCGGTGCCCCCCGCCACGTGCAGCTCGACCACGCGGTCCCACGCGAACGCATCGAAGCCCGCGTCGAAGGGCAGCCCGCGTGCGCGCTGGAACATGGCCAGGTGGGCGCAGTCGAGCAGCACGCCCGTGTCGGCGGCCTCGGCCACCGCGGTGAACAGCTCGAGCACGTGCATGGGCCCCACGAACGCGGCCCCGGGTGGGTTCTCGGGCAGCACCTCGTGACCGGTGGCCTGGCGCAGCGCGGCGATCCCCGCGGCCATGGTCGGCACCGTCTCCGGCACGAGCACCGGCGGCAGCAGCAGCATGTGCCCACGATCGCGCGGACCGAAGTGCCACATGCCAGCATCACCGCACACCCAGGCGGGTCGCAGGACCTCGATCACCTCGCGCACCGCGGCCAGCCACTCGGCGTCGAAGTCCTCGGGCTCGTCGAGGTTCACGTCGAGGAAGTGATACGTGGTCGGGGCCCCCTCGGCGGCCCAGGCTCGGGCGTCCTCGTCGAGGCCCTGCACGACCTCGACCCCGACCTCGAGGAAGCGCGCGAGCGCCGGGTGGTCGCGCCGCAGCGCCCGCGGATCGAGCGCCCCGTCGCCGCGCCGCGCCCCGTACTCGGTGCTGATGCCGATCCCGAGGTGCGGCAGCGCGCGCAGGCGGGCGAAGAAGTCGGGCACGGTCGCGGCCTCAGGTGATGCGCTCGCCCGGTCGACTGGTGGCCGGGTCGAGCAGCGGCAGCGTGAGCGTGGGCTCGTCGCCGGCGACGAGGATCATGCCCTCGCTCACCCCGAACGGCATCTTGCGCGGCGCCAGGTTGGCCACCACCATCACGTGCTTGCCGATGAGCGTGGGGGGGTCGAAGCCCCGCGCGATGCCGCTGAAGATCGTGCGCTGCCCCAGCGGGCCCAGATCGACGAGGAAGCGCAGCAGCTTCTTGCTGCCCGACACGGCCTCGCACTCGAGCACCTTGGCCACGCGCAGATCGACCGGCGTGAATTGATCGAACGCGATCGTATCGGCGACGGCCGGCACCTCGTAGGCCGCGCTCGCGGCCGCTGCGGCGGGGGCCTGCTGCACGGCAGCCTCCGGCGCGGTGCCCATCGTGTCGCGACTCGCGTCGAGGATCGCCTGGATGGCCTCGGGCTTGACCCGCTCGGCCAGCGTCTCGTACTCGCCGAGTGCATGCCCGGCCGGCAGCGGCTCGCCGCCGTTGGCGAACGTGAGCGGCGCGGGCACCCGCAGGAACCGCTCCACCTTGGCCGCCCACGCGGGCAGCACCGGCTTGAGCAGCGCCGCCACCACCTGCGTGGCGTAGACCCCCGCCGAGCAGATCGCCCGCGCGCGCTCGGGGTCGCGCTCGGCCAGCTTCCACGGCGCGCCCTCGGTGAGGTAGAGGTTGAAGTCCTCGGCGACCTCCATCGCCAGGCGCACCGCCTTGCTGGTCTCGAACTCTGCATAGAGCCCCGGCGCCTGGGCCAGCCGCTCGCGCGCACGCGCCACCAGCGGGGCCGCATCCTCGGCGAGCGCCCCCACCGTGCCCCCCAGGCGCGCGTGGATGAACTTCACGCTGCGACTGGCGAGGTTGGCCGCCTTGTTCACGAGGTCGGCATTGACGCGATTGACGAAGTCTTCGAAGTTGAGGTCGAGGTCTTCTTGGCTGTTGCCGAGCTTGGCCGCGAAGTAGTAGCGCATGTACTCGGCCGGCAGGTTGTCGAGATAGGTGCGCGCCAGCACGAAGGTCCCGCGCGACTTGGACATCTTCTCGCCGTTGACCGTGAGCCAGCCGTGCACGTGCATGCGCGAGGGCGTGGTGTAGCCGGCCGCGTGCAGCATTGCCGGCCAGAACAGGCAGTGGAAGTACACGATGTCCTTGCCGAGCACGTGGACGATCTCGCTGTGCTCGGGGGTGGTCTTCCAGTACTCGTCGAACGAGCGGCCGGTGTCGGCACACCACTTGTCGGTCGCGGCGATGTAGCCGATCGGCGCGTCGAACCACACGTAGAAGTACTTGCCGGGGTGGCCGGGGATGTCGAAGCCGAAGTAGGGCGCGTCGCGCGAGATGTCCCAGTCGCGCAGCCCATCGTCGACCCAGCGCATCACGTAGTTGCGCACCGAGTCCTGCATGATGGTGTGGCCGCCGTCGGCCGGCGGGCGCAGCCACTCGCGCAGGAAGGCCTCGTGGCGGGCCAGCGGCACGAACAGGTGCTCGGAGGCGCGCAGCACCGGGGTCGTGCCACACACGGCACAGCGCGGATCGCCGAGATCCGTCGTCGCATAGGTGCTGCCACACTTCTCGCAGCTGTCCCCGTTCTGATCCGGCGACTTGCACTTGGGGCAGGTGCCCTTCACGAAGCGATCGGGCAGGAACATCTGGTCGTTGGGGCAGTACTGCTGCTCCACCGATCGCATGGTCACGTCGCCGCGGGCCTCCATGGCCGCAAAGATCGCCCCGGCGTGCTTGCGGTTCTCCTCGGAGTGCGTGGTGTGGAAGATGTCGTAGCCGATCGAGAAGTCGTCGAAGTCGAGGCGGTGCTCGTCGTAGGCACGAGCCACCAGCGCCTCGGGGGTGATGCCCTCGCGCCGCGCCCGCGTCTGGATCGGCGTGCCATGGGCATCGTCGGCCCACATGAACACGCAATCGTCACCGGCCTGCTTGCGCGCGCGCACGTACACATCGGTCTGGATGTACTCGAGCATGTGCCCGAGGTGAACGGAGCCGTTGGCGTACGGCAGGGCGGCGGTAACCAGAACCCGCTTGGACATCGTGAGACGGCTTTTAGCACGCCTCGTCGGCGTTCGCGGGCTCGTCCTCGTCGGGCTCGGGCTCGTCCTCGTCGTCGGGCTCGTCTGCGTCCGCGTCCGCGTCCTCGTCCTCGTCGGGTGCGCTCGGCTCGACCGCCGGCTGCTCGGCCAGCTCGGCCTCCTCGGCCGTGCGCACGCTGACCTCGGTCTCGCATGCCTCCCGCACCAGCCGCAGCACGGCCAGCATCGCCTGCTTGCTCTTGCCGCTCCCCGGGTCGCGCCTCGCCTGGCGCAAGAGCTGGCGCAGCCGCTGCGGGTCGACCATGGGGTGCCCGTCGATGAACTCAGCGAGCGCGGGGTCGCCCCCGGCCACCAGGCGCTCGCGCCACTCCTCGTAGATGCGCTCGCGCGAGGCCCGGCGGCGCTGCTTGTGGGTCGCGTCCTTGGCCGCGGGGACGATCTGGGCCACGTCGTCCTGGCGCAGCAGCTGGCTCACCCGTCGCAGCTGCCGCACCCGCGGCCCCCGGCTGAGGCCCCGCGCGACCAGCACCGCCTCGCGCACATCGTCGGAGAGCGGCACCTCGGCCAGCTGCGAGGGCTTCATCTCCACCAGCGACTTGGCGAGGCCGGCGAGCGCGACCGACTCGGCCTTGCGCTCACGGTACGTGGGCCGACCCGAGGTCTCGTCCCCGTCGTCCGGCGCACCCTCGTTCGGCGGGGCGGGGGGCTCGTGCGCAGTGCTCATACGAGCGGGCGGTATACCACCTCGCAGGCCGAGCACACGCTCGGCTCAGCGGTCGCCCTGATCCTTGAGCAAGTCGGAGCCGAGCGCGACCGTGCGACGACCATCGTCGCGGGCCACCTGCGGCTGCGCCGCGACCCCGGGCTGCTGCGGCATCACCCACTGCGAGGACGACTCGGCCACGTGCACTCCGCTGGTCATCGCCCCGGGCACCAGCACCCGCCGCGAGGCCGAGTCCTCGGCCCGCGCCACCGGCTCCTCGGGGCGGCGCGTCCCGCCCCCCGCGATCTGCTCGAGGTTGCGCACCAGCGACTGGGCCGTCGCACAGCGGCGCTCGAGTGAGCCGACCATCTCGTCGACCTGGGACGCGAGCCCGGCGACCACCTCGGGCAGCACGTCGACCGCCGCGTAGCGCAGCCGCCGGGGCGCGGCCAGCAGCGGCGTGACCTCGCCCGGGTTCTGGGTGGCCACGGCCAGCTTGCTCTCGAGCACCTTCACCGTCTTGATGGCCAGGTGGTAGTTCCGCGAGGTTCGCAGGTACCCCACATACGACAGCTCGATCACCCGCTTGCCGTTGTGATCGGCCGAGGTCATCTCGTCGATCGGCCGCGGGTGCACGTAGTCGAGCCCGATCATCAGCTGCGACAGCAGCTGGTCGATGCGCTCGATGAGTCGATTGAGCTCGTCGGCCCCCGCGTTCAGTCGCTGCGCCGAGTTGCCCAGGTGAAAGAGCTCGTCGGTGATGGCCATGCGCGGCTCGATCCTACGGGACCCAGACGCGCCGGCGCAATCACCGAGATCGCTACTCCCACTTGATGCCCTGCGCCAGCGGCAGGGCGTCGGAGCCGTTGACCGTGCAGGTCTGCCGCCGCATGTAGGCCTTCCACGCGTCGCTGCCCGACTCGCGGCCCCCGCCGGTGGCCTTCTCGCCGCCGAACGCCCCGCCGATCTCGGCCCCGCTGGTGCCGAGGTTGACGTTGGCGATGCCGCAGTCGCTGCCCGCGGGGCTCCAGAAGCGCTCGGCCGCGCGCAGGCTGTCGGTGAAGATGGCGCTCGACAGGCCCTGCTCGACCTGGTTCTGGATCGCGATCGCACCCTCGAGGTCACCGTCGGGGAAGCGCCGCACGTAGAGGATCGGGGCGAACGTCTCCTCGTCCATGAACGGGAACGGCTTGCCCTCGGGCACCGCGACCACCGTGGGCTCGACGTAGTAGCCGGGGCGATCGAGCACGCGCCCGCCGACCAGGACCTCGCCGCCGTCGGCTGCGATGCGGCGCAGCGCCGCGGCATACTGGTCGCGCGCGCCCGCGTCGATGAGCGGACCCACGAGGTTGCTGGGCTCGCGCGGGTCGCCGATGCGCTCGTTGAGCTGCTGGTAGGCGCTCACCACCTTGCGCACGAGCGCGTCGGCCACCGAGGCCTCGACCAGCAGCCGGCGCGTGGTGGTGCAGCGCTGCCCCGCCGTGCCCGCGGCCCCGAACGCGATCGCCCGCGCGGCCAGCTCGAGGTCGGCGGTCTTGTCGACGATGATCGCGTTGTTGCCCCCGAGCTCGAGCAGCGTGCGACCAAGGCGGGCCGCCACGCGCGGGCCCACCTTGCGGCCCATCGCGCACGATCCGGTGGCGCTCACCAGCGGGAAGCGCGGGTCGTCGACCAGCACCTGCGCGACCTCGGCATCGGGCCCGATCACCAGCTGCATCACCTCGGCGTGCCCAGCTTGCTCGAGCACGGGTCGCAGCAGCGCATGGGTGGCCAGCGCGGTGAGCGGGGTCTTGAGGCTGGGCTTCCACACCACCGAGTCGCCGCACACGAACGCGAGCGCGGCATTCCACGCCCACACCGCCACCGGGAAGTTGAACGCGGTGATGCACAGCACCGGCCCGAGCGGCTGCCACTGCTCGAACATGCGGTGACCCGGGCGCTCGGACATCATCGTGCGACCGCCGAGGCTGCGCGAGAGCCCCACCGCGAAGTCGCAGATGTCGATCATCTCTTGCACCTCGCCGCGGGCCTCGGCGATGCCCTTGCCCATCTCCACGCAGACCAGGCGGGCGAGCGGCTCGATGTGCTCGCGCAGGCGCAACCCGATCTTGCGCACGATCTCGCCGCGCAGCGGCCCGGGCACCTCGCGAAAGCGCAGGAACGCGGCCTGGGCCGCGGTCACCTTGGCGAGCGCAGCCTCGCGATCGTCTTGGGCCAGGCGCGCCACGATCGTACCCGTGCTCGGGTCTTCGACCTCGAGCCCTCCGTCCACGTCGGCGGGAGCGGGCAGACCCATGGTCTCGAAGATTTCCTGTACTTCCTGACTCGGCATCGCGCGCCCGGTATAGCAGCGCGCGGGCACCCGCGGGGCGCCCGGCGCGTGAGCTATCTGGCCCGCGGTCGCGCCGCCGCTTCGCCTGCGATCAAGCCACGCCCGGAAGCGGGGCTGCGTCGTCTGCGGGATCGCCGAAGCCCGCGAGCGGAACGCCGAGGTGCTGCGCGAGCGCGAGCCACAGCGAGGCCAGCGGCGCACCCGCGGCCGACAGCACGCGCCCGCCCGGCACGCCCCCGCCGGCGAGCAACACCGGCAGGTCGCCCATGTGATGGCCCACGGACAGACCGCTCAGCGCCACCACCAGCGTGTGATCGAGCAGTGTTCCCTCCCCTTGCGGCACGGCATCGAGGCCCGCGAGCAGCTCCGCGAGCTGCTCCATCGTCCACGTGTTCATCGCTGCCAGCTGCTCGTGCGCGTGGGGATCCTCGCCGTTGGCGAGGTGCGCGAGCGTGTGGAACTCCTGATCGATGCCCTGCCACACGTGGCGCAGGCCATCGTTGCCCGAGGAGCCCCACTGCAGCGTGACCACGCGGGTGAGATCGCAGGCGAGCGCGGCCACGAGCACCTCGGTCTGCGCCCGCACGAGCGTGGGCACCTCGGCATCGGCGGGCGTGGAGGGGTGCTCGACGAGCGGCGGAGAGTCGGGCGGCTCGCAGCTCGCCGGTCGCGGGCCCATCGCATCGAGGCGATCCTGGTGGGCCTCGACGGCCTCCGCGTGCGCCTCGAGCGGCTCGCGATCCGCCGCGGGCAGCGTGCGCGCGAGCGTGTCGAGGCGGGTGCGCACGAGATCGCGGGCGCGCACGCGCTGGGCCTGCAGCTGCTCGAGCTGCGCGGGCGGCAGACCGAGCTCGCCGAACAGGCGCGCGTAGGCGGACGCGGGATCATCGTCGGCCCGCAGCGGGCGCTCGGCCTCTAGCGCGGAGATCGCAAACCCTTGCGTGCGCACGCCGAGCTGGAGCGAGGGCCACGGCGGTGGATCGGACCCGGCGGAGAGCTCCGTGGCGAGGCGCTGATCGATCGAGATCCCACCGGGCAGGTAGTGCCCACCGGGCCCGAGATCGGCCCGCAGCGGCATCGCCGTGAGCAGCGTGCCCACGGCGATGTTGTGCTGGTCGCCGACCTGCCGCAGCCCGGGTGCGTTGTCGAGGCCCTCGATCACGGTGAGCCGCGCGGCGAAGGCCTCGAGCGGCGCGAGGATCGGCGAGAGCACCAGCCCCTCGGCGCCGAGCTGCGGCGACCAGCGATCGCGTGCGACCCCGTGGGCGAAGTGCACGAACACCACGCGCCGCGGCGTGCTCGTCTCGGCGTGGATCAGCGACGAGGGCAGCCACGGCGCCGCCGCGGCGCCCAGCCCCAGCGCGCGCAAGAACGCACGACGACTGCGTGCGCGGCTCATCGCACCCTCCGCTGGATGAATGCATCCGCGACGACGAGCGCCCGCAGCAGCGTGGGCACGTGACCGTCCGCCGCGAGGAATCGATCTTGAACGGCGAGCAGCAGCGCCGCATCGTCGGGGCCCTCGGGGCGGCCAAGCGCGTAGCGCAGCCACTGCGTGGCGTAGCACCGCTGCGCCTGCTCGCTGTGGGCCAGCGCGAGCGCCAGCGCCACGGGTCCCTCGAGCGCGCCCTCGATGTCGCTGCCCGGCAGCGCCCCGCGGGCATCGATTGGATTGCCGGCGAGATCGTGGGTCCGAGACGAGCCCATCGCGTCATACGACTCGAGCGCCAGGCCCCCCGGGTCCATCCGCGCATGACAGGCTGCACACGCGGGATCCTCTGCATGCTGCTCGAGCTGATCGCGCTGCGAGCTCCCCGGCGCGGGCGCGACGGGTGGCATCACCACATCGGGCGGCGCCGCGGCTAGCGTCTCGCACAGCCAACGCCGCCGCACCAGCGCCCCGCGCCCCACCGGATCGCTGCGCCCGGCCTTCGCGTGCGTGGCCATCACCGGCACCAGCGTGAGCACCCCGGCGCGTCGCTGCTCGTCCAGCGCCACGGGCACGAAGCCCTCGGGCAGCGCCGGCAGCTGCCCCTGCGGCACCGTGGTGGGGCTGGCATCGTCGCCGTACCAGGCCGCGAGCGCGGGCGGCACGAAGGTCGTGCGCGCGGACATCAGCGTGGCGAAGCGAGCGTCCCCGCGCAGGATCACGAATTCGACGAACGCCTGCAGCTCCGCGGCGAGCAACGGGCGCAGCGCGGGATCGAACGTGGGAAAGACGTTGCGATCCTTGTCCAGCGAGTCGAGCGCACCGAGCTCGAGCCACTGGCGGTGAAAGCCCATCAGGCCCCGCACCGCGCGAGGGTCCGCGAGCATGCGCTCGAGCTGCGCGGCCCGGGCCGCGGGATCGTACAGGCGACCCGAGTCCGCGTCGGCGGTCAGCGAGGCATCGGGCAGCGACGACCACACCAAGTACGAGAGCCGCGCCGCGATCTCGTGCGCAGTCAGGCGGCGGACCTCGGGATCGTCGGTCGGCTCGCCCGCCTCCACGCGATAGAGGAAGTCGGGCGACTGCAGCAACGCGCTCAGCGTGCGGAAGATCGCCGCATCGACCGGATCCTCGTCCACCCCCGCGGGCGAGGGCTCGGGCTGCGCCAGCGCCCGCCACGACTCGAGCTCCGCGGGCGCGAGCGGCCGTCGCAGCGCCCGCGGGGCGAGCTCCTCGATCCACTGCGCCAAGCAGGCCGCGGTGGGGTCGGCGGGCTCGAGACACGCATGCAGGTGAGCGCGACGCCGCACGGCCGCCGCCGCGACGCGCTCCGCCGCGCGCTCGAGCTGCTCGACCGCGAGCTCCGTGACCGGCACCGTCGCATTGCTCGCGAATCCGCCGTCCACGTCATCGGGAGGCCACAGCTCGCGCACGTCGAATCCAGCCGGCAGCGCCTCGCCGAGCAGATCCTGCAGCGTATTGTGCAATTGCTCGCGGGTGAGCCGGCGCAGCGGCACCGCCAGCGCGAGCGGCTCGCCCCCCCGCAGCGGCAGCGGCCGCCCCTCGAACGCGGAGGGGCCCCGCTCCGGATCGGCCAGGTCGTCGCCGCACGCCAGCCCGCTCACGAACGCGAGCGTCAAGGCGCGGCAAGAGGTCGTGGCGACGAGGCGGAGCATGGCGCGCAACGCCATCATCGCACGAGCGCAGTGCTCACCACGCCTTTCTCCATCGGGTGTACCGCACCCCCACGCCACGCTAAGATCTGCTCCGACAGCCCATGCTCCATCACCTTGCATTCCGAGACGTCGGCCCTGCGCCGGAGCTGTCGATCTCCCTTGCCCCCCGCATCAACCTCATCACGGGTGACAACGGTCTCGGCAAGACCTTCTTGCTGGAGGCGGCGTGGTGGGCGCTGACCCGGACCTGGTCGGGGTATCCGCTGATGCCTCGGCGGGGGCCCGGTGTCACCCCGTGCATCGAGTACCGGTTCGATGCCAAGACCGGCGCCAAGGACTACGAGGCTCCCTACGACTTCGACCGCCTGGAGTGGCCGATCCCCAAGCATCGACCGGCCGACCCGGGGATGGTGCTCTACGCCCGCGTCGACGGCAGCTTCTCCGTGTGGGACCCCGCCCGCAATTACTGGAAGAACGCCCCCTCGCTCGGCATCAGTGAGCCCGAGCGGCCGGCCGCGTACCACTTCCCCAGTGCGCACAGCGTGTGGGACAGCGGCTCGTTCTGCAACGGTCTCATCCGCGACTGGGTGTCTTGGCAGGACAAGGGCGGCCACGCCTTCACGCAGCTGAGCGCGATCTTGGACGCGCTCTCGCCCTCGCCGTCGGAGCGGCTGAAGCCTGGCGCTCCCGTCAGGATCGTCGGAGATCCGCGGGACATCCCCACCCTCGAGACCCCCTACGGACCCGTGCCCATCGTTCACGCGGCGGCGGGGATCAAGCGCATTGCGGCGCTCGCCTACTTGCTCACGTGGACCTGGCAGGAGCACCAGCGCGCCGTCGAGCTCAAGAACAAGCTCGGGACCGCCACCCAGGTCATCTTCCTCATCGACGAGATCGAGGCGCACCTGCACCCCAAGTGGCAGCGCACGATCTTGCCCGCCATGCTCGAGGTCGTGCAGGCACTCGGGCTCACCGATGCGCTCGCGGTCCAGATCATCGCAACGACCCACTCTCCGCTGGTTCTGGCCTCGCTCGAGCCGCGCTTCGACGCGCAGCAGGACGCGGTCTTCATGCTCGACTTGGTCGACGACCGCGTGGCGTGCTCGCGCTACGACTGGCGTCCGCGCGGCGATGCCTCTGCGTGGCTGACCTCGGAGGTCTTCGACCTCGGCGAGGCCCGCTCGCTGGAGGCCGAGCAAGCGATCGCGAGCGCCCAGCAGTTGCTCGACCGCGAGCATGTCTCCCCAGAGCAGCTACGCGAGGCCCATCGCCAGCTCCACGGCGTGCTCAAGGAGACCGATCAGTTCTGGCCACGCTGGCTGTTTCGGGCGGAGCAGATGGGGCTGGTGCCGTGATCCGAGTCGAGGCCCAGCCCGAGCCCCCGAGCTTCGACGCCAGGGTGCGCCAGCCTGGGCTGCGAGCCCTGGCCGAGCTACGCGGGCAGCCGGCGGGCAAGCGACCCGGACGCAAGCGCGAGCTCAAGCAGTCGATCCAGAGCAAGGACCTCCCCGCGTACTGGACGAGATGCCTCGATGATCTGCACACCGCATATCGCGGGATCTGTGCCTACTCCTGCCTCTACATCCCGCACGTCGTGGGCAGCAGGACCACCGATCACGCCTCGGCGAAGGCCCCGAGGGTGTCCGCCAGGCTCGAGGACGCGTACGAGTGGGCGAACTATCGACTCGCGTGCGGCCTGATGAACAGCCGCAAGGACACCAAGACCGTCATCGATCCGTTCACGATCGATGGGCGCTGGTTCGAGCTCGACCTGTCCACCTTGGCCATCGGCCCCAATCCCGAGCTACCCAAGCCGCTGCGTGAGCGTGTGCAGCACACCATCGACGAGCTCCGCCTCGACGACAAGGAGCTTCGACAGGCGCGTGCCGACTGGTACCAGCCCTACCTCGAGGGCCACATCTCGTTCTCGTTCCTCGCGAGCAAGTGCCCGTTCCTCGCGGCCGAGCTCGTGAGGCAACTGGGGGCCGTGCCCGAGTGGCGAGCGCGGTGACGGTCGCGGTTGCGGCACGCCGATGGGCGATGCCGTTGAACCCCCCGTTCGCGACGCGGCCGTGCGCACGCGCTCGCGCTCGTCCACCGCTCGCCCCCCACGCCCGGCTTTCGGACCATGGCCGCGCACAGCCCGCAGAACACCGGTTCGCAGCTCTTGCACCCAGGAAACAAGTATCCCTATAGTGCGCCCCGTGGCGACGCATCTGCCCGTGATCGTCGGGGGACACTCTCGAGGCTTCGGTGCGACCGCTCGCACCGACAACTGGTGGGCGGGGCCCGCCTTCACCTTCGTGGTGTTCACGACCTTCGTCATCTACACGACCTGGGCGCTGTTCCAGGCTCAGCACTACTACGCCGAGCCGTACCTCTCGCCGTACTACTCGCCGGTGCTGTTCACCGACCTCTCGGCCGCCGGCGCAGCGCCGCTCGAGCACGCGTGGTTCGGGAGCTGGCCGAGCTGGTGGCCGTCGTTCGTGCCCTCCTCCCCCGCGATGCTGATCCTGGTGTTCCCGCTCAGCTTTCGCATGACCTGCTACTACTATCGCAAGGCGTACTACCGCTCGTTTGCCGGCTCACCGCCAGGCTGCGCGGTGGGGCCGCTGATGACCAACGCCAAGTATCGCGGCGAGACGGGCCTGTTCTTGATCCAGAACCTGCACCGCTACGCGCTGTACTTCGCCCTCGCCTTCATCTTCCTGCTCGGGTGGGACGCGATTCAAGCGTTCTCTCGCGGCGGCAAGCTGGGCATCGGGGTGGGCACGATCATCCTCACCATCAATGTCGTGCTGATCGCCTGCTACACGTTCGGCTGTCACTCGCTGCGCCACCTCATCGGCGGCGGCAAGGACTGCATGTCGTGCGGCAAGGACACCGTCACCTATGGCGCGTGGAAGAAGGTCAGCTGGTTCAACGCCCGTCACATGGGGTTCGCCTGGGCGAGCCTGCTGTGGGTGATGCTCACCGACGTCTACGTGCGCCTGGTCTCCATGGGCGTCATCCACGACCTCAACACCTGGAACTGACGAATGCTCGACGTCTCCGAGATCCAGACCATCGATCACGACGTGATGGTCGTGGGAGCCGGCGGTGCCGGCCTGCGCGCGGCGATCGAGTGCTCGGCCCGCGGCTGTAGCACCGGCGTCATCTCCAAGAGCCTGCTCGGCAAGGCCCACACCGTCATGGCCGAGGGCGGCATGGCGGCCGCGATGGGCAATGTCGACAAGCGCGACAACTGGAAGGTCCACTTTCGCGACACGATGCGCGGAGGCAAGTTCCTCAACGTGTGGCGCATGGCCGAGCTGCACGCTCGCCAGGCCCCCGACCGCGTGCTCGAGCTCGAGTCGTGGGGCGCCGTGTTCGACCGCACCAAGGAAGGCCTCATCAGCCAGCGCAACTTCGGCGGCCATCGCTACCCGCGGCTGGCCCACGTCGGCGACCGCACCGGTCTCGAGCTGATCCGCTCGCTGCAGGACCACGGGATCCACCAGGGCATCGACTTCCACATGGAGTGCGCCGCGCTCGAGCTGCTGCTCGACGGCGATCGCGTGGCGGGCGTGCTGGCCTACTGGCGCGAGACCGGCCGCTTCGTGGTGTTCCGCTGCAAGGCGGTGATCCTGTGCACCGGCGGCGGCGGCAAGGCGTGGCCCGTCACCTCGAACTCGTGGGAGTACACCGGCGACGGGATCGCGATGGCGTTCGACGCCGGCGCCGAGCTGATGGACCTCGAGTTCACCCAGTTCCACCCCACCGGCATGGTGTGGCCGCTGTCCGTGCGCGGGATCCTCGTCACCGAGGGTGTGCGCGGCGACGGCGGGATCCTCAAGAACAACAAGGGCGAGCGGTTCATGTTCAACTACATCTCCGAGCGCTTTGCGCCGGAGACCGCCGAC
This sequence comes from Nannocystaceae bacterium, assembly GCA_041600735.1. GTDB lineage: Bacteria > Myxococcota_A > Polyangia > Nannocystales > Nannocystaceae > Paraliomyxa. The sequence goes on from JBFIJN010000012.1 coordinate 42,609, forward strand.
ACCGAGGAAGAGGCCAATCGCTGGCTCGCCGGCGACAAGAAGGCCCGCCGCCCGCCCGAGCTGCTCACCCGCGACGAGGTCGCCCGCGCGATCACGGCCGAGGTGAAGGCCGGCCGCGGCTCGCCCCACGGCGGCGTGTTCCTCGACATCGCCTCGCGTCAGCCCGCCGAGTTCATCAAGCGCAAGCTCCCGTCGATGTACCACCAGTTCAAGGAGCTGGCCGAGGTCGACATCACCAAGGAGCCGATGGAGGTCGGGCCCACGCTGCACTACTTCATGGGCGGCATCCGGGTCGATCCCGACTCGCAGCAGACCACCGTCCCCGGGCTGTTCGCCGCGGGCGAGTGCGCCGCGGGCCTGCACGGCGCCAACCGCCTCGGCGGCAACTCGCTCTCCGATCTCATCGTGTTCGGTCGCCTCGCGGGCGACGGCGCGGCGAGCTACATCGAGGGCCTCACCTCGACCCCCAAGGCGCAAGACGACCAGATCGCCAGCGGAGTGCGGCGCGCGACCGACATCCTCAACCGCGAGGAAGGGGCCAACCCCTACCTGTTGCACGAGAAGCTGCACGCGGTGATGTCCAAGAACGTGGGCATCGTGCGCCAGAAGGACGAGCTCGAGCAGGCCGTCGAGGAGCTCGGCGAGCTGCGGGCCGAGGTCGCGACCGTCAGGGCGCCCGGCACCAGCCAGTACAACCCCGGGTGGCACGAGGCGCTCTCGATGCGCTCGCTGGTCATCACCGCCGAGGCCGTCACCCGTGCCGCGCTGATGCGCGAGGAGAGCCGCGGCGCCCACACCCGACTCGATCACCCCGGCGAGAGCGCCGAGTGGGTCAAGTACAACGTGATCATCAAGCGCGGCGCCGACGGGGCCGTGGAGGTCGAGAAGCGGCTCAAGCCCGAAGGCCCCCCGCACCTCGTCGCGATCGCCAACGCAAAGATCGAAGACCTCGAGTCCGGCAAGGTCGGCGCCGACGTCGACTGATCCAGCTCGAAGAGGACAACCATGGCCAAGCGTTCATTTCGAGTCTGGCGCGGGAATTCCGAGGGTGGCGAGTTCGAGTCGTTCGAGGTCGACGTCGACCCCGGCATGGTCGTGCTCGACGTGCTGCATCGCATCCAGACCCACGACGCCAACGATCTCGCGATCCGCTGGAACTGCAAGGCAGGCAAGTGCGGCTCGTGCAGCATGGAGATCAACGGCAAGCCGCGGCTGTCGTGCATGACGAGGATGAACTCGTTCACCGACGACGAGACGATCACCGTCCAGCCGCTCAAGACGTTCCCCGTGATCAAGGATCTGGTCACCGACGTCTCGTGGAACTACCAGCAGAACCGCAAGATCAAGCCGTTCACGCCCAAGCCGCTCGAGGCCGACGGCACCCGTCGCATGTACCAAGAGGACGTCGACCGGGTGCAGGAGTTCCGCAAGTGCATCGAGTGCTACCTGTGCCAGGACGTGTGCCACGTGCTACGCGACCGCGACGGCAAGGCCACCGAGAGCTCCGGGTTCGTGGGGCCGCGCTTCATGATCCGCGTGGCCTCGCTCGAGATGCACCCGCTCGACGCCGAGGATCGGATCCCCGAGCTGCGCAAGGAGTACGGCTCGGGCCTGTGCAACATCACCCGCTGCTGCACCGAGGTGTGCCCCGAGCACATCGGGATCACCGACAACGGCATCATCCCGATGAAGGAGCGCGTCGTCGATCGCTACTTCGATCCGATCGCCATGCTCGGTCGCAAGCTGTTCGGCATCCGCCGGCGCACCAAGTCTAGGAGCGAGGGGTCTCGGAGCGAGGGGTCTAGGAGCGAGGGGTCCAAGAGTGAGGGCGGCGAGTCGTGAAGACGCCGTTCCCGCTCAAGACGATCACCCAAGAAGGCGTTCCGCATGCGCTCGAGAAGGCCGAGCGCTACCGCTTGCTCAATGATCCCGAGCAGGCCGAGAGCATCTGCCGCGACATCCTCGCGGTCGACCCCGATCATCAAGACACGCTGCGCGCGCTGGTGCTGGCGCTGACCGATCAGTTCGGCGCGCACGGCCATGTGCAGGGCGGCGTGCACGGGACTCGCGAATTGGTCGAGCGCCTCGCCGACGAGCACGAGCGCGCGTACTACACGGGGATCGTGTTCGAGCGTGAGGCGCGGGCGTACCTGCGGCGCACCAATGCGATCCGCTCGGCTGCGTACGATGGCTTTCGCTCGGCGATGGAGTGGTACGAGCGCGCCGAGGCCCTGCGTCCGCCCGGCAGCGCGGGCAATGTCGATGCGCGACTGCGCTGGAATTCGTGCGTACGCACGATCACCCGCGAGCGCCTCGAGCCCGAAGAGCGCGAGCAAGAGCAGCCGCTCGAGTGATGCGAGTGGGATTCCGCGATCGGGACACGTTCGTCGGGATCTCCCTGCATCGCCCGTAGCGACGCTGCCGTCGACATTTCGGGTTGACGATGCAATCGTCATCACGGATAGTGCAGTCGTGGTTTTCTACCGGCGGAAGCTGGCTCCGTTGGCCGTGATGCTCGGATGCGTGTTGTTGGGCGCCTGCGCCGACGACACGGTCACCGGGGTCTCGAACTCAGACTCCGCGAGCGGAGGGACGTCGGGCACCACCGATATCGCTCCGGGAACGATCACGGCCGATGAGACCGGCGTCGGCACGATGGCCGGCACGGGCACCGGCTCCGACACCGGGCCCGATCCCGACTCCACCGGCACCAGCACGGGAACCGATACCGACACCGACACCGGTGAGCCCGTCGACCCGGGCCACGGCGGTGGTGCCTTCGTGAATTCCGGCAGCCACGAGGGCACCAGCCCCGGCTTCCGCCTGCTGTTCACCTTCGGGCAGAGCACGCAGAACCAGAACACCATGACCTCGCCCGGCTATCGCCTGCGCGGGGGTTTCGTCCCCGCCACGCAGTGAAGGACCCATATCCATGGCCAAGCTCCCGCGCATTCTGATCGGTACCGCTCTCACTCTTGCCATCTGGGGTCACGCCGAAGAGGCATGGTCCGCCCCCTGGTCGGGCGTGCATCAGGGTCGTTTGTTCGACGACACCGACATGCCGATCTCCGGCACGCTCCCCGTCACGTTCACGCTCTATGACACCGCTGGGGGCAACGGCGTGTTGTGGTCCGAGACCGTCGATCTCGACTTCGACGATGGCTACTACTCGGTAGTGCTCGGCGAGGAGACGCCCTTCGATGTCGCGGTGTTCGACGGCAGCGTGCGCTGGCTCGGCGTCGCGATCGATGCGGATCCCGAGATGAGCCCGCGGGCTCCCGTGCACAGCGTGCCGTATGCGATGACCGCGACCGATGCCGTCGGCGACATCAACCCGAACACGGTGAACATCCCGGGGTACGGGCAGGTGATCGACGACATGGGCAACTGGGTCGGGCCCAATAGTGGTTTGGTCGGCCCTGCGGGTCCACAGGGTCCCGCGGGTCCTCCCGGCCCCACTGGCTCGCCGGGCCCAGCCGGCCCCGCGGGTCCAGCCGGTCCGGCCGGTCCGCAGGGCGCCACTGGTGCGCAGGGCCCCGCCGGCCCCGCCGGCCCACAGGGTGCAACGGGAGCCGCTGGTCCTGCAGGTCCCGCGGGTCCCGCGGGTCCCGTAGGCGCAACCGGTGCCCAGGGGCCTGCCGGTCCCGTAGGTCCCGCCGGTCCCGCCGGTCCGCAGGGCCCCGCAGGTGCGACCGGTGCACAGGGCCCGGCCGGTCCCGCCGGTCCCGCCGGTCCGCAGGGCGCTTCCTGGGCACCCCTCCCCGTCACCGAAGCCATCTTCGGCGCAGGCCCGATCACCCACTACAACGGCGGCAACTGGGTGCTCGAGGCGCTCGACTCCGACACCTTGCGGGTGCGTCGCACGGGCGGCGGCGAGTTCCACAACTACAGCATCATTCACCCCACCGCGTGTGCGGGTAACGGGCTTGGTGGCAGCGCCAACATGTCCACCGTGTGGCGCTACAGCACCGTGGCAGGCGAGCTCATCAGCGGCGATCTCTGCCTCGAGGGCAGCCCGGCGCTCGTCAGCGTGCACACCGGTAGCAACGTGTTCCTGTTCCGCTGCTGGCGACGCACGGGCAATCACAACGTGTGCCAGCGGTACTGGTAGCCCGCGTTGAGCAACCCCGCCCGACTCACCGCATTCGCGCTGGTGCTGGGCACCAGCGCGATGCTGGTGTCTGCCTACGCGGTGCTCTCGCGTCCGCCCGCTAGCGAGCCCGGCAAGTGTGCCTGCAATACCGAGGCGCTCGAGAGCGAGATCGCCTCGCTGGCGCGTCGGGTCGATGTGGCCGAGCGCAACGTGGCCCGCGGCACGCTACAGCGCGCGGCGGGGGCCGTGCTCGAGCCCGATCGAAGGCCCGCGCGCGAAGCCTTCCCCGCAGACACCGACGCGGTCGCCGACGGCACGCCGCTCGATGCGGATCCCGACGCTGAAGAGCCGCGCGCGACCCCGCGCTACGAGAGCTTCGAAATCTCCGAGCGCGGCGTGACCGTGACGCAGAGCGAGGACGGGGCGCTCAGCGTGTTCAACAGCGATCCGGCGCTGACCGGGCAGATCGTGACCGTGAAGGCCATGGGCGAGGATGGGCAGGTGCACGACCTGCCGATCACGGTCCCGCCTCCTTCGCCGTAGCTGCGCGGGCTTGGGCTCCTTGGCGCAGCCACGCCCGCACCTCGGCGGCGTCGTTCACCTTCCCGAGCCTCGAGCTCCTCGCGCGCCCGCTCGGCCAGCCCTCGGCTCGCGACGGCAACGGAGTGGCCGAGACGATCGTGTCCCCCGACGGGCCGCTAGAATACTCCAATGAACGCGTGCATCCGGCTCTGCATGGTTCGTTGTTGCGAGGAGGAGGTCCCGCTGCAAGGCTGGCCCCGCCACGCGCTCGAGAAGCTCGCAGGAATCGTGGGAGTCCAAGCCAGCGATTTCGATTCACTGCACGCCGCCATCAGCGAGCAGTTGCAGTCGCCGGACCCTACTGCCGCTTCCTACCGGAACCAGTACGACGGGCCAGGCATCGATGCGCTCGAGCTGTGCATCGCGAGCACGCTGCGTGGCCGCGATCCATCTCCGCGAATTGCGGAGATGGCGGATATGATTTCAACCGACCGCGCCCGAGAGATCGGAGCGATACCCCAAACCGACGTTTCGTATACGGTAGGGCAAGCGTACGTTTCCGAGCACCGCTGGCGACACGCCGCTTGGTGGATGGCCTTCGCGCGTAACGATGAATCCTCGGGCGCCTATGCAGAGTTGGTGCAGGGCATTGTCAAGATCGACGAGGATCTGGGCGTCGCGCTCCGCTCGTGCGAGCGCGCGCTGGAAGCATGGCCCCACGGCCTTCCTTCCGTCTGGGCCCACCTGCTCTGCTGGTCTCTCGCGTTGGCAGTCGATGACCCGAAACGAGCCTCGCGCTTCTGGAATGCGTTGGTGGAACAGCTCGCTACGCCGGATCCTGATCCATTCGATGAATCTGCGGCCTTCAACCTGGCAACCGTTGGCGTAGCCCTCGCGGCCTCGGGCGATTTCGAGGCTGCCAATGAGTACATCACCAGGGCCCGACGGGCGCACTCCGAAGGCAACGGGCGAGTCCTGTACCTCATGAGATTGCTACTTCGAGAGCTGCCCCCCGACGAAGACGAACCCGTGCGGGAATTCGTCTTGAAGACCCTCACCCCGTCCGAATGACCTCCGACCTTCATTGCTGGTCCCCATCGGCTTTCAAGGCACGGGGCGCCTCAGCCACTCCCGCACCTCTTCGGCCTCCTTCGCCTTCCCGGCCGCCTCGAAGTCGACCTGCGCCCGCTCGGCCAACCCCTTCGCGCGCGCCCGCACCGACGCCGCCGTGCTCGTGCTCCACAGCGCGCGCGCAAGCACGAACGCCGTCGCCGCTCGACTGTCCGCGAGCGTGTCCTCGCGCTCGCGGCGGGTCCACGCCAGCTCGGCGAGCTCGAGCGCCTCGTCGGCGCGCCCGGCCCCTAGCAACACCTTGGCGAGGTTGTGGCGCGCCGCCGCGACATTGGGGTGATCGGGCCCGAGCGCGGGC
>JBFIJN010000013.1:0-47113 GCA_041600735.1 Nannocystaceae bacterium
AACATCCCACGGGTTTCTCGCTGGCACGCGCATTGCTCAACATCCGTCGTGATGACCAGTGCGACACGACCGTCTCGGACTCCTGCGGCCATTGGGGTGCTGCTCACTACGCTCTGCGCTCTCGGAGCCGCTTGCGATGCACCCCCGCAGGCTCGACCTGGCTCGCCGCTGGTGTTCGGCCAGGGCGAGCCGCCCGCCGACGAGCCCGAGCCGGTCGCGATCGAGCCCGGCATGTCCAAGCTCGATGTCGCGGAGCTGACCGCAGCCGGAGCCGCGGCGTGGAGCGAGGACATCTGTGCGCTCTCGACCGATGACGCGGGCAACAACTGGTACCAAGACGACGAGTGCGACTGGTACTGCCCCCGGCCCGACCCCGCGTGTGAGGCCGGGCCGATCGGTCCAGATCCTGCGGGTGGGCCGGCCAAGTATCCACTGGTGCTGGTGCACGGGTTCATGGACAAGGGCGGCGCCTTCGTGGGGCTCGAGCCCGCGCTGCGGGCCGATGGTCACGTGGTCGAGCTCGTCTCGCTGCCCCCGGTGGCCCCGATCGCGGTGCGAGCCGAGCGCTTGGCCCAGCAGGTCGATGCGATCCTGGTGATGCATGGTGCGGCCAAGGTCAACCTCATCGCCCACTCGATGGGCGGCCTCGACTCGCGCTATCTCGTGCATCAGCTGGGCTACGCCGATCGAGTGGCCTCGATCACCACGATCGGCACCCCGCACCGCGGCTCCGCGGTGGCCGATGCCGTGCTCGGCTGGACCGACGCGAACAACGCCTGGGTCGAGTGGCTGACCGACAAGCTGGTCGCGGTGGTCGAAGATCAATTCGACGGCAGCGACGACGAGGATCTCGTGGGTGCGCTCGAGGATCTCTCCACCGAGGGTACGGCCGATTTCAACGCGAAGACCCCCGACGCGGCCGAGGTGTTCTACCAGTCGTGGGCGGGCGTCTCGAGCCCGATCGCGCGCTGGCAGAGCGGAGTAGAAGGCGAGTGCGGCGACATCTGGGCCCACACCCCGTACTTCTTGGGCTTTGGTAACGATCGCATGGGCGCGATGCTGGTGCCGCTCTCGTACGTGGTGGGGGGCACCAACGACGGCGTGGTCTCGATCCACAGCGCCTCGTGGGGGCGCATGCGCGGCTGCGTGCCGGCGGATCACCTCGACCAGGTCAAGGACCAGGGCGGCCCGCTGTGGATCACCGGCTACGACGCCGCACGGTTCGTGCGGAGCATCGCCTTCGGGCTGGCCAAGCGCGGGTACTGACGCGCGCCCTGTGCACGAGGGTCGACTCGAACACTTCAGGGTGTTGCATCACCGATACGCAGCTCGATCGGTACTCCGCCCCGCCACCGCGCGGCGATCGTCGTCTTGCTCTCCTTCCAAGTGCTCGAGATGTCGCCTGCGGCCTTGGTAGGAACTAGCTTCACCGGCCGTCCGAACGCCTGTGCGAGGATCCGATCCGCTGACCAGAAAGGCGCATCCAACTCGCGGTGATTGGTGGGCCCGACCGCATAGACACCTCGACACTGACCCTTCGCATCGAGGTTGAAGAAGAGCTCCGCGCCGTCGAGCGATACGGAAGCCATGTTGCGGGTCGACTCGCGGATGCCGGGGAGGAACGCTCGGAGGGTGTCGAGATCTGCACCGAGGAACGCAATAGCGGCTCGCTCATCGACCACCCACGCCGTCGCAGTGGTAGCGGCCGCTACTACTGCTTCGTCGTCGAGCTTGCTCCGGAGGACCTGCCCGGCCAGGGAGGCGACCTCGTCGCTGGCGCGGATGCGTTGGGCTGGCGCAAGCTCCGCGGGGACTCGCTCGATGGCGAGCGCGCCGAGGAGACGGTCGTGTAGGTCCGTGACAGCCTCGGCCCTGGCCGGTGTATCGCGGGCGCGCATCGCAGCGCGCCGAGCGATCAACCGGCATGGATCATCAGAACACTGGCCGGCTCGAAGCTCCTCGGCCAGCGCCCGTTCTTCGGCGATCTCAGGGTCATCACCCCAAGTCGCGGCGAAGTCGTGGTCGATCGCGTGGATCGCCTCGTCGGCCCGCCCGGAGCTCACGTGCTCGCGGATCTTGGCGAGACGCTCGGCACGAGCCAGATTGCTCGCGACCGCCGCAGTAGCTCCATCATGGGAGATGACCGCGTCGAGCCTCGCGAGGCGATCCTCCCCCTGGACCGCGTCTGCCTCGGCCATCAAGACCGCGTCCTCGATCTCGCGCGTCGAAGCGGACTCGCCCTCGCGCTCGAGCAGAGCGTCTAGAACGACTCGTGCTCGGCCCACGTCTCCGGCTTCGAGTGCCTCCTCGATCTCGCGCGCCTCGGGGCGCGAGATGACCCCGACGAGCGCGATCGCCAGCAGGACTAGCGCCCACGTGAAGGCGGCGCCAATCTCGAGGGGTCGTACGCCGCGGATTCGGAGCACGGGGCGCCAGGCCCGAAGAAGTCCGCCAATCCAAGGTATGGAGAGGAGCATCGCGCCAAGCCAGAGCAACGACATGGCGTGGTTCGAGGCGGCAAAGTAGGCGGCGTCTCCCATCGATGACAACGCAAAGATCGCGGTGCCGAGGCCCAGGACCGCCAACATGATCGGCCACAGGATGAGTCGTCGCCGGATGGGCTCGGTCGCCGCACGCCTCGCGTCCCCGGTCACCGGCGACCTCGAGATCTCGACCGTCCCGCTCGTCCCGCACATCTGGTAGGTCACCTTGCGCCGGACGACGGCGAGGCACGTGTATTGCTGGCGGATCGCGCGCTCCTGTCGATCATCGAGCGCGGCGAGCTCTCGCTGGACGATCGCTCTGGATTCCGGGGAGAGGCCGTCGGGAGGAAGGGGTCCGTTGGCGTAGACATCTGTCTCCACCGAGAATGCTGCGACGTCTTGGGGTGCCAGGATCCTTGGCTCGCGAAGCCGATGGTGAGCCACCGCGATAGGGTTGTTGGCGGGGTGAATCCCAACTCTCCGCGTGCGACTCTCCGTATAGGCCAACCATGCCAATTGGTGGCCACCCCCGCCGCAGGCCCGACACGAGACCCGCCCACTCTCGTCACACGTCCGACAGTCGACCAGGCCCGAGGCCTTGCATGCCTTGCACTTGTTGAGGCGATTGGTCCGAGGATTGCGAAACTTGCCCACCCCCTCGCAGGTCGAGCAAGAGGCGACTTGCTTGCCGCCGCAGGCCGGGCAAGGCACGAGCCCAGACGACGAGCACAGGCCGCAGACAGCGGTATGAAGGGTGTCGTTTCTCAACGACTCCGGCGTTCCCGCGAAAGGATCGACCTGAGAGAGAGGAATCCGCGGAAGTGATGGCCGTCCCCCAGTCGCGGGAGCCCGTTCTTCCCGAACCTCTCGCCGAACCACATCGGTGAGAATGCGGTGGAGCACATCGTCGCGGGACTCCACCGCCGTGACCGAGGCGCAGATGTGCCGCGGTGCTCCGAACACGCTGCGGGCCCACCGGTCGAGAGCCCCGGCGAGCTGTGGATCGACGGACACTTGGCTCGGCCGGTCGGCTACCATTCGACCTTCACCCTGCCCGACTGCCCCTGGCTAACCGTGATCACGTATTCGTGAGTGCCGAGGAAGCGGTTCTCGACTTTGACGGTGTGCCTCCCTACTTTTAGCGTGAGCTTGGGAGTCTCGTCACGACCTGCGAGCTTGCCGTCGATGAAGATGGAGCCACCCGGCAAGGCGACCAATGACACCCTGGCGGGTTTCTGCGGGACTGGCTTGGCCGGTTTGGCCACCGAACCGCTCGAGATGCCTGAATGCGACTTGCCTGAATGCGATGTGCCCGAGTGAGATGGTGCCGAGTACGATGGGGCGGAGTGAGATGGCGCTGAGTACGATGGGGCGGAGTAGTGTGAGGCACGGCCCCCTGAGGAATGACTGCGGTGCGACTGGTGCGACCGGTGCGAGCTGTGAGATCGATGGGCGAGAAGCTCACCCGCGTCCGCTCGTGGCGGAGCGAGGAGCAGTGGTGGAGCCACCTCACCGTCATCATCTCGACGGCTCACCTTCGCAGCCGCATCGGCCACCAACAACCCCGAACCAGTCGCGCCGGCAAGCACGGCCAGGATTGCGGCCTTCAGCGTCATGATCTTGCCTGATGCCATGGCGTCACTCTCCGTCCTTACATGCGTCTGACCGTGGAGGATCCTGCTGGTGCCTGGCCGCGATCCCGCGACTGCGTCTCAGCGAGCTCGATGCGAAGAATCCCCCACACTTGTCTTGGACCGCGCAGTCGGTGCACTCCTCGAAATAGCAGTTCTTCCAGTCCGAGATCGACTGCCGCGCGAGGTGGTGGATGCGAGGATCGAGAACGCAGAGTTGGTGGTTGTAGACGGACACCGGCACACGGGCGCGTTCGATGATCAGTGCCGCCTCGACGAGTTCGCGCTGGTAGTCGAGGGGATCGACCCAGAGCGCGTCGACGTTGGCTCGCGCGAAGCCCATCAGCTCCAAGCCCATGAGCGCGACGTGATCCACGAAGACAAGGTTTCGGGCGACGAAGCGCGCAAACGCGGGGAGGATGGCATGAGTCTCGGCATGGATGACGAAGCGGAGCTCGACGCGTACCCCATGGCGTTTGAGGTTGAGGATCCCACGGATGGTCTGGTCGTAGGCTCCACGGCGCTGGACGATGTAGTCGTGCTGCTCTGGGAGGGCTCCGTAGAGAGGAATTCCGATCATCAAGTCGGGGTGGCGGACTCCGGCCAGGGCACGCGCGAATGCCTCATCGGCAAAGGCTCGGCCATTTGAGAGGATGTGTACGGCTGTCCCTGGAAGGATGTGACCGAGACGCTCGACGACGGCGACGAGCCGTTCTCCCAGGAGTGCTGGCTCACCTCCCGTGATCCCAATCTCCGCGGTGTCCGGCGACATCAGCGGTATCATTTCGAGGAACTCGTCGACCAACCAGTCATCCACGCGGTCCTTCGGAGGCTGCGAGCACATTACGCAGTAGTTGTCGCAGCGCTCGGTGACCAGGATCGAATTGAACGGAGATGACCGCCGATAGAGCACCGCCATTGCTCTCCGTCTCGACTCGATGCGGACGATGTCACCATCGGCGAGGTACGCGAACTCTCCGCCAAGATGGTAGACGTCGTGGCGTTCCCCGGGGTCGACTACGCTGCGGACCAGGTATCCGCGGAATCCGTCCGGCAAGTGATCGAGGCGATCGATGAGCAGGATTTCGTTCGCCCGGGCGTCCCGAGGTTGCTCTGGGTTCGTGCAGATCCGAGCGAGAAATGGTGCAGGCGAGCTCGGGGGAGCAAGGGGTCGAAGGTGGCGGCCGTGGAGTTCGAGGAGCATGAGGCTATACCCAGCTCTCGAAGATGGTTCGTGCGGACGGGTCGTCCTCAATCCGCACCAGGAGGTGGCGCAGAACGGCCATCTGCTTATGGCAGAACGCGGAGAAGGCTTTGTGACCGACCAAATCACCCTGGGTCGCGCGGTGAAAGACGGGGTCCGCGCCGCAATACGGGAGGAATGCGCAGTCGCTGCACATTGGCACGCCCTCGAGCATCGTCTCATCGAGCATCCCAATGAGAAGAGGGTTGGTCATCACGGACTCGAAGTTGTCCTGGTCGAGGTGTCCGAGGCGAAAGGTGTGGTCACCCATCTCTGCGAGCATCCGACCTTCGTCGGAGGCGTAGATGCCGCCGTCGTAGTTGTAGACGATCCCTGCGATACCGAGGCCAGCCGGCGATTGAAGGTCGACGTAGCCGCTCCCGCCAAGCCCGAATATCTTCTGGAGAAGCACCGCCGCATACTCCTCGCGCATCGGGTAACCTTGACGATTCAGCTCGAGTATGTGGTCGAGACCATCGATATAGAAGCGGACCCAGTCGTGGACGGAGTAGCGGCGAACCAGGCTGGTCTTGACGGCAAATCCATACGGGCTGAGGCTCCGCAGGAAGATCGAGTGGAAGCCCTGGCGGACGTACTCGTCGATGATCGCCTTGACTTGTGTCAAGCTGCCTGGCGACGTCGTCATTACGCCAGCGACGTGATACGGGCCGAGGACCTCGCGTATCCGGTGGATCCCAGCGGTCGCCGCCTTGTAGCTGTTGCCTCGAGGCAGCGCTCGTCGCTCGTTGTGGAGCGCTTCGGGGCCGTCGAGCGATGTCGAGAAGGTGACGTCGTGCTCCCCACAAAATGCCAGAATCTCATCCGTGATGTGGGTGAGGTTGGAGGCGATGACGAGCGCCAGGTCGCGGTGATGCTCTCGATTGACCTCCTCGGCTCTCAGCACCACCTGGCGTATGATCTCGAAGTTGAGGAGTGGCTCGCCGCCTTGGAATTCGATCTTGAGCAGCGAAGCCGGGCTACGGAAGACCATGTCGACGGCGAGATCCGCGTGGACGGCGTCCATGTCGAAGTTCGCGCGGTCCTCGGTTTGCCGGGACACCTGGCAGTAGGCGCAGGTGTGGTCGCAGCGGAGGGTGACTACGAAAATGTGTAGTGCCGTGAGCTCGGCGAGCCGGTCCACGCGAGTCCTGAGCTTGAGCGCCAGGAGATCGATCGCGACCCGCGAGTCATCATCGAAGAGGAAGTGGCGCGCCTTCAGGGCGGCGTAGGTGGGGCTGTCAGGAGCAAGGCGGTGACGGACGTAGTCCTCGAGGTCATCGCGGCCGAGGACCACGTACTCGCCGACGTCGTTCGTGAGTACGTATCGGGAACCATCGAGGCGAGTCATCCGGGCGGGCAAGAGCCGGTAGGGTCCCCGCGGAGCGAAGTGAGCGTTGCCCTCGAAGTTCTGAGCGAGCGTGATGGTCATCGCTCGACCAGATCCGTCCGGGAGAAGGTATGGGCGAGGATGAGGGCGCGCAGCGCGTCAGTCTCCTCGTGGATCGTGGCCCGCAACTCCTCGTCGAGGAGCTCTTGGTGGAAGAGCCGGATCGCTTCCTCGGCCGCGTTCTCACTCGTGTTCGGGGGGAATGAGAACGTGATCGGAACGTCGTCTCCGTTGGGCGAGCCGAGGACGATCGTGCATCTTTCGGCCATGCGGTACGCGGCCTTCTTCACCGCCACCAGCCGATACAGCCGGGTATCCAGAGTCGTCTCTCGAGCTCGGATTGCACCCATGGAGACCTCGACGGGTCATTCTTACCACAGCTCGATCTCACTGGACGTTGCCAAACGCAGGCCGCCAAATTTCGGTCGAGGGGGTTCGGGGTGCCGGGCGACACCGAGTCTCGAATTGGGCCGGGACCGGTCTCGACGAAACGGTTCGGGTACAGTCGGTCTCTTGGCACGAAGGTGCCACGTGGGGCTTGAGGGCCATCCGCCTGGTGGCCGGTCCGGTGTGTGGCCGAAGGGGGCACGACCTGGGATGGGTTCCCACCTGGCGCGGTCGCGCTCGACCTGGGTCTGCCCATCGCAAGCGCCGCCCTTGCGCAGGGCGGCCCGCTGTGGATCACCGGCTACGACGCGGCGCGGTTCGTGCGGAGCATCGCCTTCGGGCTGGCCAAGCGCGGGTACTGACGCGCGCGCCCGAGCGCGCGCTAGAACCGATCGTAGAGATAGCGGATGAGATCCGTGCTCGTGACCAGCCCGAGCAGGGCACCCTCGTGGTCCACGATCGGCAGCGCGTGGAACTGGCCGGAGCGTAGGTGTCGGGCCGCGTCCTGGATCGACTCGTACTCGCGCAGCGTGACCAGGTCGGTCTTCATCACCGCTTCGATCGACGGGTCGTGATCGGGCGGCGTGCCGGCAGGGGAGTCGATGCGCAGCAGGTCGGTCGCGCTGATCATCCCGACCAGCCTGCGACCGCGGACCACCGGTACGTGGCTGACGTCCTGCTTGGCCATCAGCGCACGGACGTCGCTCAGCTTCTGCTTGACCTCCACGCCGATGACGTTGGGGGACATGATGCTCTCGATCGGCTCGTCGCGGTTCATCCAACGGCGTTGTTAGCAGCCGGGCGGACCGCGACGGGCCGCAGGTTTTGCACGGGGCCGCCAGCTCTCGGCCGGCGCGGGGCTGATGCGTGTAGAATGGTGGCGGAATGGAACCCCACCCCCCCGAGTTGGCGGCGCCGGTTCCAGCGCCTGGCGGCGAGAGGAGAGCGAAGTGATGAACAAGTGGCAGAAGCTCGGTCTGGTCGTGGTTGCGGTGCTCGGCGCGTGGGTGCTGTCGTGCAGCGTGATCGGCTACAACAGCATCGTCGACGACGATGAGGCCGTGCTCGCCGCTTGGGCCGAGGTTCAGAACCAATATCAGCGGCGCGCCGATCTGGTGCCCAACCTGGTCGCGACCGTGAAGGGCGAGACCGAGTTCGAGAGCAGCACGCTGCAAGGAGTGGTCGAGGCGCGGGCCAGCGTGGCGGGCATCAAGGTCGATGCCTCGCTGCTCGACGACCCGGAGCGCTTCCGTCAGTACGAAGCGGCGCAGGCGCGGCTGTCGAGCTCGCTCTCGCGCTTGTTGGTGGTGTCGGAGAGCTACCCCATGCTGCGCGCGAACCAGGCATTCAGCGACCTGCGCTCGCAGCTCGAGGGCACCGAGAACCGGATCGCGGTCGCCCGCAAGCGCTACATCGAGTCCGTGGCCATCTATAACGCTCGCGTGCGCAAGTTCCCCTCGAGCCTGGGGGCGTCGCTGCGGGGGCTTGGCGTGCGTTCCACATTCGAGGCCACGGTGGCGGGGGCCGAGGTGGCGCCCAAGGTGGAGCTGTGATCTGCGCGGCTCATCCCGCGCCGCTCGCCCGGCGCGAGCTGGGTCGGTGGTGGGTGTGGGCCGTGCTGCTGTGGCTGTGGGGCGCCCCGGCGCTGGCGCGCGAGGTGCCGGCGCTGCGCGGACGGGTCACCGACGAAGCGGGGGTGCTGACGGCGAGCGAGGTGCGAGCGCTCGACGAGCGGCTCGCGGCCTACGAGCACGCGACGGGGCGCCAGCTCGCGGTGCTGGTGGTCGAGTCGCTGCACGGCGATGCGCTCGAGGAGCTCTCGATCCGCGTGGTCGAGGCGTGGAAGCTCGGGCGCGCCGGCCACGACGATGGTCTCCTCGTGCTGCTCGCGGTCGAGGAGCACAAGGTCCGCATCGAGGTCGGCTACGGGCTCGAGGGCGAGGTCACCGATCTCGTGGCGGCGCGGATCATTCATGAAGACATGCGACCCTACCTGCGACAGGGGCGGTACGGGGCCGCGCTCCAGGCCGGGGTCGAGGCGCTGATCGCCGTGGCCGGGCCCACGATCGCGCCCCCCGAGCCCGCGCCTCCGCGCTGGTGGGCGCGCACGTTCCTCGGGCAGCCATGGATCTGGTACGGGATGATCTCGGCGGTCCTCGTGATGGTGTTCGTCATGACGTGGCTGTGGCCCGTGATCGGCGTGATCGCGGCGCTGGTGTTCCTGCAGGTGTGGTGGCCCGGGTCGATCGCATGTGCGGTCGCGCTGTGGATCCGCTGGCGCATGGGTCGGCGTCGACGCTGGCGCGACGGCTACGGCACCGAGAACCTCGGCCCGGGCGCCTGGAGAGCGCGAGGATCGGTGCCCACGGGCCTCGGTGCGATGGGCATCTTGTTCGGGCTGGGGCGCATGCTGTCGTCGACGAGCGGTCGCGGGCTGGCCTCGGCGCTGGTGCGCCGGATCGGGAGTCGAGGTGGCTTCTCGGGAGGCGGCGGCGGCTTTGGGGGCGGTGGCGCCAGTGGAGGTTGGTGATGGCGGTGCTCAGTGCAGACGACGAGGTTGCGATCGAGCGTGCGATCGAGGCGGCCGAGGCCCGCACCCGCGGTGAGATCGTGGTGCTGGTCGTGCCGCGCAGCGACGACTACGTAGGCGCGCGGGCGCTGGTCGCCGGGGTGGGCTCGGTGGCGACGGTCATCGCGGTCGACTGGGCGTGGCCGTGGATCATCGGCAGCGCGCCCCGGCTCGCCGAGGTGATGCCGCTCGATCCGCTGGCCTGGCTGCTGCCGCTGCAGGCGGTGCTGGCGGCGGTGCTGTGGTGGTCGAGCGGGCGCGTGCCCGCGCGCTGGCTGGCCTCCGACGCACGCCGGGCCGAGGCGGTCAGCCGCCGCGCCAAGCAGGAGTTCTTCGATCGCCGCATCAGCCACACCCGCGACCGCAGCGGGGTGCTGCTGCTGGTGTCGGAGCAAGAGCGCAGCTTGGTGATCCTCGCCGACCGCGGCGTCGACGAGGCGCTCGGCCGTCGCATGTGGCGGGACTGGGTGGCCCAGGCGGTGGAGGGCATGCGGCAGGGGCGGGGAGGCCCCGCGCTGTGCCGCGTGATCGAGCAGCTCGGCGAGGCGCTGGCCGAGCGCCTCGGGCCGCGCGCCGACGACGCGGACGAGCTGCCCAACGCGGTCGCGAGCGGCGACTGACTCGCGGCTGGTCGGCGACTGGCTCGGCGATTGGCTCGGCGATTGGCTCGGCGGCTAGCTCGGCGACTCGCGGCCCAGCTGGGCGCGGGCGCGCTTGGCCAGTGCGACCATCTGTGCGCGCACGGCCCCCGCGTCGCCGACCTCGCCGTCGAAGGCGATGCGCACCGGTCGGGGCCCCTGATCGGTGGTGGCCGACAGCTCGAAGCCGTAGCGATCCACCCCGGTCATGCTCACCTCTTGCACCGCACCCGCGCGGCTGAACGCCTCGCAGTAGAGCCGCATCGCCTCGCGATGGTCTTCGTTCATGTGCGCGAGGATCCGTGCGGCATGGGGGGCAATGGGATCCGGCTGTGCCGCGTGCCAGCCCTCGGGATCGACCCACGACATGCGACCAAAGCCGCCGATGTAGCGCACGCCGCTGACGTTCATGCGCCAGAAGCCGAAGTCCTCGAAGTCGGCGTAGAAGCGGGCGTCGGGGTGGCGCGCCAAGAAGGCCTCGCTGGCCGCGGTCGCGAGCTCGCCCGAGAGCGGCACCGCGTGGCCGACGAGCGTGACCCGCCCGAGCGCGAGCGGATTGTCGGGGCCGGCCTCCACCACCAGCAGCGAGCAGCGCGGCGAGCCCTGCAGGTTGCGCGTGTGCTCGGCCAGCGCGCTCACCAAGAACACGGGCGCGCCCTCGTGCAGGGCGAACAGCACCAGCGAGCCGTAGGGATGACCATCGAGCTCGACGGCGGCGGTCGACAGCGCACCCGCGCCAACGCCGGCCACGAGCGTACGCGCCTGCTCGGCATGCGATGGAGTCGGGATCGAGAGCTCGTAGAGCGGCTCTTGTCGGGGTCGGGCGGGGCCGGCCGGCTCGCCATGCTTGCGGGGGGCGCTCATCGAGGGGGAGCGTACCCGATGCGTGACGGCGGTGCGGGCGGCTCGTGGGCTCCGAGCGACGGAGGCTCCACGACCACTGGAGCATCGCCGACGGCTTCGTCGGGCGCACACTCGCCGGCCTCGAGCCATCCCGGTCCTTCGGGGCGAAACCACTGGCCGATCGTGAACGTCTCGGAGCAGACCGAGCCCTCGCCAACCGTCTCCACGTGGAAGCGCAGCGGCTGCTCGGGCGCGGCGCCGGGATCGAGCCACCACACGCCCCAGCGCCAGCGCGCGCCGTCGACGTGGGTCAGCATCAGCACGAGGTTGCCCGTGCGATCGTCGATCGGCATGCCGCCCGGCGCGTGCGGTCGCCAGCCCTCCGCTTCGCTCCACGCCTCCACGCGCACGCGCGGCGTGGTGCGAGCGCGCGGGTCGTCGCTGGGCCACGCGGGCGCGCGATCCCACAGGTAGAAGCGCGGCAGCCCGAGCCGCGGCCCGGTGTCGAGCTGCCCCGCGAGTCGCTCCTCGAGCTGTGGCAGCGCGCGCAGCCGCGAGCGATCGAGTCGCCAGCGGCGGATCTTGCCGGGCCGGTAGCGAAACTCCGCGGGCCGCTCCACGCCGCCCGTGCGCGCGAGCTCGCCGAGGTGGTGCGCGACCAGCATGCCCGCCTGCTCGCCGTAGAGCATCGACGCACCCTCGTAGTGCTGGAGCGCGTACTCCTGCGGGGTGGTGAGGTAGCTGAGGTAGGCGCCGGCCAAGCCCACCCGCACCACCGTCGCAGCGGGCCGCACGCGGGCCACGGCTTGGCCGATGCGCTGACCCATGATCGTGGTGTGCTCGCCGGGCAGCGTCACCAGCGAGAGGTTGCCGAGCTGCACCACGCCGAGCGGTACGGCTCGCGGAGTCATCCCGCGCGGCGGCGCAACCATCGAGATCGGCCACGGCAGCGCGTGGCGCTTGTACCCCTGCCCGTTGTCTCGAGGACGACGGCGGCGCTGGCCCTCACGCCACCCGCGATCGTAGAGCCGCGTGCGTCCGTCCTCGGCCCCGCCGAACTCGCCCTTGCCCGGGATCGCCCGCCGACCCGTGCGCTGCTCGACCCCGTCGGCGTCGGTGAAGCGCTGGTTGGCGAGCGGCCGCCAGGCGAACGCGACCTCGATGGTGCCCTCGAGCGCACGCCCCGGCTCCTCGAGCGCGGCCACCAGCGCGTCGCCGAGCGCCTGGCCCAGCCCCACCGTGGACGGCCGACCCTGCGGGTTCCAATTCGGCGAGACATCACCTTCGGCGCCGTTGAACAGCGCGACCACGCCCTCGCCGAGCTGCGCCTGCGCGCGCGTGGTGGCCACGCCGAACACATCGGCGTGGTAGAGCTCGGTCTTGTTGGGCATCGCGGTGGGGTGCATCGCGAAGAACCCGGCGACCGCGATCGTGGGGCCGCGCGCTTCCGCGGCGCTGGCGTCGGGGCTCGCCTCGATCACGTGCAGCACGTCGAGCACCGGGCTCACCGCGTGGCAGGGATCGATGCCCGGCATCGGGGACAGCTCGATGGGGAGCTCGCGGCAGCCGGGGAGCCCCGCGTTGGCCACCAAGAGCGCGTTGGCCTCGGCATTGCGCAAGAACGGCTCCACGCTGCGGTTGCGGGCCAGCGCGGGCACGGCCACCGTGTGCTGCACGATCCTCGCGGGCCGTCGCGCGGCGGCAGCCTCTGCGATCGCCGCGGCCATGCGCCCCGCGAGCGCCTCGAACAGCCCCGGATCGTGACCCCCCTCGGGCGCGGCAAAGGCCGAGTAGGTGCGTGCGGTGGAGAACAGGCCGGGCCCGTGGTGGGTGTGGGTCGCCGCGATCACGAGGTGCTCGCGCCCCACGTGCTCGAGCCCGGGATGCTCGTGCAGCCGCTGCGCCACGCGATCGACGAGCCCCGGCTCCACCGCCCACAGGTCGCCCACCACGAGCACGAGCGGCACGCCGCGCGCATCTTCGAAGTACAGCGCCTGCGCGCGCAGCCGCGTCCACACCCCGAGGCCCACGGCGCCTTCGAAGCTGTGCCCCGCCATCGGGTACCCGGGCGGCGGGGTGATGTCGATCTCGGCGGCGCCCGCGAGCCACGGTGCCGCCACGCCTACTGCCGCCTCGGGGGCCCGCGGCTGCGGTGCGGGCAGCTCGCCGCGGATCGTCGCGCACGCGGGAGCGATCGAGAGCAGCGCGGCGCAAGCCAGGGCCGCTCGCATCATCGCCACAGCGAGAACACCCCCACGCCGGCGGCGAAGAAGAACGCGGCCGAGAGCGCAGGGATCCCCACGAGCGGCCAGATCGGGAGCCCGAGCCCCAGCGCATAGGTGCCGCACACGAGGCACGCGATCGTGAGCGCGGCGTTGAGGGCCCGGCGCGCGCGTGCGTCGGCGGCCTGCTGCCAGGCCTCGAGCGTCTTGGGCGCGAGCGCGAGCGCCACCTTGCCGCCGCGTAGCTCGTCGATGAGGTCGGGCACCGAGTTGGGCAGGTTGCGGAACATCCGCGAGAACACGCCGAAGTCGGCCAGCGCCTGCTGCTTGATGCGCTCGGGGGTGTAGCGCGCCGCGACCATCTCCTCGATGTGGGGCCGTGCGAGCTCGACCGGGTCGAGGTCGGGCGCGATCGCCTTGGCCATGCCCTCGGTGGTGATGATGGCCTTGAACATCATCGTGAAGTCGGTGGGCATGCGCACCTGGTGCTTGGTGGCACCGCCCACGATCTCGGCGAACAGCAGGCCGATCTGGATCTCGGACAGCGGCAGCCCCACGATGTAGCGCTCGGCGATCTCGATCACGTCGGTCTCGAACGCCTGGTAGTCGACGGGGCCGTGGCGGATCGACAGCGCCCAGAACGCCCGCGCCACCGCCTCGAGGTCTTCGTTGAGCACGGCCCACAAGATGTCGACGAGCTTCTCCTTCATCGAGGGCGAGAGGCGCCCCACCATCCCGCAGTCGAGCACGCCCAGGCGCCCGTCCGGCAGCATCAGCACGTTGCCGGGGTGGAGATCGCCGTGGAAGAAGCCGTCGTGGAACAGCATCTTGTAGGCCACCTCGAAGTAGACCTTCACGATCTCCTCGGTGCTCTCGCCGGCCGCCAGCACATCGCTGAACTTGCGACCCGAGAGGAACTCCATGCACAGCACCTCGGTGCTCGACAGCTCGTCGAACACCGCGGGGAAGGCCACCGCCTCGACCCCCGCGAAGTTCCGCTGGAAGCGCTCGATGTTGCGGGCCTCGATCTTGAAGTCGAGCTCCTGCGAGATCGACTTGGTGAAGTCGGTGATGATGCCGCGCAGATCCATGGCCTGCGCCTCGTCGATCGCCTCTTCGACCCAGCCGGCGATCGCGTAGAGGATCCCGAGGTCACTCTCGATCTTGGGGCGCACGCCGGGGCGCTGGATCTTGATGGCGACCTCGACGGTGGTGCCGGGATCGTCGCCTTCGCCGCCGCGCACGAGCGTGGCGCGATGCACCTGCGCGATGCTGGCGGAGGCCAGCGGCTCCTCGTCGAACGTGGCAAAGCGCTCGCGCCAGCCCTTGCCCAGCGTCTTCACCAGCTGCCCCTCGATCTCGGAGAACGGGAGCGGCTCGACGTTGTTCTGTAGGGTGGTGAGCTCGACGATGATGCTGTCGGGCAGCAGATCGGAGCGCGTGGAGAGGATCTGCCCCAGCTTGACGAAGGTGGGCCCGAGCTCGGTGAGCGCCGCGACCAGGCGCTTGCCGGTGTCGGGGCTGGCGAGGGTGGCTCGAGCTAGATCGGCGCCCTCGAGGTCGGGCTGCAGCTCGCGGCGCAGCTTGAGCTGCGCGAACACCCAGCCGAAGCCATGGGTGATGAACACCTTGGCGATCTCGCGAAAACGGGCGACTTCCTTGGCCCCCGTGATGAGGGCGCGCGAGGAGCTGACTAGGGTCCGCAGCACCGACACGGCCGCAGAGTATACCCATGGCGCGCGGCGTGCCTGGACCGGGGCTATGATCGGGGCATGCCGAGGATGCGATCGCCAGCGGCCTGGCGTGCGGTGGTCCTGCTCGGGCTCGCGGCCGGCTGCACCCCGCCCGGGCCCGCGCCGCACGAGTCGGACGAGCGAGCACCCGCGGTGGGCTCGACCCCCGTGGCTCGGGCCGGCGCCGCGTCGGCGGACGCGGTGGTGCGCATCGAGCCCGAGCCCGCCGCCCGGCCGCCGCTCACCGAGGACCAGGCCGAGCGCTTCGCCGCCATGGCGCTCGCCTGCGTGGGGCGGGAGTATCCCAACAAGCTGGCCCACGTGCTCGCAGGCCCGCAGGACGTGGGCAGCCCGCGAGCCCTCACCCCCGCGTTCTTCGGCTGCTTCGACTGGCACTCGGCCGTGCACGGACACTGGTTGCTCGTGCGCCTGACTCGGCGATTTCCCGCGGCCGCGTTCGCGGGCCCGGCCCGCACGGCGCTCGCCCACAGCCTGCGGCCCGAGGCGATCGCAGGTGAGGTGGCCTATCTAGAACGAGACGATCGTACGGGTTTCGAACGCCCCTACGGCCTCGCCTGGCTGCTCCAGCTCGCGGCCGAGCTGCGCGCGTGGGACGACCCCGAGGCGCGGCGCTTCGCGGCGGCCCTGGCTCCGCTCGAGCGCCTCGCCGCCGCGCGGCTGCGGGCGTGGCTGGCCAAGCTCGACTATCCGATCCGCAGCGGCGAGCACAGTCAGACCGCGTTTGCGCTGGGGCTCACGCTCGACTGGGCCCGCGAGACCGGCGACGCGGCCTTCGCCGCGGAGCTCGAGGCCTGGATCCGGCGCATGCACGCGGGCGACCGCGAGTGCGCGCTCCACCTCGAGCCCTCGGGTCACGACTTCCTCTCGCCGTGCCTGGGCGCGGCCGATCTCGTGCGCCGCGTGCTCCCGCCGGCCGAGCTCGCGCGCTGGCTCGAGCGCGCGCTGCCCGAGATTCCCCGCGATCCGCGGAGCCCGTGGCTGCCGGTCGCCGGCGCCACCGATCGCCGCGACGGCAAGCTCGTGCACCTCGATGGCCTCAGCCTCAGCCGCGCGTGGATGCTCGAGGGCATCGCGCAGGCGCTGCCGGCCGACGACCCGCGCCGGCCCACGCTGTACGCGGCCTCGCAGCGCCACGCGCAGGCGGGCCTCGCCGCGGTGAGCGACGCGCACTACGAAGGTGGGCACTGGCTGGCCAGCTTTGCGGTGTACCTGACGACCGGTCGCGGCTTGCCAGCGGAAGCGGCCGCCGCCGGACCCTCCCAGACCGCCCCGGGCGAGCTCGCACCGTGATATAGGAGGCCCTCCGTGGCGCTCGTCAACCCTTCGTCCGGTCGCCTGCTCCCCGTGCTCGCCCTACTCGCGGTCGGGTCCGTCGCGAGCACGGCCGCCGCGTCGGGCTTCGATGCACCCTCGATCGGCGGCGGTCAGTCCTCGCCCGTCGCTCGCGATGCGGCCGCCGTGCACTTCAACCCCGCGCAGCTCGGCTATCTCGAGCGCACCGAGCTCGACGTCGGCGCGGGGCTCATCTTCGGCTCGATCGGCTACGAGCGCGAGCGTCGCGGCCAGTACCAGTACGCCGACAATTTCGACTTCTCCGATCCCGTCGATCCGAGCGACATCGATCCCAGCCGCACCGGGTCGACCCAGGCCGTGGGTGCGACCCCGGTGGGCCCGCTCATCGACGCGTTCGTGGGCATCCCGGTGATCGCCGATCGCCTCACCCTCGGCGCGGGTTTCTACATCCCCTACGCCGCGCTGCTCACCCTGCCGCACGAGGGCGACCAGCGCTTCCAGGCGCAGTCGATCACGCTCATCTCCACGCACACGACGGTCTCGGCCGGGCTCAAGCTGCACGACGTGATCTCGATCGGAGCGGGCGTCAGCTACGTGCTCTCGATCATGCAGCTGTCCAAGGTGCAAGACTTCGCGGCGGTGGGGGCGTTTGGTCAGGGGCTGGCGCAGCCGCCGATCAACCAGCCCAACAGCTTCGGGCCCGACGCGCCCTCGACCGTGCGCGAGCTCGATCTGCTCGCTCGACAGGCCGACATCGGCCCGGCCTGGTCGCACAGCGCCTCGTTCAACGCCGGCGTTGCGCTGCGGCCGACCAAGAAGCTCGACATCGCGGTCGTGTATCAGCACGGCTCGCGCTTGCGGCTGCGCGGCGACTTCACGCTGAACATGGACGACGAGTTCTTCACCCAAGACCTCGCCGCGCAGGGGATCCAGTTCGAGCCGCTGGTGAGGGGCAAGGCCGAGATCGAGCTCTCGCTGCCCAAGCGCATCACGCTGGGCCTCGGCTACCAGGTGCACCCCAAGGTCTCGATCGATGGCGCGCTCGCGTATGTGCTCTATTCCGCGTTCGACGTCGTCAACATCACGCTGACCTCGCCGGATCTGGCCCAGCCGGCGCTCGGCATCGGCGAGAGCGTGCCGCAAGACCTCGTGCGCGACTGGAAGAACACGGTCCACGCCGAGCTCAACGTGCGCGGCCAGGTCACGCCGAAGCTGCGGCTCTCCGGCATGCTCGGCTATCAATCCGGGGCCTCGCCCGATTCCACGATCGACATGTCCTCGCCGGACGGCAATCGCCTGTTGGGCGGCGCCGGCGTAGAGTACGCGGTCTCCGAGCGCTTCAGCGTGCTCGGCGACCTGCGGCTCCAAGGGATCTTGCCGCGTACGGTGACCGAGTCCGATTACGATCTCGGCAACGGTACATACAAGCTGTTCATCGGGGTCGCTGCGCTTCATGCGAAGTTTCGCTTCGGCGGCGGCAAGCGTCCGCGCAAGCAGCCCGAGGCCGCGCCGAGCGATGCGCCGGCCGAGACCGGACCCGAGCCCATCCCCGAGCCCGCCCCCGAGCCCGAGCCCGCCCCCGACGCGCCCGCCGAGACGCCCGTCGCATCCCCGCCGGCCGGAACGCCGCCGGGTGGACAGCGCCCGCCTCCGCCTCCGCCTCCGCCCCCGAGCGCCTGAACGAGGCGACCCGACGCCGACCTCGCGCGCGGGAAAACGCGCGTAGGGGCTCGAATTCCCCGGGCAGATGGCGGATGATGAGTGGTGATGCGTTGGTGGTCCGTCGTGGGAATGCTCGCCGTCTTCGGCGGCTGTGGGTCGCCGTCGGGTCGCGAGGACGCGGGGGACATCACCGACCCTCCGCTCGACACCGCGGGCGACGAGGGTGACGAGAGCGATGCGCCGCCGCTCGGGACCGAGGCCGTGTTCGAGCTGCGCCTCGCCGATGCCGCTCCGGCTCCGCTCACGCTCGAGATGAACAAGGACGAGGTCGCCGAGCTGTTCGGCGAGCGGGCCGACGAGATCCTGCTGCTCGAGCTCGACTCCACCCCGCTGCTCACCAACACGCTCACGACCGTCCGCGACGCCTGCGGGCTGGCCTGGCAATTCGACGATCC
Organism: Nannocystaceae bacterium; assembly: GCA_041600735.1. Lineage (GTDB taxonomy): Bacteria > Myxococcota_A > Polyangia > Nannocystales > Nannocystaceae > Paraliomyxa. The sequence continues at coordinate 18,568 of JBFIJN010000013.1, forward strand.
CGACCCGCACCACGATTGCTCGCTCACCCCGCTGGGGCAGACCTTCGTGGGCCCCGACGGCACGTGGCAGACCAGTGCCGAGTACGCGATGGTCCGCCTGCTCACGATGACCTCGGCCAACGTCGACGTCTCGGGCACGTCGAGCGAGGGCCTCGCGGGGCTCGCCGACGCGCTCTCGTGGATCATCGACGACTACGGCACGATCCTCTCCGACGTCCTCGGCATCGAGCGCACCGAGACGGTCATCACCACCGACGCGCTGGTCGCCTCGTTTCGCGAGAACTTCGTGGCCACCCACCCCGCGGCGGGCGAGGGCGGCACGCTCGGCCTCACGCTGGGTGATGCGCTCTCCAACCTCTCCACGCTGGCCGATCGCTACGGCCCCGCGGGTGCGCACCCGGGCGTCATCGACCCGAGCTACCCGGTGCAAGGCGAGGTGTTCGGCCCCGACTTCAAGATGATCGCGAAGGCCGACTCCAACCTGCGGGTGGTGGATGGCATCGACGCCGATCGAATCGACGCGGGCGCAGGCAAGGGCTTCGCCTCGATCGTGGTCGATCGCACCGGTCCCACCTACGAGGACGAGCTCGAGTTCGACTTCAACGACCCCGAGAAATTCCGCGTGGAGGGTCTCATCGAAGACCTGACCATCGATCTGCGCTTCAAGGTCGGCGAGCACCCGCAGTTCGTGCCCTCGTGCACGGGCTCGGGGGTGTGCCAGGGCAACCTGCCCGGCGCGCCCACCTCGGCGTCTTCGGTGTGGTCACGCGATCCGTGGGACATCGAGTTCCTCGTGACCGATGCTGCCTACCGCGACTACGTGAACCTGCCCCCGTTCTCGGTCACGTACCTGCTGGGCTCCGCCTCGGTCGACGTGGGCCGCAACGGCAACCCGCTCGGCTGGATCGAGTACTTCGTGTTCCTCGGGCTCGGCAACCCGCCCGAGGACCAGTACGTGTGGGAGACGATCCTCGAGGTGGCGCAGGTGCGGCTGCACGACAGCGGCTTTGCCACGTTCCCCGAGGGTGTGGAGATCGCGTTCACGATCGAGGACATCCCCTGCGGCCTGACGGGCTCCGAGGCCGCAGAGGCCGTGCGTCCGTACCTCCAAGAGCAGGCCAGCGACATCTCCGACTTCCTGCTCGGCGACTACAAGGACGCCAACGACCCGGTCGACTTCTACTACCGGCGTGCGGAAGACGGTCGTGCCTATCTGTACTTCACCGCGCCCGAGGATCGCCCGGCCGCGGCGGCCTACGACTACGCCCGCCCCGGCTTCTTCGCCGATCCCGAGCTCACGCGGCGCGCCTCCGCGACCAACGTCGTCGGGCTCGCCGACACGGCCCACGAGAAGCTCGCGCTGCCCACGGGCGAGAGCCACTACTACTTCGAGGACGACAACGGCACTCGCTATCGCGCTCGCTTCGTCGTGCCCGAGGACGACTCGACCCTCGAGGTCGCGGTCGCCCAAGTGCTCTAGCTCCAAGAGATCACGGAACCCACGATGCGAAGCCAAACCCTCGCCCCCTCGCTGCTCGTGCTGGCCGGCAGCCTGCTGCTGCCCGCGTGCAGCGAAGACACGGTGCCGCTGCCCGACGAGACCCCGCCGGCCCCCATCGCCGTGGGCGAGAGCCGCGAGGTCGAGCTGCGCTACCTCGCGCTCGACGTCACGGGCTTCGACAACGAGCTCACGCTCGACGAGCTGCGCGCGATGCCGCGCGCGACCCTGGCCGGCGTGTGGCTGGCCGATCTCGACATCACGCCGCTCATGGTCAACTCGCTCGATCAGCTGTCGAACCTGTCGAGCGACGAGGTCGCGGAGCTCGGTCCGGCGGCGCAGAACATGCGCCAGCTGCTCAGGATGACCCCGGACAACGCCAACCTCCAGGGCACCAACCTCGAGGAGCTCATCGCGCTGTCGGCCTCGGTCGGAATCCCGCCGGCGCGGGCGCTGGCCAACCTCTTGGGCGTGGGCGTCACCGACGACTTCATCCCGCCCGACACGGTGGCACAGGTGATGCTGACCCACGTGGTCGGTACCCACCCCAATGCGCAGTGGCGGCGCGGCGCGGTCAACGAGGACCACCCCGACGGGCTCTACCCGGTCGCCCCCAATTCGCTGCCGCTCACGCTGGTCGACGTCGTCACCAACTTCGAGGACATGGCCGAGCGCTTCGGGCCCTACGGCAACCACCCCGGGTTCGTGTCGAAGGCGCGCGGGCTGACCGTGGTCGAGGGCGATTTCGTGCTGACCACCAAGGTCAACGCCAATGCGCTCCCGTTCAAGGGCACCGATCTCGGCAATGCCAGCGTGGCCAGCGTCAACAGCATCGGTGGGCAGATCGAGACCGCGCACGACTACTCCGATCCCGACTGGATGAGCATCCGCGGGCTGGTGCCCGAGCCGCGCGTCGAGGAGCTCACCTTCACCGTGTTCGAGAACGACGCGTTCATCCTGGGCGGCACCTCGCAAGAGCCGCTGGGGCAGGGCAATTCGCCGGCCTGGGACCTGCCCGAGTGGGAATTCGAGCGCCTGATCGTGGAGATGGGCCGCGAGGTCGAGGCGCAGCTGCCCGCACACTGTGACACCTACGAGCTCAACACCGGCGCCGATGCCTTCACGGCCTGCGTCGACGAGAACGGCTGGGTCACGATGGAGACCTTCAACAACCTCGGCAACCCGCCGCCGCCGGCCTACCTGCACGATCTCATCCTCGAGATCGCCCAGGTGCGCCTGCACGACGGCGGCCTGGCCGAGGGCGCAGCCGACGTCGCGATGAGCCTCCGCGATGTCATGGTCGGGGTCGATACCGACGATCTCATCGAGCAGGCGCGCAAGAACCTTCAGCAGAACCCCGAGGCGCTGCGCGAGTTTGCGTCGCTCATCACCGACAGCACCCGCGGAGACGCCGACTTCTACTATGTGCGCTTTGGGGACGAGGACTGGCTCTACTTCGTGACCGAGGAAGACCTGCGCCTCGACGACGAGGGCCACCCCGTGCGCGAATACGCCTACGACGCGCCCGGGTTCTTCGCCGACCGCGGGCTGTCGATGAAGGTCTCGAGCACCGACGAGGTCGACGGCGACGTGGATCACGAGAAGGTGCGGATTAGCCCAGGCGACGTGCTCTACGTGCTCGACGCCGACGACCACCGCTTCGAGATCCGCGTGGGCGCCAAGCCGAGCCGCGCCTGGGTCTCGCTAGTCGTCACGCGCGTCGAGTAGGCCGAGTCGGGCGCTCGTTGTATGCTCTTGGTTCTCTCCGAGGAGGACCACGACCCCATGGCCCGTTCGCTGACTGTGAAGCTGACCCCCGTCGATGGCACGATCGAGCGCTTCTACGCCTTCGTGGATTGCAAGAAGCGCATCTCCCACGACGGGGATCAAGAGCGCAGCTGGAGCGGGTCGATCGACGACGCCGACACCCGCATCAAGGTTCGCGTGTTTGGCATCGGCAACGCGAAGTACCGCGTGACGGTCGACCTGCCCGGCACCGCCGATGACCAGCAGCTCGAGCTGCGCCTCGATGGCGGCTATGGCGAGCTGGAGCTGCGCATATGAGCGTGACGGGCCTGGTCTTCGCGTGGGCGCTGGGGGGCCTGGTCGGCGCCAACGTGGCGCCCGACCCCAACAATCCTCCGGACCCCAACGACCCCGGTCCCAACAAGCCGGATCCCAATGATCCGCCGCCGGATCCGGACCCTGATCCCGATCCGGACCCCGACCCCAACGACCCGCCGCCGGATCCCGATCCGCCGCCCGAGCCGCCGGATCCCGAGCCGCCGCCGCGACCCGAGGGCCTGCCCCCTCCCACCGGGGGCGGAGGCGGCGGCGGGACCAACGAAGACCCCGAGGACGGCGAGGGCGGCGAGGGCTCGAGCCGCAAGGCCGAGGTCTCGCCCGCACCTTTTGCGCAGCTCGACATCGCCGATCGCGGCAGCGAGCTCGACCTCGGCGGCGATCTCACCATCGGTCCCTTGTGCAAGGACGACGCACCCGAGGTCTGCAACAACTACCGGGTCGGGCTGCGGGGGCGGCTGCCGGTCACGCAGTCGAGCGCGAGCGGCAGCGGGCGCGCGGGGATCGACTCGCTCAATGGCTTCTCGGGGGCGTGGCGCGTGGGCGGCGTGTTCGACTGGATCCGCGACGTGACCGCGGAAGACTCGGCGAGCGCGTCGAAGTTCTACATGCTCTCGCTCGCGGCGGGCTGGGGGGTCCAGTCGTTCCGCTTCTCCCCCGACGGCGGAGTGATGGGCCCGCGCAAGGAGACCCGCCACAGCATCCACACGATGGCGCGATTCCTCGCCTATGTGCATCCACCCCGCAAGGCGCGGGTGGCTCCGCAGGTGATCGTCCGCTACGACCGGCGCTGGTCCAGCTCCGACCCCGTGGGGGTATTGCTCGATGATGGCGATCCCAGCACCTTCGCCTTCACCGTGCCCGTGGTCATCGATGGGCCGGTGACCACGCCGGTGTTCGCCGTCACCGTGCCGGTGCTGGTGAGCATCCAGAGCGGCAAGGGGCGCGCGGGCCGGGTGCTCTCGCAGTTTGGTCTCGGCCCCGCGGTGAGCTACGCGGCCGCCGGCTCGAGCGCTGGCTATACCCCGTTCGATGATGTGCACATGTTGCGCTTCGAATCGTGGATCTACTGGTATCCACTGGGAAAGGCGGGCCAGCTGGCGTCGACGAAGCCCAATACGCGCATTGGGATCTCGCCGTTCGTCGATGTGTTCGCCGCCGGACGTGGTCCGGGCGAGCCGACCGTGGATTTCGGCGTGCTCGCCGAGATCAAGGTCGGCGTGCGTGGCTACGAGTACTGAGCCGCCGCCGGCCGCGGCGAGCCCCGCCGCTCGCCGCGGTGGCTTGCCGCGGTGGCCAGCCGTGCAGCCCGAAGCGCAAGGGGTTCGCCCGTCGGGGCGGACGAGGCGCCAGCTCGTCGCTCATGGGTGACCGTGGACCGAGCGAGCCGATTCGATTGGAGAATAGTCGGGTCAATTCACACGACTAAGAAAATGGCACGTTGTGCACTAACGCATCGCTCGCGATGGCGCTAGTGACAGAGTCGGTGGATGCTGCCGCTCTCGGTCCCGCGGATGACTTGATCACGCGCCTGGCAAGCTCGGCGTCGTGCTGGCCCGAGGCCACCGCCGTCGAGGCAACCGACGCCACGCTGAGCTACACGCAGCTCGAGCGGCTGTCGAATCAGCTGGCCCATCGCCTGCTCGCGGGGTGGCCGACCGGTACGGGTCCCGAGGGCGAGCGGCGGGTGGGGGTGTCGCTGCGGCGCGGGGCGACCGAGCTGGTCGCGTTGCTCGCCGTCCTCAAGGCCGGTGCCGCCTACGTGCCCCTCGACCCCGACCACCCGCGCGAGCGTCTGCGGCTGGTGATGGAAGACGCCGCGCCCGAGGTGTTGATCGTGAATCCCCACGGTCCGCTGTCCCAGGTCGCCGGTCCGCACGAGCTGCTGGTGCTCGAGGAGCTCGAGGCCGGCCCGGGCTGGCCCACCACGCCTCCCCCGCTCGCATCGCCGGATGCGCTCGCCTACCTGATGTTCACCTCGGGCTCCACCGGCCGGCCCAAGGGCGTCGAGGTCACGCGCCGGGCGCTGGCCAGTTTCTTGGGCTCGATGGCCAACACCCCAGGCCTGCGCCGCGACGAGCGGCTGCTCGCGGTCACCACCACCGGCTTCGACATCGCGGGCCTCGAGCTCTACCTGCCGCTGTGGGTCGGGGCCACGGTGGTCATCGCCGATCGCGAGACCATCCGCGATCCTCGGCGCCTGCGGCGGAGGCTCGAGCGCGGCGACATCCACGTCATGCAGGCCACCCCAGCCACGTGGCGGATGCTGCTCGACGCCGGCTATCGCGGGGACGGCCAGCGCCTGCGCATGCTCTGCGGCGGCGAGGCGCTGCCGCTGGGGCTCGCCGAGCGATTGCTGGCGGCTGGCGAAGAGCTCTGGAACATGTACGGCCCCACCGAGACCACCATCTGGTCCTCGCTGGAGCGCATCGAGCCCGGCTGCGATCGCATCACCGTCGGGCGGCCCATCGATCACACGCAGCTGCTCGTGGTCGACGAGGCCCTGCGCCCGGTGCCCGCGGGCGTGGAGGGCGAGCTGGTGATCGGGGGGCGAGGCCTCGCCCGCGGGTACTGGCGCCGCCCCGATCTCGTGGCGGCGCGCTTCTTCCATCACGCAGATCTCGGGCGCCTCTATCGCACCGGCGATCTGTGTCGCGAGCTGCCCGATGGGCGCATCGAGTGGTGCGGTCGGCTCGACCATCAGGTCAAGATCCGTGGCTTCCGCGTGGAGCTCGGCGAGATCGAGGCGCGGCTCGCCGAGGTGCCTGGGGTCTCCCACGTGCTCGTGGTCGCGCATCCCGGCGAGGGCGGCGACCCGCGCCTCACGGCCTACTGGGTGGGCGAGGCCGGCCGCGAGGCGCTCATCGAGGCCGCACGGCGCTGGCTACCCGCGGCGGTGGTGCCGGCGGTCTACATGCGGCTCGATGCGTTCCCGCTCAACGCCAACGGCAAGGTCGATCGCGGTCGGCTGCCCCCGCCGGCCGTGGCCGACGTGCCCGTGCTGCGCCCGCGCTTCGACACCGAGACCCGCATCGCTGCGATCTGGCGCGAGGTCCTCGACTCACCCGACGTGCCCGTCGATTGCGACTTCTTCACGGTGGGCGGCACCTCGGTGCTCGCGACCCGCGTGCTGACGCGACTGCAAGAGCAGACCGGGCTCGAGGTCCCGCTCCGGGCCTTCTTCGAGGCCCCCACGATCGAGCGACTCGCGATCCGCATCCGCCATGATCTCGATCGCGAGGCCCCGCTGGTGGTCCGCCTGCGCGCGGGCTCCGACGACCGAGCCCCGCTGTTCTGCCTGCTGGGCGTGCACCTCTACCAAGACTTGGCGCTGGCGCTGCGCGGCGATCGCTCGGTGATCGGCATCCATGTGCCGATCCGCTACTCCGCCGAGCGAAGCGAGCGACCCACGCTGGCCGAGATCGCCGCGCGCTACCTCGAGGTCATCCGCGCGCACCAGCCGAGGGGGCCCTATCACCTGCTGGGGCTGTGCTTTGGCGGCATCGTGGCCTACGAGGTGGCACGTCAGCTCGAGGCGGCGGCCGAGCGCGTCGCCGCAGTGGTCGTCGTCGATGCGGTGCTGCCCAGCGCCGTCCACATCGACGCTGCGCTGCGCGTGCGCGACTACGCCGAGACGGTGGTCCAGGCCTGGCGAGCCCCGCAGGAGCTGCGCCGTCGACTCCAGCGCCAGCGCGAGCGCCTCACGGTCGCGGTCCGGCGGCGCTTCATGGGCTCGGCTCGTCGCACGGGCGAGCTGGCCACCCGATCCGGCGAGCTGCCGATCGACGGACCCGAGCTCGAGGCCGAGGTGCGAAGGTTCTGCGCGCACAGCAGCTTCGTCGAGGCCCGCCTGTGGGTGGTGCGAGCCACCAAAGCGCCGTCCCCCAAGTGGAGGATCGTCGATGGTACGCAAGGATGGAGCCAGCGAGCCGCGCAGGTGAGCGTGCGCGACGTTGCGGCCGATCACCTGGGCGTGATGCGCGAGCCCCATGTGCGCACGCTGGCGCAGGTGGTCGATGGCTGGCCCGACGCTCACTGAGCCGCTCGGGCATCAGGCCGGCATGGGGGGCAGGAGGTCCAGCGTGCGCTCGACCTCGTCGGGGTCGATGCGAAAGTCCTCGCCCTCGGGTTGCCCCACCACGAAGGCAAAGTGTTGACCGTCGCGATCCGTGAGGTGCTTGTAGAGCCCCACGAAGCGCCCTGGGGGCTGCAGCGCGAGCAGCGAGGCGCCGGGGCGCATCGCCAGGATCCCGTGGATGAGGCCGCTGCCCTCCACGCCCACCACCGCGCGAGCGCCCGCGCACGTGCGCACGATCGTCTCGAGGTCGGCGCGCAAGGGGTCGAGGATCCGTAGGCCGCGGCGCGCGGCCAGCCGCTCGGCGAGCTCGAGCTCGCCCCGCAGCACGCGGCGCTCGCCCGTCGCCCCGCGCACGATGAACACGCCGGGGTGCGAGCGCTCATCGCTGCCGCGCAGCAGCGCCTCGCTCATCGCACGAAAGCGACGGTGCTTGTCCGGGTTCTGGCCGACGTCGGAGAACAGCAGCGCTTGGCGCAAGAATGCGCTGCGCAAGCGAGTGGGGGTCATGCCCAGGCGGCGCTCGTAGTCGGGCGCGTGGGGAGCGTGGTGATCGGGCATGGCAGTGGTGAGCGCCGTGCCGTGCTCGCGCGCGAGGAAGTAGCTGGGGCAGTCGTCCATGAGCCACTGCCCGAACCAGCGGTTGCCCGCCGCCGTGCAGTAGATCGCCGCGTGATCGAGCTCGGCGCGCACGTGCAGGTGCGGCACGCGGCTGCGACGCGGCGAGAGGTGGGCGCACGCGCGGCCCTTGTAGAGCACGCCGTCGATGAGCCACACGTCTTCGAGCAGGTACGCGCGGGCAGGGCCGTGCAGAACGTGCAAGCCGCCCAGCATCGCGTGTCGCGGGTGCTCCTCGCTGAACGCCCAGCCGCGGACGCGCTCGAGCTGGCCGGGCAAGAAGTACGCGGGAGGGGTCACGGCCTCGCTGCCGGGGGCGAGCTCCCAGCTGCGGCGGGCGAGCTGACGAGGGTCGCTCGGCGCGAGCCCGCCGAGTCGGGGCACGCGGGCCAGCCGAGCGCGCAGCATGTGGGCGAGGGGCAGCAGGCTGGTGCGCATGGTGGCGACCTCAGTTCGAGCGCGGGCTCGGGGTCGAGCGAGGGCTCGGCTCGAGCCGCGGAGCCACCCGCCTCCACGCCCGATCCGACAGGGTGCGGCTCAGCGCCGCATCATTGGTGTTGCCGGGCGCTTCGAACATCGCACCCTCGGGGTTGCGACCGGTGAGCAGCGCAAACGTTGCGTACGCATTGACCGCGGTGCCCATCTCGTTCGGATGCAGGTCGCCCTCGGGGTGCTCGGCGCTGGCGGTGAGGAAGTACGGAGCCCGCCCCGCCGGCGGGTCGCGGCGGCAATCTTCGTAGATCAGGCCCGCGGGGATCACGGGGATCCCGAGCTCGCGCCCGATCGCATCATAGGACGCCGAGACCTCGTCGATGAACGGGCGAAACGGGAAGTCCCAGGTCATGAACAGCACCGTGTGCGCGCCCGCGGCCACCACCGCTCGGTCGAGCTCGCGGAGGGTCGCGTGGAACTCGGCCTTGCGATCGACGGCCTCGTACTCGTGACCCTGCACCACGAACACCTCGTAGCGGCCCGAAGCGAGCGCAGCCTGGGTGGTGGGGTGGTCGAGCAGCTCGGCCAGCGGAGCGTCGCCGAACACGATGTGCGCCCCGACCTCGAGCGGGAGCGGAGGAGCTACCGCGGAGCCGAGCGCGGCCACCCACTGCGGGAGCGGGCGCTCTCCCCAGCCGAAGAAGCTGTTGCCCACGAAGAACACCGCGCCGCCCTCGGGGAGCAGGGGCGGGAGGGGGAGCGGGGGCGGGGGCTCGGCGGGCGCACGCCGGCACGCCGCGCTCGCGAGCAGCGACAGCGCCGCGATCGCGAGGCGGGAGGAGCGGCGGCGAGCATGCAGATCCACCATGCGACGAGAACCAGCATAGCGGATCGATCGCACGAAGATCGCCCTGGCCCGTACGCACCACATGAAGATGGCCCGCTCCCCCCAGAGGGGAAGCGGGCCAGGAGCCCGTCAACGGCACGTCGGCGAGGCCGCGAGCGTCGAGCGGGGGAGGGGCGGTCGAGCGCTTCGGTCAAGCTTAGGGAGCAAGAGGATCGGCGAGGGAATCGATGCTCGGCAGGAACACGCCCGCGCCCATGTGGCGGCGAGCGCCGAGGCCATGGGCTTGGATGCACAGCGAGGCGTGGGGGCGAAGGCGGCGCAGCGTGACCGTGTAGCCGATCACCGTGCGCACGCGGGCGCGCAAGAGCTGCTGCGCGCCCACCTCGATCTCGATCGTGGCGACGTCCTGCCCGAGCGGGAGCGCGGCGAGCTCGCGGCGCAGCGCGGTGTGGAAGCTGGGGCCGGTGCAGCCCGTGATCGTCACCGCGACCGAGCGCAGCTGAGCCGAGGGCGCCAGCGGCTTCACGCGCGCCATGCCCAGGTGCACGCGCTCGCTTCCGATCGAGAGATCGCGACCGGTCAGCGCCAGCGCCTCGCCGATCTCGCGCGCGGGCAGCCGCAGCTGCACCATCGAGCGCGGCCCCAGGCGGATTCCGCGAGCGCCTTCGCGCCGTCCGTCGACCGGATGCAGCGCCCACCCCGGCTCGTGGCTGAGCCGCGGAATCGCCGCGCACAGCGCCGAGAACAGCAGATAGCCGTGGTCCGTAGGGAGCTCGGTCCCGCGAATGGGGAACCCAACGTCGACGATCTCGTGTGCCTCCATCACGGTACGAGAGCAGCCTACGGGATCCCAGTCTCACCAGCGTGAGACGGGACGCTGGCCGAAATCGATCGCGAGGCGAGGCGCTCAGCGGGCCGCCGCCGTGCTCACCTCCAGCACGGTCCACGCGTTGTAGCCGTGGTTGTGCAGGTGCAGCCCCACGGGGGTGCCGGCCGGCCATGCCCGCTCCGCGACCACCCGCGCCTCGAGCACATTGGCCTGCGCGGGGATCTCCACGTGCTCCTCCCACACCACGACGTCGTCGAGCAGGATCGCCAGGTGACCCTCGGCCGGCTCGGCCGCATCGAGTCGATCGTGGAACACCACCACGTCGATCGCATCGCCCGCCTCGATCGCGGCCAGGCTGGGCTGAACGGCGAAGAAGTAGTTGCAGGCGCCGGTCTCGATCTCGAGGCCTCCCAGCTCCGGCCCCCACGCCGCGCTCGGGCACGCCACCTGGGGCGGGCGCTCGTGCCCGAGCGGATCGTCCTGCGCGTCGGCGCTGCGCCAAGCCTCGCCCTCGACCAGCGGTAGCGGGTCGCTCCACCCGTTGTGCGCGGGCTCGTCTGCGGCGGTGGGGTCGTCATCGAGCGTTGGCTCGCTCGCGTCCGCGGGGTCGCAGGCCGCGAGCATCACCGCGCTCCACCCGATCATCAGCCGTCGCAGCCCGCTTCGAACGTCGACGCGCATGGCTCAGGTTCCCGTCACGTAGAGCACGCCGAGGCACATCTCGTCGCGGGTGCCCTCGCCCCACTGCACGTCCGTGGGCTCGAGGATCTCGCCATTCACGGCCGGCTGGTTGGCGGCGCTGTTGTCCCACGTACACGAGATCCGCAGGCTGTCGTCGACGCCCACGTGCATGGGATCGGCCAGATCGTAGCCGCCCTGCCAGTCGAAGTCCCAGTCGTCGATGCGGAGCATGCAGTCTTCGCCGCCACCGCCACGGACGACCGAGAGCTGGGCCTGGGTGCCCAGGTAGTGCATGTGCAGCCCCGAGCCGTGCACCACGAAGTCCTCGCCGGGACCCACGCCCACGCCCGCGAGCGCCTGGCGGAGCAGCGGGTGGCTCGCCTCGAGATCGAACCCATGGCTCACCGCCGGATCTCCGGCCGGGATCAGCATGGGCTCGGCGCCGGTCACCCAGCGGAAGTTGGTGAACGGCACGGTGATCGCGGGGCGCTCGACCTCGGCGCTGAGCGTGAGCTCGACCCGCGTCTGGTCGGGCGCGGGCTCGCTCGACAGCGTGTTGTAGTGGAGCTGGAGCACCATCATCGAGCCCGGCTCGATGCGGACGCCCGTGCCCTCCGGGAGCTCGTCGCCGCCGGCCCCGGGCACCCACGCGCCCACCCAATTGGCGCGCCCGCCCACGCCCCCGAAGCAATCGTAGCCCGGCGCCGGATCGGCGTCGTCGAGCGCCTGGAGCTCGGCGACCGCATCGGGCGCGGCATTGAACATGATCACGTGGTGCACGATCGAGCGATTGCCCGGGACCATCCGATACCCGGTGATGTACGAGGTCTCGTCCTGCGGCCAGGGGAGCAGGAAGCAGCGGTTCTCGTCGGGCTCGACCGTGGGGGTGTAGGGCTGCTCCATCTCGATCGAGAGCGTGGGGGCCCAAGTGTCGGGGGTGCCGGGATCGGCGGGTGCATCGCTGGGGTCGCCCTCGGGCGCGCCCTCGTCGAGCCAGGTGAGCAGCAGCTCTTGGTCCTCGCTGGAGAGCGCGCGCGAGTGCTCGTACTCGCGACAGCCGTCGGCGGGAGGCCACGGCGGCATGGTCTGCGCCAGCAAGGAGTTGGGGAGCACCGCGGCCACGGCCCGGACCTCGTCGTAGGTCTGTAGCGGGAACGGAGCGATGTCCCCGGGGCGATGGCAGCCGCCGCACTTGCCGTCGAGGACCGCCTTCGCATCGCGGTAGTACGTGAACGTTGGTTCCTCGGCGGCGGCAGTGGTGCCCGTGCCGTCGGCGCCATCGGTGGCGGTCGTGGTCGCGCCGCCGTCCTCGGTGTCGGAGGTCTGGCCGGAGCCCGCGTCTGCGCAGGCGAAGGGGAGCAAGAGCGTGAAGAGCAGGAGCCCGTGGTGGTCGCGCAGCATGACGACCCTACGAGCAAGGCGCGTGCCACCCCCAGGTGCAACGATCTCGGGGGCTCGCGCCTCATGGCGCGGTCGACCTTGACTGCGCTCCATGGACTCGCGAACGGGCTCAGCTCGGCTTGGCGATCCAAGCCACGATGGCAGCGAGCTCGGCCGGCGAGGGCCTCTCGGAGGCCTCGTAGCCCACCTTGGCCTGCTCGGCGAGCTCGCGCGCCTCCTGGGGATCGCCCCCCGAGCGCCACACCGCACGCGCGGCCACGAAGCGCGCCTTGGCGATCTCCACGGGATCGATCTCGGAGACCTCGGCCAGCGTCAGCGCGCGGCGGATGAACGGCACGGCCTCGCCCGGCTGCTCGAGCGCGAGGTGGGCCTCGGCCAGGCTCACCAGCGCGAAGATGTTGGTGGGGTTCTCGGGGCCCTGCGCCGCGGTCCAGATGCGCAGGGCATCCTCGAAGTATGCGATCGCCTCGGCGGGCCGGCCGAGCCGGACGAGCGCATCACCCACGTTGTTGGCCGAGAACGCGACGCTCATGTTGTCGGGACCGAGCGCGCGCGTCTTGATCTCGAGCGCCTTGCGGTAGCTCTCGTAGGCGGGCTCCAGGTCCTCGTGCTCGGCGTGCACGACTCCGAGGTTGTGGTAGCCGCGGCCGAGCTCGGCGTGATCGGGCCCGAGGGCCTTCGTGTAGATCTCGATCGCCCGCTCGGAGTGCATGATTGCGCGCTCGTGGTCGTGGAGCTTGGCGTAGGTGACCCCGAGGTTGTTGTGGTTGGTCCCCACCGTGGGATGCCAGGGCCCGAGCCGCTCCTCGGTCAGCTCGAGCACCCGCACGAACGCGTCGAGGGACTCGCGGTAGTGGCCCTGCTGCCCGTGCACCGCGGCCAGGTTGTTGAGCGCGGCCAGCTGGATCCGCTCTGCGCTCGCGACTCCCTCGGCGAGCTCGACGGAGCGCTGCAATTCGCCGAGCGCTTCTTCGAGGCGGCCGGCCGCCATCAGCGTGTTGCCGCGGTAGAGCGCGATCGCGGCGTCGAGCTGCGGAAGGTGACCGAGTCGGGTCGAGACGGCCTCGGCCTGCTTGCCGTAGCGCAGCGCGAACGCGGTGTCGTTGAGGTGCAGGCCCCACAGCGAGAGCAGGCCGGTCTCGGCGAGCGCCTCGGGCAGGGCGTGGCCCGCCGCCATCGCGGCGTAGAGCGCTTCCTCGTAGGCCTCTCGCGCCGGCTCGGGCTGCATCTTGCGCTCGCGCAGCTCACCGAGCAGCACGGCGGCCTCGGCGATGGCGGGCAGGTATTGGGTGGTGCGCGCGGTCTCGGTGGCGGCCTCGATCTCGACGAGCCCCTCGTCGTACTTGCCGGCGTAGCCGAGCGCGCGCGCCTTGGCGACCTGCTGGCGCACCTGCTCCACGGTGGTCGCGAGCGCCGGATCGTCGGGCTGAAACAGCTTCGAGGCCTCGCGGTCCAGCGTGGTGCACTCGTCGGGGCTCGGCAGCGATTGCGCGGCCTGGGCCGCATTCTTGATCACGTCGACATCGGCCGCTGTGAGCAGCGCGGTTTGCGCAGCCAGATCGCGCAGCTTGCCATCGAGGCAGCCGATCCGCAGGTCCATCAGCGCTTCGCTCTGGTCGCCCCGCACGCGGGTGGCGGCGCACGTGTCTTCGTGCAGCTCGAGCCAGTGCTCGGTGTACGTGTCGATCGAGCGCGCCGTCGCGGTGCGGGCATCTTCGGCGTAGGGCACGGCCGCGCGTTCGAAGGCCGCCTCGATCTGGGCTCGCACGGGTTCGTCCCACACCCCCTCGAGCTTGGCCGCGGCGCCCTGGCACGGCTCCACGCGCTCGCTCGAGGCCAGCGCGATCGCTCCGCCGACCCCGCCGAGCACCACGATCGCTCCGACCCCCACGAGTCGCTGGGTGCGGCGCTTCTTGCCCTGAGAGGTCGCGCGCTCGAGGTCTTCGAGCAGCGCGTCCATGGTGGGGTAGCGATGGTCGCGGTTGACCGACAGCCCGCGCTCGAGCAGCGCCCGGATCGAGCGGGGCATGCGGACGTGCTTGGGCGGCTCGCGCATCTCCCCCTGGGACACCGCCCGCCCGAGCTCCTGGAACGTCTCGCCGCCGAACGGTCGCACCCCGAACAGCGCGCGGTACAGCACGATGCAGAACGCGAACTGATCGGTGCGCGCGTCGATGTGCCCGCCAAAGAACTGCTCGGGGGCCATATAGGCGGGCGTGCCCATCACCATGCCGGCCTGGGTGAGCTGCATGCGTAGCGAGCTGCGCGAGCTGTTGAGCAGCGCGAACTCGCCGCTGCCGTCGAGCACGTGACGCGAGCCCTCGCCCGAGGGGGTGGCCGCCACTTCGGCGGGGTCCTCGTCGCCGAAGCGCCGCGCGAGCCCGAAATCGAGCACCCGCACGCGCGCATCCTCGCTGACCATGATGTTGGCGGGCTTGAAGTCGCGGTGGACCAGCCCCTCGGCGTGGGCGGCGGCCAGCCCTCGCCCCGCTTGCAGCATCAGCGCCAGGGCCTCGTCCCAGCGCGACTGGGTCGACGTGCCCTCGGGGACCTCGTCGATCCAGTGGGCGATCGTGCGGCCCTCGACGTACTCCATCGCGATGAACACCCGGTCGCCGTGCGTGCCCACGTCGTAGACCGCGACCACGTTGGGATGCGAGAGCTTGGCCAGGGCCTGGGCCTCGCGCAGCAGGCGGCTGCGCGCGTCATCGGCCTTCTCCTTCTGCACGAACTTCACCAGCTTGAGCGCGATGCGGCGATCGAGCTCGGGGTCGTACGCGGAGAACACCTCACCCATCCCGCCGACGCCGAGCTCGTCGACGATGAGGTAGCGACCCACGGTCGCACCGCGCGCGAGCGAAGGTTCACTCGCGCGCCCGTCGTCGCCGGTCCCCAGCGAGGCATCGACGATCTCGACGCGGGTCGCGTCGAGGTCGGTGTCGCTCGGCTCGCTGGGTGGGGTCACCGCGGCCATTGCATCACGGCGAGCGCCCAGGGCGAAAGTCGAGCGGCCCAGACCACGTCATGGGTCGTGGGACTCTCGCCACGGGCTGCTGCGCCGTCGAGCGCGGGGAGTGACCCCGCCCGCATCAGCCCTCGTCGTCGTAGGGGGCGAGCGTGTCGCGGAGCTCCTCGCGAAGCTCCTGGCGCAGCTCGGCCGGTGCGAGCACCTCGGCGTGGGCACCCCAGTGCAGCACCCAGCGGGTGACCTCCTTGGTCCCCGCCACCTTGGCGCGCAGCACCGAGCCGCCGTCCTCGAGCGCCCGCACCTCTTGCTCGCGCGACAGCGGGTACTCGGGCAGCAGGCGCGTGGCGTAGGGCGAGAGGCGGATCTCCACCTCCACGGGAGGCCCGCTCCAGATCTTCACGGCCCCGCGGAACAGCTCGTCCTCGTCGACCTGGTGGACCGCCGCGTCTTGGTCGAGGCGCTCGGTGTGGCTCATGCGCGCGACCTTGAACGTGCGGTAGCCGAGCTCGGGCTCGAACGCGATGAGGTACACGTGCTCCTCGACCAGCCGCCACATCAGCGGATCGACCGTACGCGTGCGGTACTCCGCATCGCCGGCCGAGCGATAGCGAAAGCGGACCTTCTTGCGCTGGGCGATCGCGGCGTCGAGCACTCCGAGCGAGCGGGCGTGACGCGCCGCGGGCGTCTGCGGGGCCTCGGGGGCCTCGGCCTCGGCGGTGGCGGCGGGCTTCTTGGGTCGGTTGCGGTCGAGCAGCGCATCGAGCTCGGCCAGCAGCGAGGTGCCCTCGAGCGGCGTCAGGTAGCTCCGCGCCAGGCGCAGCGCGTCCCACTGGAGCGGGGTCGCGGTGAGCTCGGGCAGCTTGTCGCCCAACAGGCTCACGCGGGCTTCACCGTTGACGGTCTCGCGCAGCAGCGGGACCCCTGCTTGCTCGAGCATGTCGAGGTCGCGGTACAGCGTGGCGCGGCTGCTGCCGGTCTCTTCGAGCAGGCGCTTGGGCGGCAGGCCGCGACGGCGCCCGTGCAGTAGCTGCAGGATCTGCCACTGCCGAATGAGCATGTTGCGGGCGCTGCGACTCGTCATGAGGGGCTCAGCTGGGCGGCCAGGCGGCGAGCAGGCGCTCGGCGAGCACCCGCGCCGTGGGCGGTCGGGCGCGCGGGTCCTTGGCCAAGCCTTGCATCGTGAGCTCGACGAGCGCGGGCGAGACGCGCTGGCCCACGTGCCGGGACAGCGGGACGACCGGCGTCGTGCCGTGCGCACGCAGCCACTCGAGCGGGCTGTTGCGGAGCTCGTCGATCACCGCGCTGCGCGGGCGCTCGGCCACGAACGGGGTGTGCCCCGACAACATCTCGTACATCAGCAGCGCCAAGCTGTAGACATCGGCGGCCGGCGTGAGCCCCTGGGTCTGCAGCTGCTCGGGCTGCGCGTAGTGGGGCGTGCCCACCAAGATGCGCCCCTGGGTGGCGTTGCGCCCGATCACGGTGTCTTCGCTCCACGAGCGCGCGAGCCCGAAGTCGAGCAGCCGAACGACCACGTTGGGCGTGATGAAGATGTTGGCCGGCTTGAGGTCGCGGTGCACGATGCCGCGGTCGTGGGCCTCGGCCAGGCCCACGCAGCACTGGTAGAGGATGTGCGCGGCCCAGGCGGGCGGGAGCGGGCGATCGAAGTCGTGCCACTCGTCGAGCGGACGCCCGGTGAGTAGCTCCATCAGCACGTAGATGTGCCCGTCGCGGCGCAGCCCCGCGTCGTAGACCCGCACGACGTTGGGGTTGGTGAGCGAGCGCAGCACGGCGACCTCGCGAAGCGCTCGCTGGGCCGTCTCGGCCGAGGTCGCCGCCTCGCGCGAGACCTTGAGCGCCATGGGTACCGAGAACCGCGGGTCGGTCACCTTGTAGACACAGCCGAAGCCGCCCTCACCGAGCACCTCGAGGATCTCGAAGGGTCCGTAGCGGTCTCCGGGTCGTAGCGCGAGCGTCATGGCGGGCCGGCCATCATAGCAGCCCTTGGCGCGGACCCGAGATCGCGGCGTAGAGCCGGGGCAGCGACACGTCCAGTCGATGATCGATGTCGGAGTGGGTCCCGTCGAATTCCTCGTACACGTGCGGGACTCCGTGTCGTGTGAGGGCCTGCGTCAGCTGGCGCGCGCCGTAGTGCAAGAAGTACTGGTCGCGGTAGCCACAGTCGATGAACAGCAGGCGCAGGCTGGCCAGCTTGGCCCGCGCCGCGGCGGCCTCGACCAGCTGCAGCGGGTCGTGGGCGAGCCACGCGGCCCAGCGCTCGGGCACCAGCGCGCCCGTGTGCAGATCGAGCGGCAAGCGGATCCCACAGGGGGCGCTCGGATCGGGATCGGGATCGTAGCTCGCGGCCATGGCCAGCAGCATCAGCACGTGGAAGTCGTCACCGCGCAGCGACGGGGCTTGGCCCACGTGCTCGAGGAAGCTCGCCACGCCGCCGTGGCGCGCGAGCCCGTCGAGCGCGAGCGGCAGATCGCGGCGATACAGCAGGTCGAAGCCCACGTCGCCCGAGTGGCACGCGACCGCGCCCCAGTGCTCGGCATGACGCAGGCCCTGGACCAGCGCGCCGTAGCCTCCGCTGCTCTTGCCGAACACCGCGCGGTGCCGCGGGCCGGGGAGCAGGCGAAGCTCGCGCTCGAGCCGGGGCAGCAGCTCGTGCACGAGGAACTGCTCCCAGCGGCCGATCGCGAGCGAGTCGATGTACTGGTTGCCGCCCAGCGAGGTGAAGGCATCGGGGAACGCCATCACCACCGGACCCATGCGGCCCTCGCGGACCAGCCGGTCGACGCGCTGCGGCACGCTCTCGCCGAATGGGGTCCAGGCCAGGCGCTTGAGCCCGCTCACCGTGAAGGCCGCGAGGTCCACGAACAGCGGGTAGCGCTCGTCCGTCTCGTCGTAGCCCGCGGGCAAGTACACCGCCACGGTGCGGGAGCTCGGGTCGCCGAGGCGGTTGTCGGCCAGCGCGGGGGACTCGAGCTCGAGCTCGACCACGCGGCCCTCGGGGCGGGCAAAGGCGTGCTTGGGCATCGCGCTAGTCCTTCCACTGCGCGACGAACACGTTGGTGTCGCCCTCGTTGACGTTCATGCGATTGGAGGCGAACACCAGCTGCTTGCCGTCGCGGGTGAACATGGGAAAGCCGTCGAACTCTTCGTGGTGGGTCACCTGCTCCTGCCCGCTGCCGTCGGCGTTCACGAGGTAGAGGTCGAAGTCGCGACCGCTCTCGGAGCCCACGTTGGAGGAGAAGATGATGCGCTGCCCGTCGGGATGGAAGAACGGCGCGAAGTTGGCCTTGCCGTTGCGCGTGATCTGTCGGTTGTCGCTGCCGTCGGCGTTCATCACGAACAGCTCGAGGCGAGTGGGGCGAACCAGGCCCTCCTCGATCAGCTCCTTGTACTTGGCTTGCTCGTCGTCGCCCTCGGGGTGGTTGGCGCGATAGACGATCTTGGTGCCGTCGGGGGAGAAGAACGGCCCGCCGTCGTAGCCCGGCGTGTGGGTCAGCCGCGTCACGCCGCTCCCGTCGAGGTTGGCCACGTAGACCTCGGGATCGCCGTCGCGGGTGGAGGTGAACACGATCTTGTCGCCCTTGGGCGAGATCGTGGCCTCGGCGTCATAGCCCGGACCGGTGAGCAGCGGGGTGGGCTCACCACCGCCGGCATCGACCACGTAGATGTCGAACTCGTCGTACAGCTTCCACACGTAGCCGTGGCTGCGGTCGGGCGGCGGGAGACACCCGGGATCGGCCGCGTGGGTCGAGGCGTAGAGGATCTTCGTGTCACCGGGCAGGAAGTAGGCGCACGTGGTGCGCCCGCGACCGGTGCTCACGCGGCTCACGTTGCTGCCGTCGAAGCCCATCGTGAAGATCTGGTCGCACTCGAGCCCGTCGCGGGTGGACTGGAACACCAGCTTGGACTCGTCGCTGCTGAGGTAGGCCTCGGCGTTCTCGCCCCCGAAGGTGAGCTGCCGCAGCGCGCTGAAGTGGGTCTCCCCGGGCAGCGGCTCCAGCACGTCGGCCTTCGCGTCGACCTTCGCGTCGGCCTTCACATCGGCCTTCGCATCGACCTTCGCGTCGGCCTTCGCGTCGGCCTTCGCGTCCGCCGCCTTCGGGGTCGCCTCCGGGTTGCACGCGAGGATGGACAGTGGGAGCACGAGCACGAGCGGACGCAGGCGAGCCATGGGCCGCACAATCTAACAAGCTCACGCTCGCCCGGGCCAGTGGGTGCAGGTCACGCTCTGCGTCGCCGCAGTCCCAGCAGCCCCAGTCCAAGCCCCAGCCACGCCGCTCGTCCGCTCGGTGCGGTGCCTCGACAGCCGCAGCCCTCCGCGCCCGCGCTGCTTCCCGGCGCGCTCCCGCTCGTCGACCCCTGCGCACCCGTGCCGGTGTCCGCCGGGAGCTCGGGCGTCTCGGTCGTTCCGATCCCGCTGCCACCCCCCGAGGTCGCGGCGCTGGTGCTCCCCGGGGTGCCGCTCTCGTCCACGCCCTCGCCCGTGCTCGTCGACGGGTCGGCGTCGGTCGTCTCGCCCCCGCTGCTCGAGCCGCTGGTGCCCGAGCCGTTGCCACCGCGATTGGACACGACCAGCAGCGGCGCCACCAAGTAGCCCTGCGCCGTGCCCGGCTGCGCGGCGTACTCGGCCACGTTGCTCACCACCGTGCCGTCGGGCACGTCGTCGATGACGATGTCGATCACGACCTCGGCGGTCCCACCCACCGCGAGCGGGATCCCCACGACGGCCGCCGTGTTGCCCACGCTCACGTCGGTCCCTCCGCCGCTGCTCACCAGCATCCAGCTCGCGGCCTGCGGTGGAATCGGATCGCTCAGCGCCACCGTGCCCGCGGCATTGCCCGAGTTCTCGAGGTGCAGCGTGTAGCGCACCACGTCGCCGGGCGAGGGCAGGCCATCGGCGTCGGCGTCCTCGTGCAGCACCCAGCTCTTGTCGGAGTCGGCGTGGAGCACGGGCTCGAACACGTTCACGCCGACCACGTTGTAGACCAGCCACCACTTGTCCATGCCCGCGGTGTAGCGAACCTGCACTGCGGTGTCGGTCGCCCCCAGGGCTCCGTCGATCGCGAACCGATCCACGTCGACCCCGATGAGATTCGTCTGCACCGGCGTCGTGGTGGTGATCGTGTGATTCATCGGGTTGTCGGGCGGGTTCCAGGCGTCGCTCAGCACCAGCGTGGCGCCCCCGGGGATGCCGGTCACCTGCACGCTCTCGCCCGCGCCGCCGCCCACGTCGCCCTCGAGCACGTACCAGGTGAGATCTCCGCTCGGAGGATCGTCGATGTCGAGCCCATCGAGGGTGATGATCTCCTCGGGATCGATGGCGCTCGACATCGTCAGCAGACCGTCGTAGAGCGCGACCCGTCGCGGGGGGAGCATCGCGTCCTCGTAGATGAGCACGATGCTGAACGAGGCGTTGTGGGTGCTCTGGTTGGCGATCAGCGCGGCAAAGCCATCGACCGTGTAGGTACCCGTCAGCCCGCCGACCAGCGGGGTCACGTCGGCGCGGCAGGCCTGCACGTCGTAGCTGAGCGCTCCGGCCGTGGAGCAGAAGCACGCGTCGGCCACGACCGCGGTCGGAACCCCGCCGGGTGCCGTGAAGTCGACGGTGCTGTCGACCGCGGCGGGGTTGAGGCACGCGCTCTCGGCGATCGATCCGCCCCAGTACAGAAACGCCGCGCGGACCTGGCCCACCGCGGGGACGTCGGGAGGGCCCACGTCGACATGCGCGGGCTGGGCCAACGTGTCCGCGTTGGTCGTGTCGCCGTCGGGGCCATCCACCGCCATGGGGGCACCCGTCGCGAAGAAACCCACGTGCCCGCTCCACGTCTGGCGCTGCACCACGGGCTCGTCGGCGAGGGCGAGGCTCGGTCCTAGCACCCACGCCAGCGCGACCAGGCCGGACCCGACCCGCGGGGGCTGGACCAGGCCGGACCCGAGTCGTCGCGCGCGTGTTCGCATCGGGCCAGGATACTCTCGGATCGAGAGCAGCGGGTGATGTCTCGCGCGCGTCGATTCGTCGTTTCCTGCGGAGGCGGACCGTGTCAAGCTAGACCGCGCATGCCGTTGCTCGCCTCCTTGCTCGCCGTGCTCCTGGCCGCCGTCACGCCCGAGCCTGCGAGCACCGCATCCGCCGAGACCACCGCCGAGACCACCGCCGAGACCACCGAAGTACCGTTCTCCGGCCGCTTCCGCTTCGCCGGCGGTCGGTCGCAGCGCGAGGGGGTGGCGGCCGCGGTCGAGCGCGCCGTAGAGGCGCTGATCCCCTTGTTCCACTCGATCGCCCGCAAGCGCCTCTCCGCCGCCAACACGATCCCGAGTGCCGTCACCATGAAGATGGACGGCGAGGACCTCGTGGTGGTCTACGGCGACCTGCCGCCCCAGCGCGCGCCGCTCGATGGCACGGTCCGGCACTGGCACAATCGCGAGGGCACCAAGGTCAACCTCAAGCACGAGCTGCGCGGCAACAAGCTGGTGCAGACCACCTGGGGCGGCGGCGGTGGCCGAGTGATCGTGTGGTCGATCGACGACCAGGGCAAGCGCCTGCGCATGCGCAGCAAGATGTGGTCGCCGCAGCTCCCGGTGGCGATCGAGTACCGGCTGACGTTCGCGCGCTGACGCCTCGTCGAGGGGGCCCGAACCCTCGCGGCGAGGCCCTCGTGGCCGGCTGGGTGCGGTCCTCAGCCGCCTCGCGCAACTGCGGTAGAGTCGCCCGCAATGCGACGTACGACGATCCCGCGGGCCGCCCTGCTCCTCTCGCTCGCGATGATCTCCTGCGCCAAGACGACGACTCCCGCCACGGTGACCCCGGCGAGCCCTGCGCCCAAGGCCACGCCCGCGGTGGAGCCCGTCGCCGAGACCAACCCGCTGCTCGTCGAGTGGACCGGCCCCTACGGTGGCGTGCCCGCGTTCGACCGCATGGATCTCGCGCTGCTCGAGCCGGCCATGCTCCGCGCGATCGAGCTGCACCTCGCGGAGCTCGACGCCATCGCCAACGATCCCGCGCCGCCCACGTTCGAGAACACGATCGTCGCGATGGAGCGCGCCGGCGAGGCCCTCGA
Organism: Nannocystaceae bacterium; assembly: GCA_041600735.1. GTDB lineage: Bacteria > Myxococcota_A > Polyangia > Nannocystales > Nannocystaceae > Paraliomyxa. Next base: position 41,072 of record JBFIJN010000013.1, read on the forward strand.
CCGCGTGGGCACCTATCAGTCGATCTGGTCCAGCAACCTCTCGTCGCCGGAGTACCGTGAGATCGAGGCTCGACTCGCGCCGATCGAGTCGGAGTACCGCTCGAAGATCACGCAGAACCGCGCGCTGTTTCGCCGCGTGAAGGCGGTGCACGAGGCCAAGGAGACCGCAGCCCGCGACGCGGCCGAGCGTCGCCTGGTGCAGCTCGTCTACGACCGCTTCGCTCGTCAGGGCGCCACGCTCGAGGGCGCGGCCGCGGAGCGCTACGCCGAGATCCAGCGGCGGCTCGCGGAGCTGCACACCACGTTCGGCAACAACGTGCTCGCCGACGAGGAGGGCTACGTGCTCTACCTCGACGCGGGGCAGCTCGGTGGCCTGCCCGAGTCGTTCAAGGCTGCCGCGGCCGCGGCCGCGAGCGCTCGCGGTCACGCGGGCCAGTATGCGGTCACCAACACGCGCTCTTCGGTCGAGCCGTTCCTCACCTACTCCACCGAGCGAGCGCTGCGCGAGCAGGTGTGGCGCACCTACTACGATCGCGGGGACAACGGCGACGGGCACGACAACAACGCCGTGATCGCCGAGATCCTCCAGCTTCGCCACGAGCGCGTGGGGCTGCTCGGCTACGCCAACTATGCCAAGTGGCGGCTCGAGGACCGCATGGCCAAGACCCCCGAGCGCGCGATGGCGCTGATGGAGGCGGTGTGGCCCGCCGCGCTCGCGCGGGCCAAGCAAGAGATCGCCGACATGCAGCGCCTCGCGAGCCGCGGGCGCGCCAAGCTCGAGCTCGAGCCGTGGGACTACCGCTTCTACGCCGAGAAGGTGCGCAAGCAGAAGTATGCGCTCGACTCCGACGAGGTCTCGCAGTACCTGCAGCTCGATCGCCTGCGCGAGGCGATGTTCATGGTCGCGGGCGAGCTGTTCGGCTTTCGCTTCACGCCGGTGCCCGAGGGCACCGTGCCCGTGTTCCACCCCGACGTGAAGGTCTGGGAGGTCACCGACGCCGCCTCGGGTCGTCACGTGGGGCTGTGGTACCTCGACCCGTTCGCACGCCCCGGCAAGCGCTCGGGAGCGTGGGCCTCGGGCTATCGCGGGCACTCGACCGTGTTCCCCGAGGGCGAGCGCACGGTGCTGTCGTCGAACAACTCCAACTTCATGCCCGGCGCGCCCGGTGAGCCGGTGCTGCTGTCGTGGGACGACGCGCAGACCTACTTCCACGAGTTTGGCCACGCGCTGCACGCTCTGTCTTCGCGGGTGGGCTACCCGACCCTCAACGGGGGCGTGCGCGACTACACCGAATTCCAGTCGCAGCTGCTCGAGCGCTGGGTGATGACCGACCGCGTGATCGAGGGCTACCTCGTGCACTACCAGACCGGCAAGCCGATGCCCGCGACGCTGGTGGCCAAGCTGCGCAAGGCGGCGACCTTCAACCAGGGCTTTGGCACCGTCGAGTACCTGGCCTCCGCGATCATGGACCTCGAGTACCACACGGTCGATCCGGCGGGCCTCGATCCCGATGCGTTCGAGCGCGAGACCTTGACCGCGCTGGGCCTGCCGCCGCAGATCGTGATGCGTCACCGCTCGCCACACTTCTCCCACGTGTTCTCGGGCGAGGGCTATGCGACCGGCTACTACGGCTATCTATGGGCCGACGTGCTCACGGCCGACGCGGCCGAGGCGTTCGCCGCCGCGCCCGGGGGGTTCTACGATCGCACGCAGGCCAAGAACCTCGTCGATCACCTGTTCGCTCCGCGCAACGCGGTCGATCCCGCGGAGGCCTACCGCGCGTTCCGAGGCCGCGACGCCACCATCGACGCGCTCATGCGCGACCGCGGCTTCCCCGTGCCCAAGCCGCGCTAACGGCCCTTCCCGTGCCCGACACGCTCACACCGCCGACGACGCGTCGCTCGAGGGGAGCTGCGCTCGCGATCGGGTGGTTCGTGCTCTCCACGCTCGCGCTCGTGTGGCCGGTGTACCCGTGGCTCGGCAACCATGTGGAGCCCCGCGTGCTCGGGCTGCCGTGGTCGCTCGTGTGGGTGCTGCTGATCATCGCGGCCAACTTCGCCGTGCTGCTGCTGCTCTACCGCCTGCGCGTGGTCGATGATCGCGAGCTGCCCGAGGACCCGCCATGAAGCCGCTCGCGTTTGCGATCGTGCTCGCCTACCTCCTGGTCACCGTGGTGCTCGGGGTCGTCGCGGGTCGACGCGGGCGCGGGGACACCAACGACTACGTGGCCGGCGAGCGCGCGTTCGGCCCCGTGGTGATGTACTTCGTGCTCGGCGCCTCGATCTTCTCCGCCTATGCGCTGCTCGGCACGCCGCAGCGCGTGGTGGCCAAGGGCTCGGATGCGTTCTACGTGCTCGCCTATGGCGCGGTGGGCCTGGTCCCGCTGTTCTTCTTTGGTGCGCGGGTGCGTCGCATCGGCGCGCGCGAGCGCTTCATGACCCAGGCCGAGCTGCTCGCCGCCCGCTTCGAGAGCTCGCGCGTCAGCGTGGTGATGGGCCTCGCCACCGTGGCCTCGTTCGTGCCCTATCTGGTGATCCAGCTCAAGGCGGCCGGGCTCGTGATGGCGGCGGTCACGGGGTGGCCGCCGCTGCTCGGCGCCGCGCTCGTGTATGCGGCCGTGCTCATCTACGTGATCTCCGGCGGCGTTCGCGGGGTTGGGTGGACCAATGTGGTCCAGGGGGTCGCCATGCTCGTGGTGATCTGGGTGTTGGGCCTGTGGATCCCGACCGCGCTCTACGGCTCGATCCCCGAGATGTTCGATCGCGTGATCGCCGAGCGCCCCGAGTACCTCACGCTCCCCGGCCCGGGCGAGCAGACCTCGATCTCGCGCTATAGCTCCGAGATCCTGGTCTCGATCTTGGGCTTCTCGATGTGGCCCCACGTGTTCATGAAGTGCTTCACTGCCCGCAGTGCGCGCCTCGTGCAGCTCTCGGTCGTCTGGTACCCCACGTTCTTGTTCTTCTTGGTTCCATTGGTGCTGCTCGGCTACGTGGCGGTGCTTGCGGGGGGCCCGGCCGACGACTCCGTGTTCCTGTGGCTGGTCGACCGCCTGGCCCACCATCCACTGCACTCGCTCTTGTTCGCGGTCGTCGCGTTCGCGGTGCTGGCGGCCTCGATGTCGACGGGGGATGCCTTGTTGCACGCGGGTGGATCGATCCTCGTGCGCGATGTGCTCGTGCCGCTCGACCGCCGCTCACTCGTCGCTGGGCTGCTTCGCTGGGCGCGTGCGCGCGGAATCTTGCCGCCCCCGCCGCGCTGCGACACGCCCCTGCGCGAGGACGAGGTCGCGCAGACGCGCATGATCAAGGGCTTCATCGTCGTGCTGCTCGTGGCCGGCCTCGCGATGCTCGGGGTGGTGGGGGGCACCTCGATCGTCGATCTGCTGCTGCTGGCGTACGCCGTGCCGATCCAGTTCCTGCCGCTGGTGCTGGTCGGCCTCTACTGGCCCCGCGCCGGGCGGGCGAGCGGCGAGTGGGGGCTGTTCGGTGGCCTCGGCACGGTGGTGCTCGTGTTCGCGCTCCAGCAGGTCGCACCCGAGCTCGCCTCGCAGCTCAACCCCTTGCAGCTCGAGCTGGGGGTGCTCGGGCTCATCGTCAACCTCGCGGGAGTGCTGCTCGGCGCGTGGGTGGGCCCTCGGCCGCAGCGTGAGACGCTGCGTCGCTTCGAGCTGCGAGACTGAGGCGAGGATCCTGCGATCGCGACTCGCAGCTCCGATGGTCTCGGGGTGTTGCGATCGGGCCATGCCGTCCGTGCTTTCGGGGGCTGGCCGCCCCACATCGGGGGGCGGCCGAACGCAGGATTTTCGTACCCGCCAGCCCGCGAAATACGTGACTATGGAGCTGTCGAATAGGGGTAACCCCTAATGTTGGGGAGCCTGCCATCTGGCGCGTGGGATCGAGTGGATTGGAACGAAAGCCCATGAATACGGCACGAAGATTGATCGAAGGTGGCCTGGTCCTCTCCGCGCTGCTCACCATGCTGGGCTGCGATCCCGAGTCCGGCGGGCTGGAGATCGACGAGGTCGAGGAGGGGTCGTTCCGCAACGGCGGCGGGGTCTGGATCGGCAATGGCCTCGTCCACCCCAACGTGACCGGGGTGAGCCCCAGCTACGGCCTGAGCACCGCGCAGGGCCTCCCTGCGGACGGGGTGCTCATGTCCACGGCGAGCGGGGTCTTGGCCGCGACGTACATGGTCGAGTGCGCGCTGGCCCCGGGCCAGAGCATCACCAAGGTGCGGCCGTCCGACGGACAGTCGTTCACGATGCATGGCGTGGTCGGCCTGGCCCCCGAGTGGCGCGACGGTCAGTGCAAGACTCACTGCCAGCAGTGGATCACCGCGTGCCTGCTGGCGCGTACCAACGCCAGCGGCGAGTCGGTGCCGGTCTTCTTGAGCGCGGATCATTCTGCCATCGGGTTCGGCTCGAGTGCGGCCTACCCCAACTACGAGGGCTCCTTCTACGGGAACGTGTTCCAAGACTCCAGCTCCAAGCACCTGTGTCGGTCGCACGACCCCTCGCTCTGGCCGGAGGACGAGGCCCCCAACAGCCGCACGTGCGGCGGGCTGTCCCCCGAAGACTGCGGAGTCAACGACTGGGGATTCTGCGACGTGGACGATCGCTGCGCCGTCCAAGACGACGGCAGCGACCCAGAGTTCGTCCACTGCTCCGCCGGGTCCCCCGCGAGCGGCACCCACTACCGCACGATCTCCGTCTTCCTCGAGTAGCCGAGGCCCGCAATGGATCGCCGAGACTCCGAGACCCGACCGATCGCAGGTCCGGCCGAGCAAGGCCCCGACGAGCTGCTCGCCGCGCTGGTGGAGGCCGACCTCGCCGCGCACGAGCTGCCGCAGCCCGCGTCGGGCGACCTCGTGGGCCGCTACACCGTGCTCAGCCTGCTCGGGCGCGGAGGCATGGGGGCGGTCTACAAGGCCTACGATCCGCAGCTCGATCGCAACGTTGCGGTGAAGCTGCTGCGTCGCGTGAGCAAGGAGGGGGAGAGCGAGTCCGAGCTCCGCCTGCTGCGCGAGGCCCAGACCCTGGCTCGCTTCCACCACCCCAACGTCGTCGCCGTGTACGACGTGGGCCTGACCGGCCTCGGGATGTTCATCGCCATGGAGCTGGTCGAGGGGCAGACCCTGCAGGAGTGGCTCGAGCACCGTCGCCCGCGGGTGAGCGCAATCCTCGAGGTGTTCCGCGGCGCGGGATGGGGCTTGGTGGCGGTGCACGAGGCCGGCTTCGTGCACCGCGACTTCAAGCCGTCCAACGTCTTGGTCGGTCCCGACGGCTCGGTGCGCGTGCTCGACTTCGGGATCGCGTCACTCACCGATCCGCTCGGGGATGAAGCTGATCCCACCAAGCCGTCCAAGCGCGAGATCGCCCGACCTCCCGGGATCTTGGAGCCGCACTCGATCTCGGTCTCGGGCGCGGTGATCACCGATGACGGGGTGGTCGTGGGAACGCCCGCGTACATGGCCCCCGAGCAGCTGCTGGGCGATCGGGCCGACCACCGCAGCGAGCAGTTCGCGTTCTGTGTGTGCCTGCACCTCGCGCTCTACGGGCGCTTGCCGCTGGCGGGCGAGAGCTTCGAGGAGCGGCGGCAGAACCTCGGGCGCGGCCACGTGCTCGACGACGATGCGCTGTTCGTGGGGGAGACCATGGGCACGGTGCCGCCGCGAGTGCGGCGCGCCCTGCTGCGCGGGCTCTCGGTCGATCCCGCGACCCGCTTTGGATCGATGCGCGAGCTACTGGCGGAGCTCGAGCCCGCCGCCCGCCGCTGGCCGCTCGTGCTCGGGGGTCTCATGCTCGCGGCCAGCTTCTCCACCGGAGCCGCCGTCTTCTATGGGTCGAAGGATGCCTGCGAGGACCCGCTGGCCGCGCTCGAGGGGGTGTGGGGCCCCGAAGATCACGCCGCCGTCCAGGAGGCCTTCGACCACAGCGGCCACGTCGACGCGCCGGAGCTGTACGACCGCGTGGAGCAACAGCTCGACGAGTACGCAGGCCAGTGGATGTCGATGTACGCCGAGTCCTGTCGCGCTACCTTCGT
>JBFIJN010000014.1:0-44931 GCA_041600735.1 Nannocystaceae bacterium
ACGCTCGCGGTCGGGCTGCGCGAGCGGGCTGTCGCGCTCGAGGGCTGCGGCCGACGGGGGCGGCTTGGTCTTGCCCTCGGTCGGGATCACGGCCGTCGTCGGAGTGGTCGCGGGACCAGCGGTGGTCGCGGGCTCCGAGCTCGAGGGTCCGGCTTGCGCAGGGGCGTCGGGCTCGGCGTCGCCGAGCTCTTCGCTCGGCCCATCGTCGTCGACGAGCTCGTCGTCGATCACGATCTCGTCGTCTTCGGGGGCCGCCAAGCACAGCGACATCGCGAGCAGCAAGGAGCCGCTCATCGGGAGCTCCTTCGCCGACGCGCGAGGCCCAGCAGCAACAGGCCGGTGCCCAGCCAGCCGCCCAGCGGCGTGGGGGCGTCGCTGCGACAGCTGCAGTAGCCGCCGTGTCCGCAGATGTCACCTTGCTGCTCGCACTGCTCCCAGAAGTCGGAGGTCTCGGCGGGCGTCGCGGTGAGCACGTCGGACATGACCCGCGGGTTGCCGAAGTTGTCGTAGGCCACGACGATGAATTGGTACTGCTTGTCGTTCTCGAGCCCGTCCACGCGGATCTCGGTGCCGGTGGAGCTGAGGTGGTCGGAGCACACGTAGCGCCAGTCGAGGTTGGCGAACGGGGTGTCGGCCAAGCCGTCGCCGCCGCTGCCCCCGCCCCCCGTGGAGCCGGAGCCGGTGTCGGAGCCCGTGTCGGCGCGACCCGTGGTGCCATCGCTGGTGGTGCCATCGCTGGCGGTGCCCGTGCCATCGCCGGTGGTGCCGGTGCCGGTTTCCGTAGCCATCGACCAGCCGTTGCCGAACCATGGCTCGTCGAGCGCGGATCCGCTGCTCCCCGAGTCGCTCGAGCCGCCGGTGGTGGGATCGACTGGAGTGGGGGTCGCGTTGGGATCGGGCGGGTAGACGACCTCACCCGGACACAGGTTCTCGGCCGTGTAGTAGAGCTTGCCGTTGGTGCGCGAGCGACCGGTGGGGGCCTCGGTGACCTTGGTGACCGGCGGGTTGCCGTCCATGTCGGAGCACAGCACGCGGAAGCCGCTGATGTCGGTGACCTCGCTGCGCTGCCACGCGATCACCACGGCGCCGTCGCCCGGGTCGGCGACGAAGCCGGTGATGGTGGCCTGCGGCTCGAGGTAGTCGAACTGGATGTTGGTCGTGGGCGCGCCCATGCCACTGGGATCGGTCCCGCTGCCGCCGCTCGCGTTGAGGCTGGAGTCGCCCTGCACGACGAACTCCTCTTTTTGACAGTTGGACTGGCCGTTGCTCTCCACGCAGATCCAGATCCCTCCACCACCGGTATGGGAGGGGTCGCAGGGGAGCAGCGGGGTGGCCTGCTCGGTGAGCTGGTCGCGGACCTGCGAGCGCGAGGACAGCCACACCTGCTCGAACGAGAGCAGCAGCCCGCCGTCGTCGTAGTCGTTGGCCGTGCCGTCGAACAGCTTGACGCAGGGGTCGTTCTGCGAGCCGAAGCTCTCTTGGCCGTCGCCGCAGTTGGCCCCCACGTAGGTGTCGATGAGGGTGTTGCCGGGGTACGCCGTGCCCGTGGCGTTGTTGAGGAACACGCGCACGCCCCACACGTGGCCGCACTGGCAGCTCGCCTGGTTCGAGTACCCGCCCATGTCGGTCCCGTTGAGGCGCTGCGAGGGCTGCGGGTTGCCGTCGGCGTCTGCGAACAAGTAGGTGATCTCGAAGTCGGCGCGGGCCAGGCTCGGCAGCGCGAGCGTACCGAGGAGGGCGAGGGCAGGGACCCATCGCGAGCGGAGGAAGTGCTTGGACGAGGGCATGGAGGTCCGAAGAACGGAAGGCGCTGCAACGATAATGCCACGCGGCAGAACCGTCGATATCACGGGGAAGGCGGCGGTGAACGCCACGGGCGCGTGACAGGATGTCAACGCGGCTGCGCAGGCCGTGCCGGGCCGTCCTAGCGGCCGCGGGCGGCCACGTCCTCGATCGCGGCCGCGAGCGGTCCGGGCACCTGCTCCTGGAGGAAGTGCCCCGCGGTGGTCGTGGTCACCGGTGCGCGCGGGAACGCCTGCTCGTGGCGCCGCAGCGTGTGGCCGAGGATCGGATCTCGCGTGCCCCACACCAGCGCCATCGGGCCCTCGAAGCCCTTGATCCACGCCTGCCCGCGGAGCAGCGGCGCCACCGAGGGGTGGTCGGGGCCGTCGGGCACCATGCGCGCGAGCGCGAGCGGTGCGATGCGATCCTTGCGGCTGCGCAGCGGCCAGCGGTACGCGGCGGCGGCCTTGCCCCACAGCAGCGAGCGGCGATCGCCCTGCGCGGTCCACAGCATGCTCTGCGGAAAGCCGAGCCCGCGGAACACGAGATCGGAGATGAGCGGAAGGCGAGCGAAGCGATGGAACGCGGTGCCGCGCGGACGCTCGGGAATGATCACCGCGGTGTTGGCCAGCACCACGCCGGCCACGCGCTCGGGTCGGCGCACGCCGATGGCCGTGAGCATGGGTCCGCCCCAGTCCTGGCCGACCAGCACGTAGCGCGGCAGCTCGAGCGCATCGAGCAGCTCCACCAGCGCGTCGGCGTGGCGATCGATGGTGTGGTCGGCGTAGCTGGGCAGCACCGAGGAGAGACCGAGGCCCAGCAGGTCGGGCGCGATGCAGCGATGCCGAGGCAGCGCGGCGATCACCTTGCGCCACAAGAAGCTCCACGTGGGGTTGCCATGCAGCATCACCACGACGGGAGCGTCGCGGTCGCCCTCATCGAGATAGTGGACTCGTCGGCCCACATCGGGGCCGTGCTCGAGGGTGTAGGCGCCGCGCTTCTGCGGCAGCATCGCGGCGAGCCAGCCGGGACGCGCGGGGGCGATGGAGAGCGGCATGGGCGGGGGATGATAACGCCGGGGCCGCAGCGCGCACGAGACACGCGCCGCAACTGCGCTATCCTGCCAGTCTTGGCTTGCGCGACTGGGATGTGGTGGCTGGGGGTCGTGTCCCTCGTGGCGTTGGCCTGCCGGGTCGAGCCCGAGCCCACCGGTGAGGACGCCTGCGCGGGAGCGTGCGGCGAGCTCGCCTCGTGCGACGAGGCGAGCGGCGCGTGCTACTGCGGCCCGGGCACGCTCGGCGACCCCCTGGCCGGCTGCGTGCGCCACGGGGATCTGTGCGCAGAGGCCGAGGCGCGAGTCGGCCACTCCGCGTGCGAGCACGAGGTCTCCGACGCGACCACCTGGACGCTGCTCTCGATCGGGCACGCCATCGAAGTCGGGCTCGATCGCGGCGCCAAGTACCTCGCCCCGGCGGTGCCCGAGGCTCGCCTGCCGGTGGTGTTCGGCGACACCAATTGGTACCGCTTTCACCACTGCTTGATCGCGCGCGCGTTCGAGCCGTTGTTTCCGGGGGCCACCTATGGAGACTACGAAGCGCTGGTGATCGAGCGCGACACGCGAGAGCTGTACGGGGGCACGATCTCCGAGGTGTCGAGCGACGGCTCCGGCCCGCCCCAGTTCGTGTTCACGATCGAGACGCGCAGCCGCGAGGACGCGCAGCTCACCGTCGAGGAGATCAACGACGTGTATCTACAGCTGCACTCGCGCTTCTCGGTGGGGGCGCTCAGCTACACGCCCGACTCGCCGATCCAGGCCGAGTGGCTCGAGGGCCTCGGCGAGGTGCCGTTCCCGGTGCGGGTGGTCGAGCAGGGCCCCGAGCTGCCCTACGAGGCCTACACGCCCGGGCTCGCGTTCGGGCGCGTGCGCTTGCTGACCAACGCCGAGCTCGAGGGCGAGGGTCCGCTGCCGTTCGGCTGGCAAGACGTGGTGGTGCTCGACGAGCCCCCGCAGTCGCTCGCGGGGGTGATGGCGGCCGCGGTCACCGAGGCGCGCCAAGACGTGCTCACCCACCTCAACGTGCTGTCCTCGCTGCGGGGCACGCCCAACATCCACGTGACCGATGCGCTCGAGGTGTTCGCACCCTACGAGGGGATGCTGGTGCGCCTCGAGGCGCTGCCCACGTACTACTCGATCCGCGAGGCCACGCTCGAGGAGGCGCAGGCCCACTGGGCCGCCAATCGGCCGCAGGTGGAGCCCGGGGCTCCGCCGGATTTCGCGTTCACCGAGGTGCTCGATCTCGACGACGTGCCGGTCGGCGGTCCCGAGGAGCGCACGCGGGCGGTCTCGCGCTTCGGCTCGAAGGCGGCCGGGATCGCCGTGCTGCGAGCGGTGGTCGACTCGAGCCGCGTGGTCGAGGGCATGGGGATCCCGATGGGCGCCTACGCGGCGTTCATGGCGAGCAACGAGTGGGACGCGCCGGTGGGCGCGGGCACCGAGCGGCTCAGCTACGCCGAGACGATCGAGCGCTGGCTCGAAGACGAGGGCTTTCGCACCGACCCCAACCGGCGCGTGGCGTGGCTCGCGGCGCTGCGCACCGAGATCGAGGACCACGGCGTGGTCGACCCCGCGCTGCTCCATGAGGTGCGCGTGCGCATCGGCGAGAGCTTCGGCGACGAGGCGATCATGGCGCGCTTTCGTTCGTCCTCGAACGCGGAGGACAGCCTCGACTTCAACGGCGCGGGTCTCTACGCCTCCGCGAGCGGGTGTGCGCTCGACGTGGGGAGCGAAGCGCAGAGCTCGGCCTGCGATCCGAGCCGCAAGCCCAAGCCGATGGACGAGGCGCTCAAGGAGGTGTGGGCCAGCCTGTGGGGCTTTGGCGCGTTCGAGGAGCGCGAGTACTACCAGATCGATCACCGGCAGGTCGGCATGGGCGTGCTGGTGAACCCGCGCTTCGCCGACGAGCTGGCCAACGGCGTCGCCTTCACCGGGAACCCGGGGAACCTCGAGGATCGGCGCTTCACGATCAATGTGCAGCTCGGCGAGGTGCCGGTGGTCGCGGCCACGCCGGGGGTGGTGGCAGAGCTCGATCGCGTGCGCATCGAGAATGGCGCGGTGGTCTCGATCGATCGCGAGATCGCCTCCTCGCTGGTTCCCGCGGGCAGCTACGTGCTCGACGATGCGCGGGTGCGCGAGCTCGGAGTGCTGCTCTCGCAGGTCGCCGCCGCGTACCCCGTGGACGGCACGCCGCCCGCGGGCACCCGCGTGATGCTCGACACCGAGTTCAAGGTCACCCCGGAGGGCGTGCTGGTGCTCAAGCAGATCCGCCCGTTCGCCGCACGGCCGTATGTCCCGGGCGGGGATGCGTGCCGCTAGCGGGCTCGCGCGGCGGCGGCGAGTCCGTCAGCGCTCGGGTCGGATCATGGTGGGCTCGAGCGTGAACCCTCCGCCCGTGTAGCGCAGCACGCCGACCAGCTCGTAGATCACCGTGGGGTCGAGATCGGGGGTGCAGCGCGCGTTCGGGGATCCGCTCACGACTCCCGTGGTCTTCGTCGAGCCCTTCGTCTTGGGGGGTGGATCGTTGGGGAAACTACAGTGGATCTCGCGCCCGTCGTAGCTGCCGACGAGGTCCACGGGATAGGCCTTGCGTCGCTCGACATCCCGCAGGGCGAGCGAGCCCCAGCACGAAGGCGGCACCGAGCTCGTGCACGCGGCAACCTTCGCTTCGACTCGGCCGCGCAGGGTGACCGTCATGCCATCGTAGCGAGGCCCGTGCTCCGGCCCGAGGTCGGCGATGTCGATCACCCCCGGGGGCGCTGCGGGTGGCGTGGCGCTCGGCGGGGGCTCGGAGTCGGGAGCGGTCGGGCGCTGCGGCTCCTCGGCCTCGGCCTCGGCCTCGGCTTCGGCTTCGTCCTCGAACGCGACCGGCGCTGGCGCGGGGCTCGACTCGGGGGGGGCCACTCGACACGCGAGCAGCAAGATCGGGCCGAAGAGGGCGGCGAGACGAGGACTCACGTCACCATGGTACGCGCACGTGGGGGTACGCGCACGGGGGCGCGGGCTCCAGCTCAGTCGCTCAGTGCTCCGCTTGCTCCAGCCACTTCGTGAGCGCGGCGATGCGCTCGGTCTGGGGGCGCTCGTCGCCCTGCAGCTGCGCGAGCGCTTCCTGGGCCCAGGTGCGCGCGGCGAGCTCGTCGGCTGCGGTGCCGCGGGTTCGCAGTAGCTTGGCGAGCAAGAAATAACTGTCGGCACGCTCCGCGATCGAGACCTGGGTCGTTTGGAACACACGCGCACTTTCCTCGACCGCGACGATCGCCTCGTCGAGGCGGCCGAGCTCGGCGAGCGTCTCGCCCTCGGCGACCTTGGCCTGGGCGAACAGCTCGTGCTCGCGGCGGCGAGCCTGGAGCACCAAGCGCACGGCCTGCTGCGCATGCTCGAGCGCAGGCTCGGGGTGTCCGAGGGCGTGCTGAGCGATCGAGAGATTGATGCGCACGGGCGTGGTGTCGGGATGGTCCGCGCCGAGCTTTGCGGTGTGGAGCCGTAGGGGCTCCGCGAGCTCGGGGAGGCCCTCCTCGGTGCGACCGAGCTGCACGAGCACCATCCCGAGGTTGGAGCGAGCGTGGGCGATGCGGCTGGCGTGGGACTCGGGCGCCGTCATCCAGATGCGGATCGCTTGGCGGTAGTGTGGGATCGCCTCGAGCCCCCGCTCCGAGATCGCGAGGGTGTTGGCCATGTTGTTGTCGACCATCGCGACCTTGGTGTGATCGGGGCCGAACGCATCGATCCACAGCGCGCGCGCGCGCTCGTAGTACTCGAGGGACTCACCCAGCTGGCCCATGTGTCGCAGCTGTCCCGCGAGGCCGTTGTAGCTCATCGCGGTGTCGGGGTGGGTCGCTCCGAGCGCGCGCTCGCGCAGCGCGACCGCGCGGCGATGGTGCGCGAGCGAAGCGGCGGGGTCGCCCTCGTGCCCGAGGAAGAGCCCGAGGTCGCTGTGCAAGGTGGCCAGCCGGGGGTCGTCGGCGCCTCGCAGCCGCTCGCGGAGCTCCAGCGCGCGGGTCTTGTGCTCGACGGCCGCGGCGTAGTCACCCTCGGAGTAGCGCAGGTTGCCGAGCGCGCCCTCCAAGATCGAGATCTGCGCCGGCGGATCGTCCATGCGCGCGAGCACGGCCCGCGCCATGCGGCTCCACTCGTGCCCCGCCTCGGCCTCGCGCAGCTGCCAGCCCACGATCGTCACCAGCTGCGTCGCGGCGCGGGCCTGCAGCCCGAGGTCGCTGTCGGCCACTGCGTCCCACAGCGCCCGCTCGACCAGCGCGGCGGCCGTCTCGTGCTCACCCGCCTTCTCGTGGAGGATGCCGAGCTCGATCCCCGCCTCGGCGCGCACGCGAAGGTCCTCGTCGAGCGCCGCGTCGGCCATCAGCGCGGCGAGCTCGCTGCGCGCGGCCTCGTGCTTGCCCGCATCGCGCTTGGCGACGGCGCGCGCGATCGTCCTGCGCCAGCCCGCGCGCCGCTCGAGCGCCGCGGGGCTCGGCGGTGGGCCCTCGGCCTGCAGCGCTCGCGGGTCGGCACACGGCCCGAGCTCGGGGAGCTCCCAGCTGGCCGAGACCGCGTGGCGCACGACGTCGGCGTCGGCCTGCGTCAGCAGCTCGGCGATCGCATCGAGCGACTCCAGCCGCTCTTGCAAGCAGAGCATGCGGCGATCGAGCACCGCTTCTGACTGGGTCGCGTGCACGCGGGTGGCCGCGCACGCCTCGTGGTGGGCCTGGGCCCACTGCCGTGCGTAGTCGTCGAGCGCCTGGGTCGCGCCGCGCCGCGCATCCTCGGCGTAGGGCAGCGCCACGCCCTCGAATGCGACGCGCACGGCCTGCTCGCGGGCGTCGTTCCAGACCTCGCGCACCTGCGCTTCGCTGCCCGTGCAGGGCTCGGGAGCGGGCGCGGGCCACTGCCACGCGAGCCCCAGCGCGCCGACCGAGGCGAGCCCCACCCATGACCCGGGCCTGCGCCACCACGATCGCCGCGGCCCGGCGAGCGCGAGCAGCAGCGCGTCCATCGACGCGAAGCGCTGCTCGGGGTCGAGGCTCAGCCCGCGTCGCACCACGGCCCCCAGCCACGCGGGCACCTGCGCGGAGGCCTCGGGCGAGCGCACCTCACCCGCGCGCACCGCAGCGGCGAGCGCGGCCACGGTGTCGCCTTCGAACGGTCGCTCGCCGTAGAGGGCTTCGAACATCGCCACGCACCACGAGAACTGGTCGCTGCGGCTGTCGACCGCTCCGCCGTCGAACTGCTCGGGCGACATGTAGCGCGGCGTGCCGACGATCGCGTGGGTCTCGGTCAGCGCGGCCTCGAGCGGTGCCTCGGTGGCCGGCTCGGTGCGGGGCTCGGTGGCCGTGGAGCGCGGGGCTCGCTCGCTGCGCGCCAGTCCGAAGTCGAGCACGATCACCCGCCCATCGTCGGCGAGCATCACGTTGCTGGGCTTGAAGTCGCGGTGCACCACGCCCTGGGCATGGGCTGCGGCCAGGCCGCGACCGGCGCGCGAGAACACGTCGACGAGCTCACGCCAGGGTCGCGGCTCGGCGAGCCAGCGATCGAGCGGCTGCCCGCTCACGAGCTCCATCGCGAGGAAGACGCGGTCGTCGATCGTGCCGACCTCGTACACGGTCACCACGTTGGGGTGGCTGACCATGGCCAGGGCCCGCGCCTCGCGGAGCAGGCGCGCGGAGTCCTGCGCCCGCGCCTCGTCGGGGGCGCGCGCCAGCACCTTGATGGCCACGCGGCGATCGAGACGCGGATCGAAGGCCGAGTAGACCACCCCCATCCCGCCCGACCCGAGCTTGTCGAGCAGGACGAAGCGACCGACCTGGGCCGGGGCTAGCTGCGCTCCGAACAGCCCAGCGGACACGTTCGCGAGCACTCGCTGGGCATCGAGCGCGTCCAGCGAGTGGCGATCGCCGGCCTCCACGCAGGAGATGATAAGCGGGCGGCGGCTGTTAGCATGTGGTTTCTCATGGGGGCCCCCTCCGACTACGCGCAGCTCGCGGCTTGGCGCGCCGGCGACTCGGCGGCCGGGCAGGCCTTGCTACGAGCTCACTTCACGCGGCTCTACCTGTTCTTCTCGAACAAGGTCTCGGGCGACGTGAGCGACCTGGTGCAGCAGACGCTGCTCGGCTGCGTGGAGGGTCGCGATCGCGTGCGCGAAGACGGGTCGTTCGCGGCGTTCCTGCTCGGCGTGGCTCGCCACCGGCTCTACGACTACTACCGTGCTCGCGCCCGCGATCCGCAGCAGCCGATCGGGGAGGTGCCTGCGGCCTCGCTGGGGCCCTCACCGACCTCACTGGTCGCGCGCAAGCAGAACCAGCGCCAGCTGCTGGCCGCGCTGCGCACGATCCCGCTCGAGCTGCAGGTGGTGCTCGAGCTGCACTACTGGGAAGAGCTCTCCACCGCCGACCTCGCCGTGGCGCTGGGCGTGCCGCAGGGCACGGTCAAGAGTCGGATCCGTCGCGCACGCGAAGCGCTGGCGGTCGCGCTGCAGGCCGCGAGCGACGGATCCCTGGGCCGTACCACCGACTACGATCTCGAGTGCTGGGCGCGCTCGATCCGCGAGGAGCTCGACATCCAGCTCGGCGGCAAGCCCCGCTAGCGCGACGCTCAGGCGTGGGTCCAAGCGGAAGAGACTCCGCGCGCCCGCAGCTCGCCGCGAAGGCTCGCGAGCCCGCGATACACGAGGTTGTCGCAGCGCTTGCGCGTGCAGCCAAGGCGCTCGGCGATCTCGACTACGCCGTGGCCATCGAGGTAGAGCAGCACCGCCTGTCGCCGCGCGGGCGGTAGTCGCTCGAGCGCTTCGCGGACGGTGGTGACGAGCTCGCGACCGAGGAGCTCGGTCTCGGGATCGCGCGGCCCGAGCGCGGAGGCCGTGGCGGCGCGAGCCACCGAGGTCAGGGCCTCGCGCCGCTGCTGGCGACGCAGGGCATCGACCATGCCGTTGCGAGCGGCTCGGCGCACGTAGGCGGGAGTGAGCTGCGTGGAGGGTCGCTCGTGCGCGTGCCGGACCAGCCGCAGGCGTGTGGCCTGGCTGATGTCCTCGGCATCTGCACGGAGCCAGCCGCGGCAGACCCGGCGCACGGTGTCGCCCACACAGGCGTGAAGGAGGGGTTCGAAGGCTTGGGGGAGCATCGGCGCCACTGTCGGGAGCGGTGATGGAGCGGATCACGAAGATCCAACAGACGCTGCAAGAACGTCGTTCGGAAGGAGATCGCGGCAACGAGGACGGCCTCCGCGGGGAACCCGGGAGACCGCCCTCGTCAGGTGATCCGCGACGCGGCTACGGCTCGCCGAGCAGCTCCGCCTTGCGCTCGGCCCGGGCCTCGGGGGCGAGCTCGAGGGTCTCGGCCAGGTAGCGCTGCTGCGCCGCGAGGGTGGCGTCACTCGGCTGCCGAGGCGCATCGAAGGCCTCGTCCGTGGCCTCGACCCACGCCGCGCGCGAGGCCTCGGCTTGGTCCTCCTCGACGCGGAAGCGCGGCTCGACGAGGCCGCGCGCCGGGGCGGGCGCGACGAAGTCGTCGGGCGGCCCCGGGTGTGCCTGCGGCTCGCAGGCGGTCGCGCGGAGCTCCGCGATGTGCTCCTGCTCGGCCTCGACCTCGGGGCCCGCGAAGACTACCGAGGGGATCTCGGCGCCGCGCATCTCGGCGGTCAGGCGCGGGTCTTCGGAACCGTCGAGCTCGATCTCGTCGCTCGGATCGGGTCCGATGTCGTCGTCGGAGAGGGGGGTGCAGGCAGTGGCCGCCGCGAGCAGCAGCCAGGTGATCGTGATCTTCGTGTCGAACATGATGATGACTCGTTCGCTTGGAATCTGGGTTGTGGGGGAGGCCGAGCGCTAGTCGAGCCCGAACGAAGAGGGACCGCAGTAGGCGTCGCTGGCCAGCCCGCGGCAGATGCCCTTCTCCATCACCTGGAAGTCGTTGCCGTCCTGCAAGCTGGCGCGGTACGTGCCGTCGGCGAAGGGAAGGAAGCGCAGCTTGACGGCGCCGAGCGGAACGCTCGTGTCCGCCCCGTCTTGGCGCAGCCACAGGCCCTTCATCGACCCGAAGCCCGGGTCGTCGAACAGCGCGAGGCCCGAGCCATCGACGACGTTGCTCCACACGTTGCCCGCCTTGCCGCGGCGCTCGATCGGGAAGTAGACCTCGTCGAGA
Organism: Nannocystaceae bacterium; assembly: GCA_041600735.1. Classification (GTDB taxonomy): domain Bacteria; phylum Myxococcota_A; class Polyangia; order Nannocystales; family Nannocystaceae; genus Paraliomyxa. Next base: position 10,963 of record JBFIJN010000014.1, read on the forward strand.
GCCTCACCGGGCGACTCGCTGATCGGATCGGAGATCCACATGTCGACGAAGTCGTAGTCCACCCCGGCCGCGACCACGCTCAGCCAGAACGCACCACGCTCGGTCTCCGCGCCGAGCGGGAGCCCGGCCCACGAGCGATAGGCGTGGAACGCCAGGCCCGGCTTGCCCACCGTGACGGGCTTGGTGCCGGTGGTGAACGCACTGGACGAGAGGTTCTCGAAGCGGTTGCTGGCGCGATCGTAGCAGTAGAGGCCCACCGTGCCCCCGGTGTTGGTGATGGCACCGCAGGCGGTGCCGTCGACCGAGGTCATGGGATCGTAGGGCCAGTTGGTGAACGTGGGGCTCTCGCTGCCGTAGAGCGCGGCGTTGGTCTCGGTCAGCATCGCGCCGCGATCGGTCGAGCCCGCCGAGTTGGCGTTGGCCAGCGTGCGCCAGCGGTACTGTCCGTCGCCCTTGTTGCGATACAGCAGCGCCGCGACGAGAGTCTCTCCCCCGAACTGCGCTGGATCGACGCGCATCATCTCGACCTCTGGCTCCTTGTCGGTGTAGACGCCGTGCCAGTACTCGCCGGTCCACCCGGTGAGCGTGCCCGAGCCGTCTGCGCCAGGCGCCCGGATCGTGCGCAGGCTGTCCCACTCGGTGCGGTACGCGAGCAGCATCTGGCCCTCGGCCCACACGGCCGTGACCCCGCGCGCATTGGCGGTGGTGGGCACCTGCACCGCCGCGCTCCACGTGGTGCAGACCTCTCCGATCTGGTCGCCGCCCGGACACGAGCCCTCATAGCTGCTGCCGTTCATCAGCGCGTGTCGGTAGTAGATGCGGTCGTCATCTACGTAGAATGCGTAGAGTCGATTGCCGGGACCACGCAGCAGCGCGGGGGTGGTGGCGGGCAGATCGGCCTCGTCGTGCAGCTGCTGCTCGTTCTGGGTGAAGGCGCTCGTGCCCGACCAGGTCGCGTAGGTCACCGGGGCCCGCGAGGATCCCCAGCCGCCCTCCGAGTACAGACCGTCGAAGTCCCAGTCGATCTCTCCCGAGGGTCCGAGCTGGCGGTAGAACGGGCTCGCGCCGATGTGGGTCGCGTCGGCGCCGATGCCCGCTTCCTCGTTGACGAGCGCGGGGTTGAGGGTCACGTTGCTGGTGCCCTGCGAGAACGTGCCGCCGGGGTACGCATAGTTCATCAGGCTGAGGTAGTTGGGCTTGCCGTTGGCGTCGCCCCACGCCTCGTGGCCCCAGTGCGCGAGATCGAGGTTGTGGCCGAGCTCGTGCACGAAGCTCACCACGTAGCGCTGGCCCATGCTCACGCCCCAGCCGAAGCGATCGCCGGGCTGCCAGCCCTGGCCGCCGCCGCTGCCCGGGCTCATCAGCCCGTAGTGGAAGATTCCGGCCCGCACTGGATCGCGGTAGCTGTCGGGCGCGACGCCATAGGCCGTGCCCGCGGGCACGGCATTCGATCCGCCCCAGTCGCCCATCAGCACCGCGTTCGCGGGATCCGAGGGCACGCGATCCATGTCGAGGTGCAGCCGCACGCCGTCGATGCCGTCGGGATTGACGACGTCGGCGGCGAGCCCGGCCGCGTAGATCGCCTGGGCGGCGACCGCATCGGCCTCGGTGAACGGATTGGACGGCAGCGCCGCGTCCCAGTCGAGCTCCACGAACACGTCCTTGTGGCGCGGGCTCGCGCCCCACGCGGGCAGGTGCTGCGGGCTGAGGGCATGGTCGATGCCGAACACCTCGGCGCCGTCGGGGATCGCATCGCGATCGGTATCGGCGAGGTTGTTCACGTCACCGCAGTGCCCCCACCAGTCCACGTCGCAGGTGCCGAGATCCCACTCCAGGCCGTAGCCCACGCCGTCGCCGTCGTAGTCGGTGGGATCGTTGCTGTACAGGTGTACGTTGCCGCTGCCGCTCGTCGTGCCGACCACCACGTAGTACGTGTTGGGATGCGAGATGCGGGCCTGGTACGCGACCCCGCTGGTGTAGTCGAGGCCGAGCAGGTGCTGCGAGGAGCTGAGCGCGAGCAGGTATGGATACTCGGCGCCGTTGGGCGCCATCACGGTCTCGTGGGTATAGCCGGCGCCATTCTCGACGGTGATGCGCTGGCCCGCCACCGGGATCGAGGCGGCCAGCGTCGCGCCGTTCTGGAGCAGCCGCGCCGTGCCCTGCGAGTAGCTCGAGTACGAGCGCACCACCAGCACGATGCTCTTGGAGCTGCCGGTGTTGTTGGTGTAGCTGACCTGCGAGGCCAGCCCCGCGCCGCCGTCGTCGTCGTAGCCGACCTCGCTGACCGTCGACCAGTCCCACAGGTGCATCACCGAGTCGGCGCCCGCGCTGAGATCGGTGGTCTCCCACGTATACGTCGCGCCGGCCGGGATCGAGACCCAGCGGTAGTGCATCGTGGACACGGGCAGGTTCTGGTTGACCTGCGAGGCCGCCTGGGCCTCACCGGCCGCCAGGGTCGTGAGCAGAGCGCCGGCCATGGCCGCGCCGCCGAGGAGCGGACCAGGAGCGCGACCGAGCCGGCGCCTGGAGGAGAAGGGGTTGATGGGGGGCATGCCGCGTTAACGGGAGGGAAGGCCGAGCTCCCTCACCCGCGGCGGAAGTTAATTCGGGCGTGGTGATGCGGAGGAGCTCGTGCCCGCGGGCCGCTCGGGGCGGTCTCGTCGAGCGCTTCGGGTCTACGGCGTCGGCCAGATGCAGGCCGGTCCAGCGTCGAGGAAGCAGATCATGCCCGCGGGGCAGTCGTCGTCGATCTCGCACGGGAGATGGCAATCGGTGACACCGTCGCTGGTGATGTCGGCGCACTCGGGGGTGTTCGTCGCCCCGGCGGGCGCCGCAGGACAGTCGGCTGCACTCGAGCAGCCCTGTAGGCTGCATACCGTCTGAGGATCGCCGCCGATGGTTCCAACGCAGATCTCCCCCGGCACCAGGCAATCGCCATCGCCAGCGAAGCAGGGCCCGTAGCCCAGACTCGTCTCGCCAGTGCTCGACTCACTCGTGGAGGTGCTCGACTCGGTCGGACCGCTCGTCGTCGCGCCCGTGCTGTCCAGGGTGCTCGTCGTGGCCGAGGTGGTCGCCGTGTCATCGACCGTGGTCCCGGCCGCACACTCGCACGGCCCGAATCCACTCCCCGCGACATTGCAGACTTGGAGCCCGCCGCCACCTCCCGCACAGGTGCAGGTCTGCATCTCTCCCGAGCTGCAGGCTTGCGTGGTGGAGCTCGAGGCGGAGGAGCTCGAGCCCTCATCCTCCCCTGCGCTGGGGCCGGAGGGGCAGCCCGAGGCCAGCAGGGCGAGACCGAGCGCGACGAGCCCGAGCGTGCAGTGGGTGAATGCGACCGTCGATGGAGTCATCGTTCGTTCCCCTACCCCCAAGGCCACCCGAGCACGGGTGGCGAGAAGGTCGTGATCTTGCCCTGAGCCGGCGGCCCGATCTGGAAGTGCACATGATCGTCATGGCCGCGCATGCGCGTGCACAGACGCCAAAACCACGAGTTGCCACTGCGTCTCCATTCTACAGCGTCGAGGCTGCTGGATCTGGCACGTTCCATGGCTCGCGATCGTGCCTTCGTCGAGTCGTCGAGTCGTCGAGTCGTCAGGGCACGACATATGTGGTGAGGACGGGACGGCCGGGCGGGGTATGAAGCTCCAGCCCGGCCCCCGATGGGGGCATGCGGTCCACCCGGCCGGCCATGCTCTTCCCCGAGGAGGCGACGACGATGTGGGTGAGCGCGATGTCGCCGAACTTGGCGGTCGCGGGGGCAGCCCCCATGCAGAAGCCCTCGCCGAGGATCGTCACGCTCAACCCCGCGCCGTCGGGCACGAACAAGACCTCGGTCACGCGTGGCTCGCAGGTCGTGGCTTTGGGGGGCTCGGCGGCCGTCGCCGTTGGATCGGTCCGATCCGCCGCCGCAACCTCGGAAGGCGGGCTCGCGCCAGCCATCGAGGGCGCTGGCCGCTCGGGGCCAACCATCGGCTCGGCCTCCGACGGAGTGCTCGAGCACGCGGCGAGGCACAGGGCGAGCGAGATACGGAGCATGGCGCGATCCTATCCCCATCACGCGATGATCGAACCTGGTCCCTCGTCGCCTCCGCCGCGGTAGACGACGCTGGTGGGCTGCAGCTCGGTATCGGCGTAGCCCACATGGAGGCGGTCTCCTTCGCGGGGCGTGCGCTCGAGCACCCCCGCGAAGCCGCGCCCATCGGCGCTGAGCACGATCCTGCCAACGACCTGCGGGCCGAGTCGCGCCAGCAGCGGCACGGCGCGGGCCACGAAGCCTTGGCCGCGGACCTGCATGTGCATCTGGCCGCGGCCCGCTTCGGCGGGGATGAAGAGCGCGTCCGTGACGCGTGGTCGACTCGAGTCGCTGGCCTGGCTCATGGGACTCCTGGGAGCTCGACCCTCAGATCCTCACGAGGGTCAGTGTATCGAGGTGGATGGGCTCACCCGCGGCGGCGCCGAACGTGATCTCGACCGCTTCGATCGAGGATAGGGGGACTCCGCCGGATCCGGTGAAGCGCGACAACGGGACCTGCCATGTCTGCAGGTGGACCTTGGTGAGGTCGGACGAGCCCATCAGTCGATGATAGGGCCGCACGGTTCGCGGGTTGAGCGGGCCGATGACGGATTGATCGACCGAGGCGCGCTGGGGTCCGCTCACCAGCGTGATCTGGAGCGTCGGTGGAAAGCTAGCCGCGCTGATGATGGCTGGGGAGGAGAGATCGGGGAAGCGCTTGGCAACGCGGAACGTCAGCGCGGTGAAGTGGGTCCAGTCGCGCTTGCCCGCCGGAATCTCGGTGCGGTAGGCACGGACCGGTCCGCTCGCGGGTCCCGCCTCCAGCACGCGATCATTGTGCGGCACGTGCGGGAGGTCCGAGATCTCGATGAGTCGCTCGGCGACGAACGGCGGGCTCGTCGTCGCGCCGCCGAGCACGTTGGTCCCGGGCGCCGAGTCGTCGAAATTGTCCACTCCGCGGATCGCGCGTCCGAGCTTCCACTGAAGCCCGACCGGCACCCCGAGGCTGTTGGATTGGTCGCCGATGAACCGACGCTGCTCGGTGAACGCGCCGAGCAGCCACAGCGCGAGCCAACCTCCCACGAGCTCGCGCGCGAGCGTCTGGTGGGCGGCGGCCGAGAGTACCCGCCCGTCGCGCCGGCCCGCGGGGAGCGGGAACGTGGACGAGGGCGAGAGGCGCGGGTCGACCGTTGGCGCGTCCACCCCGTTGTCGGCCTGTGCCTCGGCCAGAGCACGCGCGCCGGAGCCGGCCGCGTGCGCAGCGGGATCGATCCAGACCGTGTTGAAGCGGTTGTGCGTCGCGCCGTGGATGAAGACCATCGCGCGCTGGGTGCTCGCTCGATCGTAGTGGCGAAACCCGGTGCCCACGAATCCCCAGCCCTGGCTGAGGTCCGCCGGGTCGAAGCGACCGCTCACGTCGCCGTCGTGCGAGCCGTAGACGCACAGGAAGCTCGCCGTTCGATCGCTCCGCATCCGCAGGCGACTCGAGGGCGCGAGCATTCCCGTGAAGTCGGTGGGAGCGATCGCAACGACCGCCCGCACCCCGTACTTGGTGGCGGAGGAGCGCCCGCGATTGAGGTCGGCCGCCATCGCGACGGCGTCACCTCCACGCGAGTGACCCACGAGCCCGACGTTCGCGAGATCGAGGCGTCCGTGGAGTGGCGACGCGGGATCGGAGTCGAGCGAGCGCAGGTGGTCGAGCAGCTCCAGCACGAGGTCGGCGCGAAAGCGGATCAGCGAGCCTGTCTCGTTGGCCGCGTTGGTGTCGAGGCTCACCGATACGATGCCGAGCCGTGCCAGGTGCTCCTGTAGGTAGCGATAGCCGCGGTAGCTGAACACCTCGTGGAGGATCGTGGCGCGCCCTGGGATCAGCGTGACCGCCGTCGGCCCGCTACCCAGCGTGCGGCGAGGGCCCGCCGTGGGACTGATCGCGAACGTGACCGCGGTGTGATTGCCATGGACCAAGACGACCACCGGCAGGCGCTGGGTGCCGCTCGGAAGCTGGTCGGATCCCGGCGCGCGAGCGGGATGACACAGCAGGCCGCGAATGCGGACCTGGAAGCGGGTGGCATCGCCCGGATCGACGCGAAAGTGACCCGTGTCGAGCAGCATGCGCCCGCGCGTGGTCGCGAGGAACTCGCGGGGGTTGGCGGTGGACGTCGCCTCGGTGGGGAAGTTGGTATCGAGTCCCGCAATGCTGCGAAATCGGGTCGCGGTCCCGATCGCATGGCGTGGCGGTGTGGTCGCCGTAGCCGGGATGGGGGTGCTCACCGCGCCATCGACCGTCACATCCATCGATCGATGAATGGAGAGCTCGAAGCAGTGCACGGGAGTGGCTGCGGCCTCGGCTGCATCGCCGGCTTCGGGGTGGGTCGCGAAGGCCATCTCGACCTCGGACTCGAGCCGGAGCTCGACCCCGCCTTCGTCGTCGAGCGCGTCGGAAGCCAGCCGCGAGCTCTCTGGTCCAGGTGAGCGGTCGGCTCGCCGTAGGATCAGCGTATCGCGACGCACGAAGCCCTCGGGGCCGAACAATTGCTCCGCTGCGATGTCCTCGCCCACGACTCGAGTGGAGGCGAGCCTCCCCTCTCCGAGCGCCCGTTGAATCACGAGGTCACCGTGCCTCACGTGGTGCATGGGAGCTGCGGAGCAAGGGGTCGCGACCACCTCCCAGCGGCCGTCCTCGCCGTGCTCGAGCGACGCGGATCCTGCCGCGAGATGCCCGTGGACGATCCCGTCGAACAGACGCTGGGGAGAACGGACCCGGGTTACCATGGCGATCCTTTCGTGGCTTGGGCGTGACGCGAGCGAAACGCGGCCTCCGGGTCGAGGCCGAGCTCGTCGACCTCGTCCTCGAATCCCTCCACGTCGTGCTCGTCGTCGGTGTAGTCGTCGCCGAAGTCTTCGTCGCGCCAGTCTTCGTCGACGAGCGCTTCGCTCGGCGCTGCGCGGGCGGTCATGCCGCGCACGGCCGCGACGGCCGCTTCGGTATCGAGGTAGCCATAGCCGAGCCGCGCGCTGCTGCGACCGTCGGGGCCCGGATGCGGATCGACGCTCCCGATGAGGGCCCGCCGCACCTCGTTGATCGACAGCGGGCGCCCCGCGGCCTGGTACATCAGCGCGACCGTGCCCGCGACGCACGGAGAGGCCATGCTGGAGCCGGATTTCACCGTCAGCTGCGAGTCGCCGGGGCTCCACCCGCCTCTCGGAACGGAGCGGGCCGCACGAATGCGGTAGCCGGGCGCGACGAGCTCGGGCTTCTGGCGGCCGTCTGCGGTGGGACCGCGACTGCTGAAGCGAGTTGCCGGACGATCGGGCGCGGTCGCATCGTAGGCGCCCACGGCCAGCCCTCGGTAGCTGTTGCAGATCGTGTTGGTGGTGTAGCTCGACGTGGCCTGGCGACGCGAGAAGCGAGACTGGTGCTGCCCGCCCGCATCCCGCTCGATCCAAGCATGGAGGCGACCGTCGAGCACCTCGCGCCCATAGAGCTCGACCTTCCACGTGCCCGGCGGGGACCCCGGGCGCAGGAAGATGTCGACATGGTTGAGCTGACTGTTGGGCTCGAGACGCCGATGGTAGAAGTTACCCCAGTGCTCGAGTCCATGCTCGAGGCGTAGCTTCTCTCCGAGCGGGACCGTGAAGCGATCGCCGGGTGGCGACACGAGCGTGACGTCGAGCTCGTCCTGGCCGCTGTACCAGATCTCGAGCTCGTTGGGCGTTCGGTCCCTCGGGTGAATGCGCCACTCGAGCACGTGGCGTCGATCGGGCCCGATGCGCGCATGCGTGTGCATGGCAGTGTTGGCATAGTTGCCCACGCTCTGCACGAGCGCGAGGTTGTCCTGCCGCGCGAGCATGGTATCCACGGCTCGCTCGAATGGGTTGGTGCCGCGGTGCTCCCCGCCGGTCTTGCCCGCGCTCAGATTGATGACGCACGGCTTGCCTCCGGCCAGCTTGCGCACATAGTCGAGCGCCTCGAGCAGCGCCACCGAGTCGCCGAAGTCGTCGAGCTCGCCCATGCCCGCGGAGGTGAGCTCGACGAACACGATCGCCGCACCCGGGGCGAAGCCCACCGTCGAGCCCGGCACGCGGCCGCTGCCCGCGAGGATGTCGCAGACGTGGGTGCCGTGGGTCCCGCGGTTGCCCTGGTCGCTCGCGTGGAGATCGTAGCCGAGGGCGCCAAACGGGTCGGCCTGGGTGAGCGCGGCGTCGATTGCCTCACGGGTGTGGACGTGGCCGTAGCCGTAGGGCTGGGGTGGGTTGCCGCCGCTTCCGCGCTGGTCCCACAGCGCCAGCAGTCGCGTCGTTCCGTCGGCATTGCGGAAGTTCGGGTGGGTGAAATCCAGGCCCCAGTCGCACGCGGCCACGATCACTCCGCTGCCATCCTCCGGGATCCGGCGGGGGCTCGGCCTCGCGCTCGCCGGGCTCGTCTCGGGCGCGTGCTGCGGCTCGTCTTCCTCCTCGAACACGAGCGGGAGGGCGACCGATCGCGACGCCTTCATGCTCGCCACGAGCTCGTTCTCCCACGTGCGCCGAATGTCGCCACGCCGCAGCCGGGCGGTGACGACGGTTCCGAAGCGCGCCACGATCCGGATCGTCTCTGGGGCCCGCGCCTCGTCCACGAGGCGAAGGACGACGCTCACCTCGTCGTCCTCCTCGCCGGCTTCGCTGAGCTGCCAAAGTGCGGGATCCATGGTCGCTCGGCTCCGCGCGCGAGTGTCAGCCTGCTACGGTGCACCGCGGCTGAATGGGGTATTCTGACGAAGAGTGGCTTGGGGCATGGGCGAACCCGTCGATCTCGACCCCACACAGTTCTTCGAGTTCGTGGGTAGCTCGGGCATCGTAGTGGTGTTCCTTCCGTTCCATGCCGCGCATCCGTTCAACCATGCGTTGTGCCGACATCTTCGCGCTCCCGACGGGTCGACGATCCCGATCGGGCGCGTGAGCCTCATCGAGCTGGTGCTGGGGGCCGCCCCGGCGGTCGTGTTCCTCCAGCACGGGCTGCGCGCGTGCGGAGTCTCGAGGCTGTTCGACGTGCTGCCGGGGTACTACCTGTTTGCGGACGGTCGCATGCTCGCGTGGGAGTCTGGATTCCCGACGACCGCCGATCTCGACGTGCTCATGGGCGCGTCGCTGCTCGGAGCGATCGGCTACGCGTTCACCCGCGACCTCGGATTCATCGCCAAGGCACTGTTGCTGGGGGCGCACGAGGCGGTCGCCGTTCGCATGACCTCGCGGTTCCAGCGGGCGGCTACCGAGCCGCCCGCCACGCCCCGGCCCCCGCCTCCTTCTGGGCCGAGCGCCGCCAGCGAGCTGCTCAACGCCTATCGGCTGCTCGGCGTCGATCCGGGCGCCTCGGATCGCGAGGTCAACGCGGCATGGCGCCGGCGGCAGGCCGAGGTCCACCCCGACCGCGTCGCCACCGATCCGCGGGAGTTCGAGCGTCGCGGGCGGATCTCCATGGAGCTGAACCGTGCTCGCGCGATCATTCGGGCCCACCGGGCCCACCGCGGCCGCGGCGAGTCGCACGCACGAGGCGCCGCGCAGTAGTGTCGAGCACGGGATCATGGCTTCTCGCCTCCCGAGGGGTTGCGCGACGACGAGCGCCGCGCGCTCTTCTTGGCGCCGGGACGAGGGCTGTCGGCGCGGGAGGGCGTCGCGGCCCGCAGCTGCGCGAGCTCGGCCCGCAGCTGCGCGAGCTCGGCTCGCAGAGCCTCGTTGTCGCGCTCGAGCTCGGCCCTTGACCCCCGCTCCGCCGCGGTGCGCTCCCGCAGCTCCAGCTCTTGCCGCTCGAGCTCCACCGCGCGCGCGTCGAGCTGGCTCGTGCGCCGCTCGAGCTCGGCGCGGCGATGGTCGAGCTCGACTCGATCGCAGCGCGTGCGCTCGAGCGTCGCGCCGAGATCTCGCTCGCGCGCCTGGGCGCGGTCGGCGACCCGCTGTAGCCGCTTTTCTTGGCGCACGACGAGTGCCTGCACGGCGATCGCAGGGGCCGCGGTGCGGACGGCTACCTGAGCCACGGCGCCCCGCACTCGCGAGGTCGCGGCCACGACGACGGTGGCGCCCGCGACCTCGGCCGAGCTCGAGTTGGTGATCAGCAGCTGTCCGAGGACCTGATGCGGGAGCCGGCCCTGCGTGAGGGCGACGCCGCCGAGCAGTCGCGCGAGTCGCTTGAGTGCGTTGTCAGCCATTGGCATCCCCCGTGTCCACCATCCAGGCCACGCGAGCATCGCGGAGGTCGGCGACGGTGTGTGCGGCCTCCGTGCCCACGATGGCGATGATGAGCACCCCTCCCTGAACGCGCCCTTCGATCGCCACGCGGTCGAACGGACCCAGCATCGTGGTCGTCACGGGGAGGTCGTCGCGGCCGCGGAAGCTCGGCCACAGTGCGGGTGCAACGTGGCGCTCGAGTGAGAGCTGGTAGATCGCGGTGAGACCCACGACGGTGAAGTTCGTGGCCACGCCCGTGATGAAGCGCTGGTGCTGCTGCCGACCGAGCGCGACCTGGCTGGTGACGAGGCTGGCCACCGGGGCGAGCCAGCCCCACGCGCTCGTCTGGCCGGGGTGCTTGAGGCCGAGTAGCTCGAGCAGCTCGCCGAAGAAGCCCCAGAGCAGGTCGTTGCCGGCGACCAGCAGGTTGTTCCGCGCCAGGAGCTTGCCCGACGTGCCAAAGGCGGCCGCCTGCATCGTGGTGGCCGTGGCGCTCAGCTTCTGGATGCGAGCGCCGCGTGCCTGCAGGCGCAGTGCCTTGCGCAACGAGCCTTGCTGCCGCGATACCGCGCGCCGATGCGTGTCCAAGGCCCGACGCTGCGTCCGCACGCACCTGCCCATGCGCCGCTCGAGCCGTCCGATCGCGTCGAACAGGAGCCGCAGCTGCTGCGGATCACCCCGTGCCTGCAGCTCGGCGACGATCTTGGCGAGCTGGCGCTGCGAGTCGGCGAGCGAGTCGATCGCGTGAGCGTTGTGCTGGATCGCCAAGAACGCGCTCGTGGTGTTGGCCTCGGTGACCGCCCGCAGCACCTCGAGATCGTCGCGACGCGCGGCCGCTGGGGCCAGGTGGCCCCGGACCCAGCGATTGTCGGGCAGTCGGATCTTGACCGGGCGCAGCGTCAGCGCGGGCAACGGCACGGGCGCAGCGAGGCGGGCTCCTCGGGGCTCCACGGGCGCGCGAGGCCCGGCGCTCGCTCCCGGGGCGCCGCTCGCTCCACGCAGCTGCGCGAGGGCGCCGTCGAGCTCCTTGCCCGCCCGCGTGCGGGCCTCGGCTTGGATGCGCGCCAGCGTGGTGGAGGCGAGGGCGCGGACCTGGGTGCGATCGCGGCGAAGCGCGGATGAGACCGCGCGCAGGATCTCGTCGGTCGTGGGAGTGACGGCCTCCGTGGCTAACCCGTGCACGAGTCTTGGCCGCATGCTCATGCTCCGTCATCGGTTGGGGTCGCGCGTGTCCACCATCCACGCGACCCTCGGCTGGGGGAGGCTCTCCAGCTGGGAGTAACCGCCCTCGATCATCACCGTGATCATGAGGAACCCGAGCTCGACCTCCGCCGTCAGGCCGACGACGCGAAAGCCCAGCTCCTCGATGGCGAGGTCCCACGCGCTGGAGATCAGCGTGGCCACGGCGGGTACGCGGCCAAAGCTCCTGAACTCGTCGACATGGCCGGGCGCGAGGAACGGTGCGAGCTCGATCTGCGCCCGATACGAATAGACGGAGCTCCTGAGGAACAGGCCGCCGTCCGCGAGCTCGGCCTCCAGGCCCTCGGCGGCCTCGAGGACGAGGGACTGCGGGGGCGGAGTGATCTCGGCGTAGCGGTCGACGATGCCCGTCACGAAGCGCTCGTGCTGACGGCCGTCGAGCAGCCACCAGCCCGTCAGCAGGTTGCCGAGCGGCGCAACGTACGACCAGGAGTCGACGTCTCGCACCGCGGAGGCCTCCAGCCGCCCGCGCGAGGAAGACAGTAGATCCGAGAGCTCATCGCCAACCAACCACACGCCCAGCGACAGCGTGAGCGCGAGGTTGTACTCGCCCGCGGGCTCGCCCTCCTGCCCGTAGGCGGCGAACAAGGGCGCGGCGCTGGCCAGCACGAGGTTGTCCCACAGGCTTCGTCGCCGCAGGCGGCGCAGCGCGGCTCGGTCTTCGGCCCACGCCGTGCGCGTCCGTTCACGCTCGCGCCGCAGCTGCTTGGCGAGCGTGGCTGCGTTCTTCTCGTCGCCTTCGAGCAGTCGATCGGTGAGCTTGCGCGAGCGCTCGCGCCGGAGCCGTCCGACCCGCCCGAGCTCGGCCGTGACTCGCTTGGATAGTCGGCGCAGCGCGGCCGCGTTGTCGCTGAGCTCGGCCGCACGGTACACACCTGCTCGCTCGACGGCACGCCGCAGCCGATTGATCTCACCAGCCGAAGCGGGCTTTGGATCGAGGGTGAGCCACGCCAGGCCTCCGTTGGGCAGCATGGCGGTCACCGAGCGCGTGCCTCGGATCGAGGGCACCCGCGGGCGCGCAAGTACGTCTCGCAGGTTGGTCTCGCCCGTGACCTCCTCGCGCGTGATCGCGTGCGGGCGATGATGGAGAGGCCTGGGCATGCGTCTGGCCTGCTACGCGCTCGGACCGCGGACGTCGACGATCCATGCGATGGTGACGGAGCCCGTGCTCACCAGCGTGCTGCCGAAGGTGGGCGTGAGCTCGAGGACGCCGCTCGTGACTGCGGCCCGGACCCCCAAGACGCCGACGCTGGCCGGCGACACGACCGTCGCCACCGCCCGAACGTCGCTCATCTTGCGGAAGTCATCGCGGTAGCCCTCGGCGACCTCGAGCTCGACCCGATTGCCGCTGAACCCCTCCGTGCTGAAGGACACCGTCGTGACGCCGGTGATGAAGCGGGCGTGCTGCTGATCCTCGAGCAGGTACCACACGGTGGCGGCATTGCCGACGGGCGCGAGATACGACCACAGATCGGCCCCACGGCTCCATGCCTGCCGGCTTCGCGCCCGGCGAGCCCGCTCCTTCGGGCTGCCCTTGGCTGGCGGATCCACTGCGAGTCGATCGATGACTTCGTCGCCGATCATCCAGCCCGCCAGGGATCCGGTGAGCATGAGGTTGGTGCGCGCGAACGGGTCGTCCACGCGGCCATAGGCGGCGAAGAACGGCAGCCCGGTGGCCACGAGCAGGCTGTTCCACAGCGACCTTCGCTGCGCACGTGCGAGCGACTTGGCCTCGCTGCCCGTGGGCCCGCTCGCGCGGCGCTTCACCTTGGCGAGCTCGGTGGTGAGGCGCGCGTCGAGCCTGGCGTCGCCGTCGACCATGCGCTTGGTCCATGCCTTGCTGGAGGCGAGCTGGCGAGCCGTGAGTTGCTTGACCGCAGCGGCCTGAGCCGCGCCGAGCCGACCAATTGCTCGGGCGTTGGCGTCGAGCGCCCTGCGCTGGCGCAGGTCGTTGGCGGCGATCTGCGCGCGGAGCTGATTGACGGATCTTGCCGAGGCCGGTGCGGGCGAGATCTGCATGCGGGTGCTGCGTCCGTTGGGCAGCTCGACGACCACGCCCGTGCTGCCCGCCACCGGCTCGAGACGGCCGAGCCGCACGCCGTCCTGCAGCGGCCTCCTGATTCCTGCGATCCGACGATCGAGCTGCCGCTGAGCAGCGCGCGCGCGCTGGGCCGCCGCCTGCCGCTGGGCACCTACGCCCGCTGCGGAATCGAAGGCCTCGGTGTCGTACTCGAAGGACGCGGTGTCATCTTGGCTGTTGCTGGGCATACCCACCTTCCTCTCGCGCTTGGCCCGGGTCGAGACATGAGCGGCTAGGTCGACGCCACGCGCCCTGGGCTGCGTGGCATCGACCGATCATCCACCCCGCGGGTGGATGCGGCGATCTCCTAGGCGGCGGGATCCTTCGTGTCCACGACCCAAGCCACCTCGAAGCTGTGCGTCCCCACGTTTGCTGCGACCAACGCCTGCCGGAATGCAGGGGTGATCGTGAGCACTGCACTGTCGCCGACCCGGCTCACCATGGCGTTGACGCCGACGACCACGGGGGCTCCGTCGCCCGTGGACGTGGTCACCAGCGTGGCCACGGCCCGGACGTTGCCCTGACTCGCCAAGGCCGCGAAGTCCTCTTGGTAGTCCTTGGCTACGCTCAACGTGATCGCGTTGCTGCCGTTGTTGAACGCGTGGGTGATCCCGCCCGCGCCATCATCGATCACGGTGTAGTCGACCCTCGACCGCCCCGTCAGGAAGCGGACGTGCTGGCGATCCTTGAGCAGGTACCACACGGTCAGTGCATTGCCGACCGGCGCGACGTACGACCAAGTGTCGGAGGTTCGGCTCCACAGCTTGCTGCGAGCCTTGCCGCGGCCACCCACGACCTTGTCGATGATCTCGTCACCGAGCATCCAGCCCACCAGCGAGCCGGTGAGGATCAGGTTGTCGCGCGCGAACGGATTCTCCTTGTCGCCGTAGGCCGCGAAGAATGGCAGCGAGCTGGCCACCAGGATGCTGTTCCACAGCGAGCGCCGTTGCTGGCGCTTGATCGCCATCATCATCCGCCGGCGCTGCTTGCTGGTCGCACCGCCAGCCTTGGCGATCTCGCTGGAGATTCGCTTGTCGAGCTTCGCGTCGCCCTCGATGATGCGCTTGGTCAGCTCGCGATCGGACTTGACCCCCTGCTCGGTGAGCTTCTTGACGGCCGCCGCCTGTGCCGCGCCGAGCCGGTCGATCGCCTTGGCGTTGGCGGCAGCGGCCTGGGCCTGTCGCTTGTCGTTGCTCGCGATCTGTAGGCGCAGTCGATTGACGGAGCTGGCCGAGGCCGGGGCGGGGGAGATCCGCATCCGTGTCTTGCGACCGTTGGGCAGCGTTGCCACGACCATCGAGCTGCCCTGGACCTGGCTCAACCCCCGCGCCCGCGGAGCTCGGGCGCCGTGGATCTTGGAGATCCGCTGGGTGAGCTGCTTCCAATCGGCGGTGGCTTGCCGCGCCATCGCGCGCTGGCTCGCGACCGCTCGGGCGCGTACCTGGGCCCGATCGCGGGCCTGGGCCCGGGCGAGAGCGTCCGGCGGCAGCGCCTCGGAGAAGGCCTCGTCGTCCTCACCGTAGGCCTCGTCGTCGGCTTCGTAGCCCTCATCATCGGCCTCGAGGACTTCGTCGTAGTTCTCGTCATCCTCGTAGTCCTCGTCATCGGACTCGTCGTCTTCGGCGTAGTCCTCGTCGTCCTCGTCATCGGCTTCGTAGCCCTCGTCATCGGCTTCGTAAGCCTCGTCGTCGGCTTCATGAGCCTCGTGGTAGCTCTCGGTGGGCATCTCGACCTTCCTTCCAATGCTCGTGGATCATCCCGACTACTCGGGTCGGCGTGGCCTGGGGCGTTTGCGGGTTTGGGGGAACTGTTCGCCGGTGGACCGGGCTCGACCGAGGTCGGTCGCAGGGCTGCGGCGGAGGCGCGGGTCGTCGATCGGCTCGTCGTAATCGTCGGGCGCGTCGTCGACGATCTGAACTCGCGCCATGTGCTCCGCGAGGTGAAGCACTGCATTGCCGACCGCAGTCTGCTGCTCACGGAGCGCGCGGAGATCCTCGACCAGGTCCTCTTGCATCTTGAACACGCGGTGGACCTGCTTGCGCAGCCCGCGGATCTGCTCTTGGAGCGGGGCCAAGGTGTCCTTCTCGAGGTTGTCGAACTTCTCCACGAGGTCTTCGCGTTCCTCGTTGCTCGCGAGCAGCCGGGGCAGGACCGACATCAACAAGCCTACGGGGTCGGCCATGGGGCTCGCGCCGCCGTCGGACTTGGTCATCTTTGCCACTGCGGCCTGCAGCGCTTCTTCCATCGCTTTGGTGGTGTCGGTGCTCACGTGACTCTTCCCGCTCGCTAGAAACCGAAGTCGGCCCAAGTGCTCGATCCCAAGCTCTCGTCGTCTTCGAAGCCTTCGTCGTCTTCGAAGCCGCCCTCCCAGGTGGGCTCGAAGCCCTCGGGACTGGCAATCTGGCCGGTTCGCGCGGCTTCACCCGCGCGACGAAAGTACTCCACGACCAGAGCCGCGCGATCCTCCGCACTGGCGGGGTCGACGATGAGCTCGCCGCCCTCGCTCATGAGGTAGCTCGGGAGCTCCGCTTCGGCCTCATGGGTCTGCGCATTGAGCTCGGTCATCGCCTCGCTGGCGAGCGTCGAGATCGCATTCATCACCGCGCCGAGCGGGATCGCCACCGTTTCGCAGGCGCCTTCCGTCCCCGCGAGCTCGAGCACCACCTCGCGGGGCGCGGTGCGACCGCCTACGACTCCCTGGGCAAGCGCCTGCAGCAGCTGCGGATTCGCGAGGAGCTGCTGCAACATCGCGGTGGCATCCGTACCGGGGCGACCGCCCGGGAATCCAGTCGGAGGGCCCTGATACTGCGCTCTAGCCTGCTGCCCTCCAGCCTGATGCTGCCCTCCCGGAGGAAAGAACATGCCAGGAAAGGAGGGCGCGCCCGCGGTGCCCGGTGCCGTGGGTCTCGGGGGCATGAGCATCCCCGGGCCCGGTCGAATCGGCGGCACCTGTCCGGGCTGCGGTCGACCGAACTGCTGCATGAGCCCCCCGGTCATGCCGGTCAGCGCCCCTCCGACGCCGCCGATCCCCTGGAGGATTCGCTGTGCGTCCCTTCCGCCTCGACCACCGATCAGACCCGCAATGTTCGCACCCAGACCGGCGAGGCCCTGGCCGAACTGCCCCCACGACTGAATGTCGGCGCCGGTACGTCCCCAGTCGATCTCGGCCGCGCTCTGGGTATCCAGGGCCGACATGAGAAGGTCGGCGCGCTCGCCAGGGGTCAGGCTCGGGGTGCGGGCGACGAAGTCCTCGAGCATCTCGGTCGGCGTGATCGAGGCGTAGCCCTCGACGGCCAAGCGCTCGAGCATCTCGGCCGCGGACTCACTAGGATCGATGAAGTCTTCGTGGGACACGGGATAGGCCTCCACTGGGCCCGCTAAGCCGAGGCGGGTCAATCGAACCGGATGCTTCGTACCAAGGACTAGAACTGGGGAATTCGAACCGGGGAATTTGCGACAAGCGCGCTAGTCAAGACGTCGCTACGGAGGCGGGAGCAGATGTTACGCCGGTGGTTGGCGGCGATCAAGCACGAGTGTGACCACCAACGACTTTCAATGAGGTCGAATGGGCGAAGTCGTACGACCAAAGTCGTGCGGTTACGACGCGCGGACGCTCAGGTCGAATATGAGCACGACGTCCTCGAACAACTCGGGAACGCGGCCACCGCTAGCTCCGATCGTGAGCTTCCATGCACCTTGGGCGGCCCCGAGCTCGGCCGCGGCACGAACGACCCGAGCCCTCGGCCACGGTCGCGACCAACCAGCGAGCGACGACCCCGAGCCCTTGGGGGGATCGAGCTTGATCCGCAGCGAATCGTCGTTCACCTGGCTCCGCGCGTGTGCATAGGTGACGACGCGCTCCAACCTGACGCTACGGTCTCGATACCGGCCCGACAGCTCGCCGAGCGGCAGCGCGAGCTCCACGTCCTGACCCGGGGTGGCTTCGGCGAGGCGCTTCCACTCGGCGGGTAGGTCGTGGCGCACGCTGATCGCGTGCCGAGGCGGCGGGAGCAGGCTCCCCCGTGCAAGGCCGCGCTCGCGGCTGGCCCGTGCCGCGGCTTCTAGCGCGGTCCCTCCCGAACGCGCGGTATACGAGATCGAGACGACCACGTCGCGCAGCTTGCCCAGATCGATCGCATTGTCGGCCTGGCGTAGCTCGAGGCGCCACGAGGAGATCGCGCCCGCGCCCTCGAACGGAAGGTAGCGGTCGTCGTCGAAGCGCAGCTCGAACAGCCCCGGATCGGCCTGCGGGCGACTCGTCGCGATCGCCTGGACCGGCACGATGTCGACGATGAACCGCGGGTCGTCACCGTCTTCCGCCTGCGGATAGCTGCCGGTGGCGCTGGGGTTGCTGCGGATGCGATTGCCCAGCAGCGTGAGCGTGCAGTTGACGTTGGCGTGGAGCGGCAGCGAGCCCACGATGGAGATGGTGACGGTCTTGATGCGTCGGAAATAGTGGCCGGGGAAGTCGCCGTCGAGCAGCGCCTCGGTGACCTCGAGCGCGCACTGCCCGGCGCCCAGTAGCTGCTGGAGCTCGGCCGGGGCGTCCTCGCGCAGCGAGACGTGGCGGGTGATCTCGAGCGCGCGGCGATCGGACTCGGCGTACGCGGCCTCCATCCGCCTCAGGTCGACCAACAGTCGCTCGCCCGCGAGCAAGCCCTTGCGCAGGCTGTCCCAGTACGAGAACTGGATCAGCTGGCTCGAGCTGTCTCCCTGCTCGAAGTGAAGCGCGCGCTCGGCGAGCTTGGCCGTGTCGAACGCAAATCGGTAGGCCTGGAAGTACACCGTGGAGACCTCACCGAGCATCCAGCCGTAGAGCTCGGCGTTGGTGTACTTGTCGCGCAGGTAGGTCTCGACCATCTTGGCCGCGTCGACCGACGCGTCGTCGCGGCGCAGCTCGGCGTTGCAGATCTCGAGCTGGAGGTCGATCTCCGCGATCTTGTTCTGGGTCTGTTGCTTGTCGAGCTCGAGCTGCTGCTTCTGGGCCGTGGCCAGGCGCTTGGCCTCCTCGATCTCGGCCTGGACCATCGCCTGCTCGGCTTGGTTGGTGTGGATGGTGGCGACCGCAACCAGGCTCTGCGCTACCGCCAGGCTGATGTCTGCCGCCATGTGACCGCCGATCTGGGCGGTGGTGAACGGCGAGCTGAAGCCGCCCGCCGCGCCGATCTGGAACTCCGGGATCGCGCGCACCACCTTGGCGGCCAGGTTGATGCCCTCGATCACGGTGCCGACTACCTTGGCCTCCGTCCTCGATTGCTGCGCGGTGACCTGCTGTGGGCTGATCGGCGTGGCGAGGAAGTGGTCGATCACGGCGATCTGCTGGTCGATCGCCTGCACGCCGAGCGCGAGGTAGGCCTGCTGGAGCTCGACCTGCTTGATCTTCGTGCGCTGGATCTCGCGCATCGCCTCGACGAGCTGACGCTCGTTGGAGGCTCGCAGCGCGCAGAGCCCCTCGGCGTCCTTCTTCTCGAGCACCGCGAGTGCGGCCGCGCCGAAGCGTCGGAGCTCCTCGGCCATGCGCACGGCGCGAGCCAGCTGCGCGCGGAAGCGATGGTTGGGCGGCGGCGCGTTGAGGTTGGCGACTACGCTGCCGAGGTCGACCCCCGCGGCCGCCGCCTTGACCAGCAGCGCCGGATCGATCGGGGGCTCGAACAGCGCCAGCTGGCGCACGACCCCGCGAATGTTGGCGCAGTTGCGGATCTTGAACAGCCGATCGGCAACCGTGTCCCACATCTGGTCCATCTTGGGGTTGTTGGGGATGCAGAAGTACTGGGTGGCCATCCCCAGCACCGAGGTCGCAGCGCCAACGTCGGCCTCGGCGTGGATGCGGAACGGTCGGCGCACCTGACTGCTCTCGAAGCGCACCACCCAGTTGGAGAAGACGTCGACTCGGTCCCGCACCTGGCGAAAGGTGACCGGCTCGGTCTCCACCATCGGGGGGATGCGCTCCGGTCGCGGCCCGAGGATGTTGCCGGCCAAGATGTAGAGCTGGGTGGCCTCTTGGATCGACTCCATCGTGTCGCGGCGAAACAGCTTGTCACCCCACTCGATGAGGTTGTCGAGGTACTTCATCAACGTCGCCTTCTGGTAGGCGACCATGCGCAGCCGCGCGATCACGTGCGGGCTGAAGGGCTTCTCCAGCCACGCGGTGACTTGCTCGGTGACCTTGCGCTGACGCTCGAGCAGCTTGGGGTCGGGCTGGGCGCTGCTGTACGACAGCAGCGCCATCAGCTCCTTCGCGCTCTCGTACGAGGAATTCTCGTGGAACGGGGCGAATCGCCAGTAGCGCTGCGGGGCAGGCGAGCTCACGTCGGCCGTGGGATCGAAGATGAAGTGGAACCACCGCTGCGCCTCCTCGTGGCGCCCGTCCTTGGCGAGGCGTGTGGCGATCTGCAGCGGAGCGTGGAAGAACAGCTCCCAGTTGTACTGCGCGTACGGGTGGCTCGGGTCGAAGTCGATGTGAAGATCGGGCAGCGAGGTCGTGTCGGTGAGCGGCCCCGGGCGGTAGCTCTGCTGGAAGTAGCTCGGCCCTTGCCGCACCCAGCGGTCGAAGATCCAGCGAAGATCGGCGTCGCTCTCGTTGCGCCGAGGGCGAGTGGTGTGGAGGTCGAGCAGCTTGTCGATACCGCCGCCCAGCAGCGTGCGGATCAGCCGGCAGGTCGCCGGGTGCTCGAACGAGGTGAAGCGCAGCTGTTGCTCGTAGCGAGCGGGCTCGAGCTGCAAGCGAAAGCGCGGGGTCCTGGGCGTGGGTGACGGGGCAGGGGCACCAGCTCGAGGACGGGGTGCAGCAGCGGGGGAGGGCGCTCGACCGGCGGGAGGGGTTGCCGGTCTCGCAGGTCGTGGCCGCTGTCGCCGACGACGGGGGCCGCGGCGCTCGCGTGCTTCGTCGGGGTGCCACGCGGCCTCCTCTTCGTCTTCCCACTGGTCGAGCTCCTCGAAGCCCTCGGCCAGCGGCGGCGGGTCGCCCAGGATCGGCGGCGGATCCTGCTCTTGCGCCTCCGACTCCGGCCGCGAGCGAGAGGGCCCGCGCCCACGACGAGCGGCCCTCTTGCCAGGCTTGCTCGACGCGCGGCTGGCTCGGACTTGGGCCAGCAGCCCAAGCGGCTTGCGGCGTCCGGGGCGAGCGACCCCCGGCATGGCGCGTGGCCCCGTCAGCGGTCTCGCGACGAGCACCGGCACGATCCTGGGCCCACGCAGCACGGTGATCGGCCGTACGAAGAAGCTCCGCTGCCCATCTTGAAAGAAGAACGGGAACAGGCCGGGTGACGACTGGCCGCTGGGATCGGTCACCGGGAGCACGCGCACGCCCCGATGCCCTCCCCGCGGTCCCCCGAGCACCGACGCCAGCGCCCCCGATGGTCCTGGCATCGCGAGCAGCGAGCCATGGCTGCGCTCGGGAGAGAAGCCGGTCGCGTCGACCCGATATCCGGCCGGCGCGGGTAGGTTGCCGCCACGCTCGACGATGAAGGTCCGCGGTGGCGGCGAGGGCTGCGGCACGCTCATCTTCGACGGGGCCCGTCTGCCGCGGCCGAGCCGCGCGGCGACGGTCTTGCGCCGCTCGGCGCGGCGCAAGGCCTGTGGGCCCGCGGAGATCGTGGCGACGCCGGACTGCGGCACGGGCTCGAGTGAGCCGTTGCAGCCGTCGAGCTCGAAGCGGGCGACCAGCTCCACGCTGGCGCTCGAGAGCGCTACCTCGGGCGAAGGGCTCGAGTAGAGCAGCCGGCGGAGCCGTACGTCGTCGACGGCGCGTCGATACAAGAAGATGCGCAGGTTGCCGCCGTCGTCGTCGACACGAGCCCGCAGCGTGTAGTTGGACTGCGGCAGCCAGGCACTGCCCTCGGTGCGCTGGCCGGCGATCTTGGTCTGGTAGAGTATGTCGTCGAGGAAGGTGATCCGCATCTCGTCGAGGACGCCCCGGGTCGATATCTGCTTGCGCCGCCACTTGCCGCGGTCGTACACGGAGTACGCGAGACTCACCTCCCAGTCCTCGCCGACGCTCGAGGGGGGCTCGCCCTTCTTGGGCTGGGCCTTCTTGGCCACCTTGCGGAACACGGTCCAGAACAAGTGCATGCGCCGCTGGAACACCAACGGGACGAGATGATCGCCCTCGATGTCGGCGTCGATCTTCTCCCAGGCGGTCCAGCTGCGGCCGCGCTCGAGGCGACGGTAGAACCACACGTGCGGCTCGTTGAACGTGCGCGCGAAGATGTGGTAGGTGCCGTCGTCCCACGTGGTGCGCGGGGGGCCTTCCACGTGCTTGGGACCGCGCTGCACCGGAGCGCCCGAGCGGGGCTCGAACCACACCGCACGGACGTCGAGCCGAGCCACCTCGTCGAGATGCTGAAGGTAGTCGACGAAGGCCGACTCGACGTTCTCCTTGGTGATCTCCTGCTGGAGGATCGAGCGCTCGAGCTCCTTGAAGAAGGGCGACTTGTCGTCGCGTAGCTCGGGCTCGATCCAATTCTCGGGGTAGAGGAAGATCTTCCGGTTGGCCTCCCACACCCGGTAGCTCCTCAGCCACTTCCAGTCGCGCTCGTCGACCATGCGAGGCTGAACCTGGGCCTCGAGGTTCATGAGAACGCGCTGGAAGAACGTCTGGACCGCGGAGATCGCCTGCTTGATCCGCGACGTGTACATGCACGGATTCATGTCGACGTCGATGAGGAAGTACTCGAACAGCTGGCTACGACGGCGAACCCCCTGCGCGCGCATGCGCGGGAGCAGGTAGCTCACGAGTGCGTCGCGTCGCTCGCTCCGCAGCGGGTCGTTGAGCGACTGCGCGACCTCGAGCCAGCGCTTCTCGTCATAGCGGCTCTTCACGGCCTGGACGATCGAGGCCGCAACGTCGGCGTCCGGGGCTTGGCCGGCCCACGACATCAAGGTGGGGACCGCCACACCGATGCGACGCTGCACGTCGATGGCTCGGGCGATGCGCAGCACCCCGGGCTCCTCGCTGGGCTCGACCGGCAAGCGAAGATCGTCGGGGCGGAGCGCCAGGCCGGTGGGGCCCACGAGTGCTTCGACGACGGGACGGCTCCAGCCCGAGGCCGTGACCAGCCGTGTGACCGCCTCCTGCAGGTCGGCGGCAGAGAGCACGTCGAACAGATCGAGCTCGGCGCGCGGCAGCTGCTTGCGCAGCGCGTAGAGCTTCGCCAGCTGGTGCCAGCGCTGGAACGAAGCCACCGCGGTCGCGTCGCCTGCACCCGGCTCGAGCGCGAGCGCATCGAGGTCGAGGTAGCGTGGCTCGCCGGTCAACCAGCGCAGCTGAGCGTCGGTCATCGCGAACCCCGTGACGAGTCGGGCGGCCTTGTGGACGCGGCGGTAGCTCGCGGCGGCGGGCTCGAGCGAAGGGAGCCCGTCGGCGGGGAACAGCTGCGGGGTGGGGATCGCCTGCTTGGCGTTGGGGTTGGTGCCGAGCTGCAGCGAGAAGCTCGCGGCCCCCGCGGTGTGCCGATACTCGATGGTGATGGGATACAGCTTGCCGACCTCGAGCTCCACGGGGCGCGAGGCGTGCTCCTCCCCGCGCCCGCTGGCGCTGGCTCGCTCGAGCACGACCTGCTCGCGCCCGCTGATCTCGAGCGTCACCTTGACCGCGCCGCTCGTGGTCGCGAAGAACGTGTGGGGTGCCTTGCTCGTGGCGAGCAGCCGGCCGCTCCAGCGCACGCCGAAGCCCCCGCTCGGCAGCCCCGCGGTGCTTCGTGGGGAGAGCTCGATCTTCTCTTCGACGCGCGTCGACACCGGCGCGCCCACGAGCTCGGGGCCGGCGAAGTATGCCGCGGTGAGCCCCGTGCCGAGCATCGCGTAGAAGTCGTCGAGGATCGCTCGACCCGGCCGTCGACGCGAGCGCAGCACGCTCTCGACCAGGTGGGCCATGCTCTTGTTGCTGGTGCCGAGGGCGTCGGCGAGGCCCTGCACGACCACGCTTCGCATCTGTCGCGCGCGCAGGTGCGGCAGCAGGTGCTCGAGCACGAAGTCGATGATGTCGCGCCAGCGCGACTCCAAGGCGGCAGCTGCGGGCGTCGAGGCAGGGGGCGTCGAGGCCGAGGTCGAGGTCGGCGGCGCGGCGGAAGCGGGTGTGACGACGGCCTCGGTTGGCGAGGGGGCCGGCGGCGTCGCGGGGCCGGCCGACAACACGCGCGCCGCCGCGGCGGTGGCGTCGGGGAAGATCCGGGCGAGGTGATGGTCGAAGAGCTCGCGGCGCTGGGTGGCGCTCGCCTTCGTGCGCGGATCGAGGGCCTCCATCACCGGCTCGACGAGCGGGGCATCGAGCAGCAGGGCGAGCTTGCTGCGCAGCGCATCGGCGGTGAGATCGGTGGGCCGCGTGGTCTCGGTGAATGCATCGACGAGGCCCTTGCGGATCCCCTCGAGCGCGACGCCGACCTGTGCCGTGGTGGGACTCGGATCGCGTGGCGCGTCGGCCGTTGGCCGGAACAGATGGACGAGGGTCGCTGGCGTGAACTCCGTGCTCTGCACGAGTCGCACGATCTCCACGAAGCGGCGGGTCGCCGCGGGATCCCCCGGTCGAAAGGGATCGGCCTGCGGTGGCACCAAGCGCAGCAACGCGTCGAGCTCGTCGATCCGGAGCCGCAGCGCCCGGGCCAGCGTGGCCACGCGGTAGACGGCCGAGATCCCAGCGAGATCGAGGCGCAGGATCGTGCCGCGCCGCGCATGGATCTGGTGAGCGGTCGCGAGCTCCTGGCTGGTGATGCGAAACGCGGCGAGCAGCGCGGGAGCCACGGGATCGAGGCTGTCGCCGGTGGTGACGAGCTCCATGCGATCGGGGCGCAGCTTGAAGATGTCGGCATCCTGGGTGCGCCAGGCCACCGCTCGCGTCTGGAGCAGGCGCTCGAACTGGTTGTCCCTACCGACGGCATCCAGCGGAGCCCACAGCCCCAGTAGCTCGCCGATGGGCCGGTCGAGCGCCTTGGTGAGCTCGCGGGCCTCGACCAGCTTCTCGAGCACGGTCGTGTCCAAGTCGACCGCGCCGATCGCCACCAGCGCGCGATCGAGATCGATGAAGCTCCAGCCGAGACGACGGCGTAGCCGGATGAGGCGGAGCATCTTCGACACCCGCGCTTCGTCGAGCCCCGTGATGCGCACCTTCTCGGGGTCGCAATCGGGAGCGGGGGACGCGAGCTTTAGCCCGTCGTCGCCGTTGATGAAGCGCGTGGAGGCGATCGCGATCAGCTCCTCGAACGTGGTGTCGGTAGCCTCGAGCCAGCGGGGCGCGGAGGCGAGCACGTCGAGGTAGCGGGTCTCCTCGTGATGGGACGCGGCGAAGCCGAGGTGCAGCCATGGCTGCTCGGGAGGCCGGGCGACGAGCGCCAGCTCCTCGGGTGACATCGCCAGCGACTCCGCGAGAACGGCCTCGCGATCGACCTGGCCGCGCGCCAAGGTCTTCATGAGGTGGAGGCGTGGCACGCCGAGATGCGCCAGGTAGGCTCGCGCCACCGCGAGTGGCTCGTGGTACGGCATCGAGGTCGGATGGACGGCGACCCGGAGCTTGTCGTAGGCCTCTCGGTCCTTGCGCTGGGGCACCGCCTTGAGTACGTCGGCGGGGGTCTTGCCGGTGTCGTGGGCACCGCTCTTGCCCGTGACCCGGGCCTCGAGCAGCTCGTTGACCAGATCGATGTAGGGCAGCGGGGTGAGCGTGTTCTGGCACGTCAGCGGGATGTCGGCGAGGTCGGGTCGGCGGGCGAGCAGCACGTCGAGGGGGCGATGACCGAACAGCTGCTCGAGCTGGGCGGGCTTGAAGCCGCGCTTGGCAAGCGTGCCCTCGAGCTCGCGGAGGCGCTCGGGATCGCGGATGTCGAGGTAGCGCAGCAGATCTACGAGGTACGCGGCGGGGCTGTAGACCGAGCCGCAGTGCTCGCAGCTACACAGCCCGATGCTTCCGAACAGGGCACGGGCATCGGGGATCTCCTTGAGCGCTCGATCCTGTGCCTGACGGGCCGGGTCGGAGCCACCTCCGAGCACGAACGGAGCCTGCTGCTGTGCCTGCTGGGCGCCGACCATCGCCAGCATGGTGGCCGCTGCACTGTGCTGGGCTTGCGCGTGCACGCGCGAGGCCTGCGCGGGCCCGCCGAGTGCCTCGCCGTAGGCCGCCACGAAGTGTCGACGTGGCGTGGCGGCGATCTCGTGGGCCGAGCGCATCCCCGTGCCCACGAGCAGCGCGACCTCTTCGGGGTAGTGGGTCACCCGGCTGACGCGCTCGACCGCTTCGATCTCCTCGATGGCGGCCTCGGCCTCGGCCTCGTCGAAACCCTCGAGCAGGCTCGCGTCGGCGGCTGCGAGCCGCCGGATCGAGCCCAGCACGAGGTCGTGCCGAGGGGCGCGCTCGAGCAGTGAGCGCGCGCCGGTGCCGAGCGCCTCCGTCTCGACGAGCTCGCGACGGATGAACACGCTGGGAAATGCTTCCTCGAGCCGCTCGAGGATCGCCTCGGCGCGCTCCTCGACGTCCTCGTCGTCTTCGAGCCCCTCGTCATCGTGGGTGCTCGGGTCGTCGTCGAGCGCGACCAGCTCGCACCAGTCGTCGAAATCGAAGCTGGCGAGATCCTCCAGCTCGGCCCACTTGCCCTCGCGACGTAGCGCGTGGAGTCGCCGCAGCAGCGGGGCATCCGGCCCTACGAGCCCGCCGAGCTCGACCGCGAGGCGAAGCTCGTTCCCCACGCTCGGGTCGAGCGCCTCGTGCTCCGCGTCGCCGTGCGCTAGCGACTCCCACAGCTCCGCAACCCCGCCGGAGCGTCGCTGATAGCGGCGCAGCACGTGGCGCATGGTCTCGGTCGGAAGATCCGCGCTCGCGAGGATCGTGGCGAGCCCCCCGCCCAAGAGCGAGGCACCGCCCTCCAACAGCGTGTCGATGCCGCGCAGGGAGAGCTGCTCGAGCACGGCATCGAGGTCTTCGAGCAGGTCCGCTCCGACGGTCCCATCCGCGACCGCCTCCTCGATCGTGACCCGCAGCTCCGCCACGGGGAGATCGACGAGCTCGTGCGGCTCGATCGGCAAGCGACCGCGTCCCAGCGCGTAGAACAGCGCGCCCGGCAGCCCCGTCTGCGCCTCGAGCTGCTGCGCGCGGTAGAGCAGCGCCACGCGCTCGGCATCGACCCCTACCCCGCGAGCGAGCTCGTCGATCGCCTCGTCCTCGAGCTCGTCGACCGTCTCGATCTCGGCACCGACCAGCTCCTGGACCGCTGCGTACTCCGAGAGTGAGCCTGCTTCGCTCGGCGTGTCGAGCTCTGCCTCGAGCTCGAGGCCGCGGGGTGGCATGGCGACGGGAGAGGGGACCTCGATTACCACGACCTCGGAGCGCTCGAACGGTCGCAGCGCTCGCACTTGGCGTACCTGCACCCGCCCGCGATCGATCACGCGCAGCTCGACCTCGACGAGCGCGTCGTCGTCGAGGTCGGGGCTGTGCTCGACCGGAAGCGCGAAGGTAAAGCCGCCGTGCTCGTCGCTACTCGCCACCGCCCACGGCTCGGAGGCCTCGCGCCCGGTCGGCCAGATCTCGACGCGCAGCTCTGCGAGCGCAGTGCCCGTCTCCGCATCCGCCACGAATCCTTCGACGGAGATCATGTTCGAGTGCATTGGGGTCCGTCCGTGGCCGGGACTCACCAGTCGTAGCGGATCTTCGCGAGTGCTGGTCCGCCCCCCGTGACGAGCGGCCCGAGCTCGGCACTCGTATAGACCGTCGCAGTCTGGATCCACACTGGGCCGCTCGCCCCTGGGCGGGTCAGCTCGCACCACCCGGCCACCACCACGAGGATCTGCGAGTAGTCGCTATGCGCCGCATCGTGGCACCTGCCTTGGTCCTGGAGGATCTTGCCCCCGCTAGGTTGGTGCCACCCGTAGTTGACGGCAAAGCGAAAGCGAGTCGGCCGCGGCGGGTTCTCGCACGTGGTCGTGCGAACCGTGCCGATGTCGTGGGTGATCGCCCAGATCTTGCCTGGATCGGCGAGGAGCTCGGGATGGCGCCGGGGCCCGGTCCCCCCGGAGTCCAGCACGCGCTTGGCCTCGCGATTGACGCGGCGGTTGTACTCCACACTCGCCACCAGCAGACCCTTGGTGGCGTTCATCTTCATCAGACCCGCGTGCTGCGGCGCGATGCGAAGATCGGCCTGTGCGAAGCGGAGGTCGTAGAGGTGGGGCGTGAGCAACAGCGAAGGCTGCCGGGCGCTCGAGCTAGCCGCGGCGGTCGCTCCGGCGAGCTCGCGCTGGCCGGTCTGCAGCAGGTCGGCGGCGTGCTGGGCCTCGCGTGCGG
The DNA here is from genome assembly GCA_041600735.1 of Nannocystaceae bacterium. Classification (GTDB taxonomy): domain Bacteria; phylum Myxococcota_A; class Polyangia; order Nannocystales; family Nannocystaceae; genus Paraliomyxa. The sequence continues at coordinate 38,773 of JBFIJN010000014.1, forward strand.
TGCACGGGAGCCGCCACAGCCGTCGCCGCACGTCTTGCCGCAGCGCGCCGTGCTTGATCACCATCACGTCATCGTCCGTGGGCTCCTCGAATTCGCTCGCATGGGGGAGAGTCGTCGGTGAGGACTCTCGGGGCACGATCCACTTGAGCGCGTCGTCGAGGACCCAGAACCGGGCCGAGTAGCGCTGGCCGCCGATCTCCGCCCGCGAGGTGATGGGAACGAATGTGAAGTGTGCCTGGCCCCGGCCGACCACCTCGACGACGGTCGGCGGCATCGTGGGCGAGACCTCGGGGCTCGAGCCCATCTCGATCGTGCGCTCGCCGAGGTGGGCGGCTTGGCTCCTCGCGGCTGCGGCCTCGTGGACCCGGAGCGCGCGGGCGGATTGCGAGCGCCGCACACGGAACACCGCCTGCACGCGTGGGTCGGTGCGCGGCAGCTTGCGCCCGCCCTCCAGGATTGCCCCGGGGATCTCGAAGTTATAGAGCACCTCGTCGCTCGCGGCGTCGAGCGAGACCCCACGCCCTCGGAGGACCGCGTCGACCCGCGCTAGCGCAGGGGTGCGCAGCTCCGCGACGAGATAGTCGACCTGTGCCTCCAAGTCGAACAGGATTCGCGGCCCGAGGACCACGCCGCGAAACGTGTGCTGAAACAGGCCGGCACGACGGTCTGGCGTGGTCCACTGCGCGAGACCGACCCCGGGCAGCCGGGGCCCCCGCCGCGCGGCTCGGCTGCGGTGGACGATGTCGTCGGCGGTGAAGTCGACGGCGCGGCCGGCGAAGCCCTTCGCGCGCATCGGGGTGGCCGCGGCGCTGCCCTCGACGCGGCTGGGCAGCAGCCCAGACTCCGACAGCAGGTTGCCGACCAGCCCCGCGGCCCCGTGGACCGGATAGCCATGGTTGCCAACCAGCAGCGCCATGGTCTGGCGGATCCGCTCGTCCATGGGCACCTGCTGCCAAAGAACGAGGGGTCCTCGCGCCGTGACGTGGTGTACCAGGGCGAGCACCCGAGGGTCCCGCGCCGTGATCTGGGGGATCAGGCAAATCAGAGGATCCCCTTGCAGCCACAGCCACAGCGCGTTGCGGTCGCAGAAGATCCGGGCCGCGACGTTGATGGCGTTGGCGCCCGCGTCAGCCGTGAGCGGGACGCCGACCTGGGCCTCGCCGACGGTCAGGAAGTAGATGATGTTCCGCCACTCGCCTTCGCTCAGCGGACCGAGCTGAAGCGAAGGGGCCTGCTCGATGGCCTCGCTGCCTCGCCATCGCGGGCCCGAGGGCTGCGGGGCCGGAGTCCCCGTGAGCTCCGCGAAGAACAGATCGGCCTCACGGCGGTCGGCCGCGGAAACCGGACCAAAGGAAGCGAGTCGGCGCATGGGTCCCGCTCCGATCCGTGCGACCGGGATCGCAAGCTATCTCGGCGTCGATCCGCGAGTCAACAACACTTCGCAGTCAGCGAAGGAACGTGCATCCACTTGGGTACTGGGCCAAATTCCCCGGTCGAGCCCGCGCATGCGCTCACCATGAGTGGCCGAAAACGCCCATTTGGTGGTCCCGCACACTACGGAGGCGAAGGCGGTAGTTCGGCCGCGTCGAATGCGAACGAACCGCGTCGCGCCGCGAGTGGTGCGGCGATCGGAGCCGCGAGTGTGAACGCGCGCGGGTTGGCGCCTGCGAGCCAGGACGGCCAGTCGCGTACAGTCGTTAGAGAGGTTCGAACCCCGGCCTGGGCCGCCGCGAGGATCCCTGCGATGAGGTGCCCTTCGTGGGCGTCGGTCCAGGTGGTCGGGTCGGTGTTCCAAGCCAGGGTGGGCCCCGCGGCGATCGCTTGCCTGAGCGCGTCGCGGAGCTCCGCCCCGGGCCCGCCCGCCGAGACCACGTGGGCGGGAGAGCGGATGTGCCAGCGCAGCAGCATCGCGGTCGCGCGCTCGGAAGTGAAGACGTCACCCACCGTTGCGGCGCGTGCCGCCGCCCCCGTGCCCACGGCGGCGACCCCCGCACCCCAGGGCACGCTGCGAATGTCGCGGATGCGTACCCGGGCCATGTCCCACATTCGGGCTCGATAGCCCTCGATCGTGCGACCGGCCATCACGAAGCGGTAGTGCCAGTGCCAGGTCTTGAAGTAGTTGCCCTCGGCCTCCCGCTCCGCGAGCCGGGCAAAGCCGCCGTCCGCCTGCTGGAGCGCGACCCATCCGCTGTACTTGCGCTGCGACGCCGAGAACAGGGCGGCCCCGTCCGCCCGGCCCGCCGCAGAGATCCAGCTCTCGTCGATGCGCGCCCCGAAGAACTCGAAGGCCTGACGGAACGCGACGGGATCGATGTGGCTCAGATAGGCGAGGTAGCCACACAGCTCGCCCTTCGAGAACACCCCGGCGGCGCTCACGATCCCGAGCGTCCAGTGGCAGGGCCCCACCGACACGAACGCATTGTCGTAGCAGTTGACGCTGTCGAAGTAGCCGATGCACTCCACCTCCGAGACGGCCCGCACCACGCGGAACGTGGACAGCGTGGCCCCCGCCGGCGCCGGATTGCCCAGCAACGCCGCAGGCAGGATCTCGGCTTCCGACCACGTATGCTGCGGCGGGACCGAGCGCGGACCGCTCCACTGCGCGAAGGTCACGAAGTCGCCGATCACGTGCATGTCGTCGGCGTTGCGACCCGCGGGAAACCTATAGTAGTTGGTGAAGTCTCGCACGAACACGCGTGAGCTCGACGTGGCATGCGAGTCATGGGCCCACAGATTGACCGCGGCCGGAGCAGAGCGAGTCCCCGCGCGCATGGTCCAGGCCTCGACCACGACCGGGCAGCGCCAGTCGTTGCGCAGCCAGTGGTCGAGCACGGCTCGGGTCGCAGCATCGACGACCCCGCTGATCGGCCCGCGGTACACCGCGGTGTTGGCCGTAGACTCGAGCGAGGCCACGTACGCGGAGAGATTGGCGGCCGCGTCGTGGCCATTGGCGGCCGCAACCTGGTCGGCCCCCCGGCGCAGATTCGCCGCCACCCCAGCGCGGACGCGCGCGACGAGGTCCATCTTGGCGTAGATCTGAAGCTCGCGAACTGCCCACTCGGTGTGGAGATCGAACGCGCCCGATGGCGCGCCCACGATCGAGAACCCGAGCGAGCGTAGGTCCAGCTGGAGCTGCCGCACGTGCTCGGCGGGGCCCGGCTGCACCGCGGGCAGGGGCTGGCACCGAGTCGCCGGGGCTCCGCGCTGGCCGCTCCAGCGCGGGCGGTTGGCGTTCCCCGGATCGCGGTCCATGTCACCGCGCTGCAGGTCATGACAGCCATAGCGGTGCACCACCGGGATCACGGGCACGGGCACCTGCACCTGGAACACCGTGCGCTGCACTGGCGCCGCCGCTGGCCGATAGGTGACGGTGATGGTGGTGGCACCGGGCGTCACCCCGAGGATGTCGGCGCGACTGGGGTGGTCTCGTGGGGTGCCGATGCGCGTGATGCTGGCGATGCCCGGGTTGGCGCTGGTCCACGTGTACGCGAGCTCGCCGGCCGGAAGCGGGCTCCCCGTCGCCGACAGCCGGATGACCCGACCCACGGGGAGCTCGAAGGGCGACGTATTCGCGTTCTGCTCAGAGGCGACGGGATCGAGATCGACGGCGTTGGTCTTGCTCGAGCTCGTCAATGGGGGCTCCCTCCGCCCCGCATCTGCGCACGCTCTGCAGCTGTGCGAAGGCCGAGGCTCGACGGTGCGGGACTCGCCCGTCAGCGCCTCGAAGAAGCGATCCGCGGCGTCGTCGTCGTGGTGGCTCGATGCGCCGCCGATCTCCGCAAAGAAGAGGTCGGCCTCTTCTACATCTTCGGGTGACACTACGCCCCAGCCATTGTGTAGCGACTCGTGACGGCGCATGCGAACCTCGCCCGGGCTCGACCCCGATGGAAAGCGCATGGTCGCACGGCCCAAGACGAGGATCGAGCAGATCATTCAGGCCATCGGGGTTGGGCAGGCCATCGGGGTTGGGGTGGTCGAATTGATCCGGCCCGTATTCCCCGTGTTATCATGGTCCTATGACATGGCTGCGCGATTTCGGGTAGGTGTCGCCGCGCGAGGTCATCGCAGCCGCAAGCGAGCTGCAGCGGCTCGACGCGGAGCGCACTTCGCGGACCGGCACCAACTATCGCGTCGACACCGCACAGACGGCACTGTTCAGACGAGCGATCGCGAGCCTGCGCCCCCATGTAGAGAGATTGGTCGGGGCGGGCGCATGCGGCCCTCTACCAGTGGCTGCACACCCACGGCCTGGCCTTCGGCCTCGTGCAGGTCTACACCCCCGATCGCCCGGGCTACACCGCGTCGTCCCCGGTCACCGGCTACGACGGCTACCTCGAGGAGCGCTGGCACTGGTCCTACTATCCGGTTGCTGGAGCGCTGCTCGAGTGGGCGCAGCAAGCCTCGAACAAGGCGCTCGTACTGGCCCGGCTGCGAGCGGTCTGGGGCGACGTGAGCACCGGCAGCGCCCACGCGGCCGCTCGCCGCACGCTCGGCTGGACCTCTAGCACCAATCCCTTCGAGTACATCGAGCGCCACTGGGAGCGCTATGTGTTCAATGTGAGCCGCTACGTGACGCCGCCGGTGCCGTGACGGCGGGTGGCCCTCGGCGTGGCGCGGCTGGTGCGGGGGACGTAGGCTCTCCTCGGTGCTCGAGACCGCCCTCGCCGGCCTCCTCGTCGCGGCAGAGCCCGCGGAGCTCGTAGGCCTGCCCGTCGTCGTGCACTGGAGCGCGCCGGCCGAGTGCGCGAGCGAGGCCGAGCTCGTGGCCGACATCGAGTCGCTCGCCGATGCGCGGCTCGTACCCTCGGCGGAGCCGCACGTGGTGGAGGTGCGCGTGGAGGCGACGGCGACCGGCTACGCGCTCGCGCTCACCCATACTCCACCGGGAGGAGCGGCGCGCGAGGTGTCGGCGCTCTCCGCCAGCGAGTGTCGCTCGCTCGCTCGCGCGGCGGCGTTGATCGTGGCGGTCTCGGTGGCGCCCGTACGCGCAGCGACTCGAGTCGACCAACTGGAGCGTGCCGCCGCGCTCGCGCAGAGCGATGAGCTCGAGCTGCAGCCGCAGCCGCTCGCGAGCTCGCGATCACCGGGTACCTCACCGTCAGCCGCTGCCGATCCGATCCCGCCACCCCGCAGGATCTCGAAATGGGCGCATCGCTTCATTGCGGGCGGGCTCGGTGGCGTGGCGCTCGGCGTGGTCCCGGGACCCACGGGCTTGCTCTCGGGCTGGGCCGGCTACGCATACGGCCCCTGGCGGATCGAGCTCGCAGGGGAGCACGCGTTCGCCCGCACCCAGCCGCTGCAGAGCGGAGTCGCGATCGAGGCGAGCAGCAGCGGGGGCGGGGCGTCCGTGGTCCTCGCGCCTGCGCTCGGAAGCGTGATCCTGCTCGCCGGGATCGGGCTGCGCGCGGGGGTGCTGCGAGGCAGCGGCCGAGGCGAGCGCGTGATTCCGCAGCCGACGAGTGACTGGTGGCTCTCGGTGCCGCTCACGGCGGGCCTGGCGTGGCCAGCGACGGGTCGCGTTGCGCTGCGCGCGCAGGTCGAGACTTCGGTGGCGGCGCGGCGCCCTGGGATCTCGATCGGCTCGCCGACGGGGCCGATCGCAGGCTTTCGTCGTGCGCCGCTTGGCCTCGCGGTGGTGCTGGGCCCCGAAATTCGCCTGCCGTGACAGAAACGCGGGGCCGCGGTGCAATGGGGGCACGCGCGTATGGGGCGTCGCCTTCAACCAGACCGCCGGCTGCAAGAGCTCGAGTCGATCTACCGTGAGCACCACCGGCGCGTGCGCTGGGTGCTGCGCAGTCGTGGGGTGCGGGACGATGCGCTCGACGACCTCGCACAAGAGGCGTTCCTGACGATCTTCCGCCGGCTCCCGGAGCGGGATCCCGCGCTGCCGATGGGCACGTGGATCACCGGAATCACGCGTAACGTGGCGTTCAGCTATCGTCGATCCACCGCGCGCCGCATCGCCGCCACGCGCGAGCTTCCGGCGCCGACGGCCGAGCTCGAGCTCGACGAGGCCGTGCGGCGCCGTCGCGCGTGGGTGCAGCTGCAGGGCTTCCTCGACGGGCTCGACGATGATCAGCGCGAGGTGTTCGTGCTCTCCGATCTGCTGGGCATGCGCGTGCCCGAGGTCGCGCACGTGGTGGATGCTCCGCTCAACAC
>JBFIJN010000015.1:0-44712 GCA_041600735.1 Nannocystaceae bacterium
CCCGCTGCACGGGGTGCCGGGGCCTACGCCACACACGAACGCGATCTCAGCGCCGTTGTCGACGCAGCCGAAGGCGAAGTCGAAGCCGTCGAATTGACAGTTTTCGTCACCAGCTGTGGTGCTCTCGGTCCAAGCGCCACCAGCGCACTCCCAGAAGCGGCTGCCCGCGGGACCCTCGGTGTCGTTGTTGCTGCAGAAGACCAGGCCGTCCTCGGTGCAATCGGAGGCCTCGGGCTCCACTCCGTTCCACGGGGCGTCCGTCTGCTCGCACATGCCGCCGTTGCCGGTCTCGTCGGCGGTGCCATCGGCGGTGTCGCCGGTGCCCACGGTCGCGTCGGTGTTGCTGGTCTGCCCGTCGGTGCCATCGCCGGGGGCCTGATTGTCGTCCCGGCAGCACTGGAGGTCGTTCAAGTCATCGGGATTGCACCAGTTGAAGCCGTTGTCGCAGACGCAGACCTGACCCTCGAGGTGCACCGGGTTGCTGGCGTCACCCCCGCAGCTATCGTCGCCGCCCTTGCCCGGGATCCGGTCGCAGTCGAAGTCGTTGGGGTCGTCGTTGGCGAACTGGTAGCCCGGGTCGCACAGGCAGTCGTTGCCCACTTGTTGGCTGTTGCAGCCGGTATTGCCGCACTCGCTGCAATCGAGCGGGCCCACGGAGATCACGCAGCCCAGGCCGATACCGGCCAGGCCGCCCAGCGCGAGAGTCCAAAGAAGCTTATGAAAAGGGTTCGAAGTGCTCATGGGTAGGCTTTCTCTCTCGTAAACGGGGGTGGGCTAACGACGGCCCGGCCCAGGGCAGGATTCTTTGCGCGTCGACCGGCGAGCTACTCGACCATCCAGGTGTGGCCGGAGCGAAGGAGGGCATTGACGTCCCCGGGGCCCTGCTTGGCCAAGGCCTGCTCGTTCTGAGCGACGATCGCGGTGCCGTAGGCGGGCCGCGGATCGCGATAGAGCACACCAAAGGCCATCGGCATCTCGGGCACGCTGAGCTGCGCCAGCAGGAATGCGAGGGTGCGATCGGTCTCGTCGTGGACCACGACCTCGGACTCGGGCACGCCGCCCTCGCCGACGGTCACGACCTCGACTCGGCCGCCTTCCACGATCCGCAGGCCCTTCTCGAGGTTGGCCCCGAAGCGCAGCGGCTTGCCGTGCTCGACCCACAGCTGCGTGTCGGAGGCGACCTCCTTGGCGGCCACGGCGTTCCAGGTGCCGTCGTTGAAGACCGGGCAATTCTGGAGGATCTCGACGAACGACGCGCCGCGATGGGCCCGGGCCTCGGTGAGCACGTCGCCGAGCGTCTTGACGGAGGTGTCGATCGCGCGGGCGACGAAGCGTGCGCCGGCCCCCAAGGCAAAGAGCGTGGGGTTGATGGGCGCATCGACCGAGCCCATCGGGGTGGAGGGGCTGCGCTGCCCGAGGATCGAGGTGGGCGAGTACTGGCCCTTGGTCAGCCCGTAGATGCGGTTGTTGAACAGCATCAGCTGGACGTCGACGTTGCGGCGCAGCAGGTGCATCAGGTGGTTGCCACCGATGCTGAGCCCGTCGCCGTCGCCCGTGATGACCCAGACGTCGAGCTCGGGATTGGCGAGCTTGAGGCCGGTGGCCAGGGCGGGGGCGCGCCCGTGGATCGTGTGGAAGCCGTACGTGTTCATGTAGTACGGGAAGCGGCTGGAGCAGCCGATGCCGGACACGAACACGGTCTTCTCGCGGACCACGTCCATATCGGGCAACGCGCGCTGGACGGCGGCCAAGATGGCGTAGTCACCGCAACCGGGGCACCAGCGGACCTCCTGATCGGAGACGAAGTCCTTCTTGGTGAGCTTGGGCGTGGGCGGGTCGAGGGGCGTCATGGCGGGATTCCGTTCGCAGGCTAGGACACGGGGCTAGGCATTCAGGTGCTGGCGGATGCCTTCGAGCACCTCGGCCACCTTGAAGGGCTGACCCTCGATCTTGTCGAGGGGCTCGGCCGGCACCAGGTACTCAGCGCGTAGCACGCGGTAGAGCTGGCCGTTGTTGAGCTCGGGCACGAGGATCTTCTCGTAGCGGCGCAGCAGCGTGCCGAGGTTGCGGGCCATCGGCCACATCTGCCGCAGGTGGATGTGCGAGACGTCGAGGCCCTCGGCGCGGGCCTGGCGGACGGCCGAGTGGATCGAGCCGTAGGTGGAGCCCCAGCCGACCACCGCGAGCTTGCCGTGATCGGTGCCGAGCTCGACCGGCTGCTCGGGCTGGCGGTTGGCGATGCCGAGGATCTTGGCCTCGCGCATCTTGGTCATCTGGTGGTGGTTCTTGGGGTCGTACGAGATGTTGCCCGAGCCAAAGTCCTTCTCGAGCCCGCCGATGCGGTGCTCGAGACCGGGGGTGCCCGGCTTGACCCACACGCGGGCGAGGGTCTCGGGGTTGCGGACATAAGGATGGAAGCCCTCGGTGTCCTGCTGGAACTTCACCTCGAAGCGCTCGATCTCGTTGAAATCGGGGATCTTCCACGGCTCGGCGCCGTTGGCGATGAAGCCGTCGGAGAGCACGATCACCGGGGTCATGTACTGCGTGGCGATGCGACAGGCCTCGATCGCGTAGTGGAAGCACTCGGAGGGCGAGGCCGGGGCGAGCACGCACAGCGGGGCGTCGCCGTTGCGGCCCCAGATCGCCTGGAAGAGATCGCTCTGCTCGGTCTTGGTGGGCATGCCCGTGGACGGGCCGGCGCGCTGGATGTCGAACACCACGATGGGCAGCTCGGTCATGATCGCGAGGCCGAGCGCCTCGCCCTTGAGCGCCATGCCGGGGCCAGAGGTGGCGGTGGCCCCGAGCGCGCCGCCGAACGCCGCGCCGATGGCGGAGCAGATCGCGGCGATCTCGTCCTCGGCCTGGAACGTGGTCACGCCGAAGTGCTTGAGCTTGGCGAGGTTGTGCAGCACCGACGAGGCGGGCGTGATCGGATAGGAGCCGAACATGACGGGGAGGCCCGCCAGGCGGCCGCCCGCGGCGAGTCCCCAGGCCAGGGCCTCGTTGCCGGTGATGTTGCGATAGTGGCCAGGCGAGAGCACCGCCTTGGGCACCTTGTAGGAGCCGACGCCCTGCGGCATCTCGGCGGTCTCGCCGTAGGCGTGGCCGGCGTTGAGCGCAGCGATGTTGGCCTTCGCGACGTCGGGGTGCTTGGCGAACTTGCCCTCGAGCCACGCCACGGTGGGGATGCGGTCGCGATCGAACATCCAGTAGAGGAGGCCGAGCGTCCACAGGTTCTTGGTGCGCAGCGAGGCCTTCGAGCCGAGCCCAAAGCTTGCGACCGCATCGGCGGTGAGCTTGGAGATGTCGAGCTTGAGCACGCGGAAGGGCGCTACCGTACCGTCGAGCAGCGGATCCTTCTCGTAGCCGGCCTTCTTGAGGTTGCCCTTGGTGAAGGCGCCGGTGTTCACGATGATGAGCCCGCCCTTGGGCACGTCGTGGAGATTGACCTTGAGCGCGGCGGGGTTCATCGCCACGAGCACGTCGGGCGCGTCACCAGGGGTGAGCACGTCGTGCGACGCGAAGTGGATCTGGAACCCCGAGACGCCGAACGTGGTGCCGGCGGGCGCCCGGATCTCGGCCGGGAAGTCGGGGAACGTGGCGAGGTCATTGCCCGCGACCGCAGTGGTCTGCGTGAACTGGTCGCCGGCAAGCTGCATGCCGTCGCCGGAGTCGCCGGCAAAGCGAATGACGACGGAATCGAGGATCTCGCGACCGTCGGCGGATGGGGAAACCGGAGTGTCCATGGCGAAGATTCGAGCTCGCTACGAAAGGTAGTCCCCGGCGGCGCGGGGAAACAGTGACGCTTGGTTCAGCGCAATCGGGAACCGGAGTATGGCGTCCGTCCGAAACCTTGTCACCCGGAGATCCTGGCCATCCCATCGAGGTTTCCCTCATCCGGGGTAGGAGAATCGGAGGGTGGGATCGTCTCGGGGCTGGGCCAGCGCTAGCCTACCGCGTCGACCAAGACCTGCACGTACCTGTCGTAGGCGTCGGCCGTCGCGGCGGAAGGCTGGTGCGGAGCATCGCGAAGCCCTGCGGGGGGCTCGATGCCATCGTCGGCCACTTTGGCCCCAGCCCACTCCAATAGATAGATGAAGCCCAATGGATCGCGGACGCGCTTTCCCCGCAATCCGCTGCGGCCCAGCGTCTGGGTCCAGCGCAAGATGTTGCGCACGAGCGCGCGGGACCACGTGTTGTGGCGGCGCGCGAGCTCGTCGCCGAGCTCGGGCCACTGGGCGCGCAGCTGGTCTCGCACCGCGGCACCCAGCTTGGGGGCGTTGCGGGCGTCGTCGAGGTAGTGGCGGCGGGTCGCACCGCTGCCCTTGAGGAGCAGGCGGTCGGCGACGCTCACGGTCCCCTTGCCCAGGCGCATGGTGGCGAGCGGCAGGCTGGGGTCGATGGCCAGCTCCACGTCGGTGCCGGCGATGGCCGCCACGATCGCCCCAAAGGCGACGTGAGGGACGGCCACCAGGCGAGGCCCTTCGTCAGCCGCCGGGCTGCGGGCTTGCGCACGCCCGGGCAGGCCCACCGCTCCGCCGAGGACCGTGGCGCCCCCGAGGGCCAGCACGAAGTTCCGTCGCGGCCAACGGGGCGGGGACTGGGGCCTTTGGGTCATGACTCTCCATCACGATCATCGACCGCCGCAGCATCCATGTCCATCGCATTCCCTGCGTGGGGCGGTCGCCGAGGCAGGTTTGCGTGTTTGGCGCCGTGGTGAACGACACATCGAGGGTGGGTCGGCGCCATGGCCCTAGTGGGGGGGCGACCTGCTAGGTTCGCGCCCTATGGGTCACAGGACCGAGGAAATCCTCCGCGTGGGCGGCATCGACGACCTGCTTGCACGAGGCCTGCAAGCCGACGAGGAAGGTGACGTGGAGCTGGCCGAGCGGATCCTCGACGAAGCCGCGGGCCGCTTGGGCGAGAACCACCCTCAGGTCCTGCACTTGGCGGGGCGCGTGGCATGGGCGCACGGCGACATCGACCGCGCAACGGGGTTCCTGCAGCAGGCCACCGACAAGAAGCCCGAGCGCGCCGAGATCTACATCGATTGCGCGCGCTGCTTGTTGCTGGTCGGCGACGACAGCCAAGCCGAGGAGCAAGTTCGTGTCGCGCTCGCGATGCCGGGGCTCGACGAGAACCTCCAGGGCGACGCGCGCGTGCTGCTCTCGCGCATTCGACTCGACGATGACGACGCCGAGGAGGCGCTCGAGGTGCTCGAGGGCGTGCCCGAGGCGCTCAAGGAGCAGGGGATCTACCGCGGGGCCCTGGCCGACGTGCTGGTGGAGCTCGAGCGCACCGACGAAGCGCTCGAGCAGCTCGCGCTCGCGGTGGAGGCCGACCCCGAGGATCCCGACCTGCACTACCAGCGCGGACTGACGCAGCAGGCGGCCGGCGACCTCGAGGGCGGCGCGATCTCGATGGTGCGCGTGCTCGAGCTCGAGACCGCGCTGCGCGAGCCGAGCGTGGCGCCGTCGTTCGTCGAGGTGCAGACGCTGCGGGGGCAGCTCGAGGAGGCGATGGAGGAGCTTCCCGATCCGATCCTGGGGCTCGTGGCCAATGCGCCCATCACGGTGCAGGCGATGGCGACCGTGGAGCAGGTGCGGGCCGGGGCCGATCCGCGCGCCGCGGTGTTCTTCGTGGGGCAGCCCAAGCTCGACGATCGCGAGGCCGAGCTGACCGGCATCGTGGTCGCACGCGACGTGCTCGTGGACGAGATCGAGGACGACGACGAGATCGCGGAGGCGCTGCTGGTCGCGCTGGTGGAGGAGATCACGGATTTCTTCGAGCGCGATGACCTGTTGTTCGCGGAGGCGTCCGCATGACCCCGGGCTACGTCCCCGACCGAGACACTGCGGCGCTCATCTACGACTGGAATGCGAAGGACCGCCGCGGCCCGGTGCTGCGCAAGCGCCCGGGGTTCGTCGACGAGACGATCCGCGACGGGCTGCAGTCGCCCTCGGTCACGGACCCGACCACCGAGCAGAAGATGGAGCTGGTCCGCCTGATGGATCGGCTGGGCATCGACGTGGTCAACCTGGGGCTGCCGGGGGCGGGACCGCGCGCGGCGCAAGACGTAGAGCTGCTGTGCCGCTTCATCATGGACGAGAAGCTGTCGATCCGGCCCAATTGTGCGGCGCGGACGGTGGCGGCCGACATCCGTCCGGTGATCGAGATCTCGCAGCGCGTGGGCATGCCCATCGAGGTCACGGCGTTCATCGGCAGCAGTCCGATCCGCGCCTACGCCGAGGACTGGGACGTCGAGCGGCTGGAGCGGCTGACTCGCGAGGCGATGCAGCTGATCGTTGGCAACGGGCTGCCGGCCTCGTTCGTGACCGAGGACACCACGCGCAGCCACCCGCGCACGCTCGATCGCTTGTTTCGCGCGGCGATCGAGGAGGGCGCCACGCGGCTGGTGCTGTGCGATACGTGCGGGCACGCCACGCCCGACGGCGTGCGCAACCTGCTGAGCTTCACCAAGTCGCTGCTGCGCGCGCTCGACATGGAGGAGCAGGTCGAGCTCGACTGGCACGGCCACAATGATCGCGGGCATGCGCTGCCGCTCAGCTTGTTCGCGCTCGAGTGGGGCGTGGATCGAGTGCACGGCTGCGCGCTGGGCATCGGCGAGCGGGTGGGCAACACCTCGATGGATCTGCTGCTGCTCAACCTCTACCTGATGGGCGAGCTCGAAGCCGAGCGTCATGATCTGTCGTGCCTGGTCGAGTACGTGACGAAGACCAGCGAGTACACGGGGGTCTCGATCCATCCGAGCTATCCGCTGTCGGGTCGCGACGCGTTCCGCACGGCCACGGGGGTGCATGCCGCGGCGGTGATCAAGGCGGAGGTGAAGGGCGACCTCGACCTCGCCGACCGGGTGTACTCGTCGGTGCCGGCGCGGGCGTTCGGGCGCCGCCAGGAGATCGAGATCGGCCACTACAGCGGACGCTCGAATGTGATCCACTGGCTGCGTAGCCGCAGCTTGCCGACCGACGATCGCTTGGTCGACGCGATCTTCGACGAGGCCAAGCGCGGCAACCGGACGCTGGCCGAGGCCGAGGTCCGCGAGCTGGTCGAGCGCGCGCGCTAGCGCTCGGGCCTAGGGCGGGCGCTGCTCGGGTTCAGGGCGGGCACCGCTCGAGCTCAGGGCGGGGGCGCCGGGGTTACTTCTTCGCCGAAGTGGTGGCCCAGATCCACGAGATACGTGGTCGCGGTGGCGGCGGGGTCCATGAACACGCGCGCCACCAGGCGGAACAGCGGATTGTCGACCGAGCCCTCCTCGGTGATGGTGAGCATGGTGCCGCTGGCGGTGGGGCTGAGCTCGAACGTCCAGCTGCCCGTGAACGGCAGGCTGGGGTCGTTGGCCGAGAGCACGAGCCTGCGGGGGGCGTCCTGCTCGGTCACCTCGAGCGGGAGGGGGCCTTGCGGACCCATCTCCACGAAGCGGATCGGGTCACCCGACTCGATCTCCACCGCGTCGACGTCGGTGCGCCACTGCGGCGATCGGTCGAAGCGCGTGATGGTCTCCCAGACCTCCTCCGGCGTGCGTGCGAAGACGGCCTGGCGGGTCGCAAAGTGGCTCGGTTCTAGCGTCGATCCGATGATCGCAGCCACCACCGTAGCCACGACCACGATGAGGAATGCCCAGAGCGCCAGCTTGCCTAGCTTGTTCACGGTGGCTTCCCGCGGCTGCGCGGATCGGCGTCGCGCGGCGGCTGATCAATCGTACCAGCGTCCCTAGGTAGGGGGAACACCGTGCACGCCGGGCCCAGACCGCCGCGGCCGGTGGTGGTAGAGTGGGCGGTCCATGGGGCAACTGCTCGTCGTCCGGCACGGCCAACAATCGTTGATGAGGACGAATTACGACGACCTCTCGGATCGAGGTCGTGGGCAGTCGACGATCCTCGGCGAGTGCCTTGCAGCGCATGGCTGGGAGTTCGATCTCGTCTACACCGGGCGAGCGCTGCGCCACCGCGACACGGCGCGCCGGGTGGGCAAGGCGATGGAGGCGGCAGGGCGTGCCTGGCCCGAGCCGATGGAGCTGCCGGGGCTCGACGAGCACGATGATCTCTCGCTGGTGCGCGCTTCGGTGGGTTCGCTGAGCGACGACGAAGAGGTCTCGCAGCTGCGCCGCGAGATGCTCGAGGTGCGCGATCGCGAGGAGCGCTCGCGGCGGTTCCATCGCCTGTTCGAGGCGGTGATGATCCGCTGGCTGCGGGGCGACTTCGAGCCGCAAGGGATCGAGACCTGGCCACAGTTCCGCGCGCGGGTGCTGAGCTGCGTGGAGACGATGACCTCGCTGTGCGAGCCACGCACGCGGATCCTGTCGTTCACCTCGGTGGGCCCGGTGGCGGTGTTGCTGCAGCGGGCGCTCGGCTCGGATGACCTCACGAGCTTTAGGCTCGCGTGGCGGCTGCGTAATACTGCGATCACCAGCTTTCGCTTCGATGGGCGTGGGCGGCTGTCGCTGGATCTGTTCAATTCGCTGCCGCACCTGCCGGATCCGAAGGACTGGACGCTGGGGTGACGCGGGTTGGATCCCTGGCCTTACTTGATCCGCAGGCGCATCCAGCTGTCGTACTCGTAGTCCAACAACTCGAGCTCGACGCCCGCTACGGTGAACACCCGGGCCCCACTCAGGTCGACCCAGCCGTCCCAGGGCTCGTCTCGGCCGTCTTGGTGCACGGTGAGCCCAACCCCCAAAGGAGAGTCGATGTCTCCTTCGGAGATCTTGTGGGTGTGACCGCGCAGCGTGATCGCGATGCCCGAGGTGAGGAGCACCCGCTGGTCCACGTTCACCTGGAACTCCTCCCCTGGTCGAGGGGGCGCGATCGACTCGGTCGGCTCTTGGGTGTCCTTCATCGGAGTTGCCGTGCTGGGCTCGGTGGGCTCGGTCTGCGTGTCCGCGGGGGCCTTGGGAGCGCATGCGAATAGTACGGGCACCACTGCCGCGATCCACCGCACCGATCTTCGTACACGACGATGACGCGTGAGCACCTGCGCACCGTAGCATCATCCGTGGCCCGGCATGGGGCAGGCATCGCTCCGGATGCCGAGCGCATCGAAGACACGCACGAGCTTCGCCACGACGAGGTTCGGATCCTCGAACATCAGTACCCTACCTCCCGCGGATCCCACCCGAACGCCCGGAGCATTAGCTCCGGCTCGATGAAGCGCGAGGCAACTCGGAGCTCTTGCTCGCGGGCGTCGGCGTTGGGGTGGCGGCGGCGCACGTCGAGGAGCGCGAGCTCTCGTACGGTTCTAAGTAGTCCCCATACGCACTCGAGCTTCTGCGCCGGCGACATCCTGCGATAGCCCTCGATCTGGAGGGCATGGATCTTGGGATGGGTGTCGTTGGGGAGGGGGAGGCCCATGCTAGAGGAGTGAGGATAGCAGAAGGTGGCGGCGCGCCCTCCCGGATGAACGGCGGGACGAAGGTGTCACCTCCTCCTCGGGCTCGCCACGGGTATCCCGTGCAAGGAGTCGTCGCTCTAGCCGCACACGCGCTCGAAGGCCGCGAGGGCACCTTCGATGGAGTCATCATCAGCCGCCATCGAGAGCCGCAAGTGGCCGGGTGTGCCGAACGCTACGCCGGGGACCACGATCGTGCGCTCGGCGAGCAGGCGCTCGGTGAGCGCGACGTCGCCTCCTTGGGGGTCGCGCAGCGCGGCGGGGAGGCCGGGGAACAGGAAGAAGCCGGCCTTGGGGGGGAGCACGGAGAACCCGAGCGCGCCGAGGCCCGCGGCCATGCGGCGGCAGCGGCGGGCGTAGATCTCGACATCGACGCGACCGTGGGGATCGTCGAGCACGCGCGGGAGCATGCGCTGCATGAGCGCGGGGGCGTTGACGAAGCCGAGCACGCGATTGCAGAACGCGAACGCGCGGGCCAGCAGCTCGTGCCCGGCGGCGGTGGGCGAGAGCACGATGTAGCCGATGCGCTCGCCCGCGAGGCCCAGGTCCTTGGAGTGGCTGGTGACGTGAATGGTGTGCTCGTAGCGCGGGACCATCGAGGCGACGGCGCTGCCGTCGTGGGTGAGGTCGCGATAGGGGCTGTCCTCGACGACGAAGATCGGCCGCGCTCGGCCTACGTTGGCGGCACGCAGCGCGTGGGCGAGACGCTCGAGGTTGGCGGCGGTGTAGACCGCACCGCTCGGGTTGTTGGGTGAGTTGAGCAGCACGATCCGGGTGCGCTCGCCGAGGCGCGCGACGATGGCATCCACGTCGAGGGCGAAGCTCGGGGTGGTGGGCGCGGGCACGAGCCGGACGCTGGCGTTGGCGCAGTACTGCTCGTACTCGGTGAAGTACGGCATGGGCACGAGCAGCTCGTCGCCGGGATCCATCATGGCGCGCAGCACCACGTTGAGGCCGCCCGCGGCGCCCACGGTCATGGTCACGAGCCCGGCGGTGATGGGGAGCTCGAAGCGCAGCGCCTCGCGCTGGGCGATGAACTCGCGCACCTCGGGGAACCCCGCGTTGGTCATGTAGCGGTGCATGCCCGGAGCGGGTTCGTCGAGCAGCTGGTGCAGGGCCTGCGCGAAGCGAGGCGGCGGCTCGAGGCTCGGGTTGCCGAGCGAGAGATCATGGACCGGACCGCCGCCGCTGCGGCGCAGCGCGGCTCCCTGTTCGAACATGCGTCGGGTCCACGACTCCTTGGTCCCGAGCAGCGTGTCCGCGACCCGCGTCGACAATAGGGCCCTTCCGTCGTCCCCCACGTGCGCCACCATAACAACCTGCGCGCCGGGCCCTCGGGGTCCGCGTAGGGCGCGGTTGCGGAGGGGCTCGTGCGCCCTGCGGGCGGGCAATTGGGCGAGTTGCCCAGCCGCGCCGGGCGGGGGACGGTGACGGGGGCTGGGCGTGGTGTAGCGGGGGGCGAACCGCCTGGGCAATTCGCCCAAGCGCGAGGTCCTCGATGGATCGTGTCGGGGGCCGTAGGCTGACGTCGGCATGGGCATGCGTAGCGCAGGGCGAGCGATCGTGATCTTGGGGCTGACGCTCGGGCTCGGTGGCGGCTGTGCGGTGGGGATCGAGGATCTCGGGCTCGATCCTTCGCCCATGACGTTCGGACCCGCGGCGGGGAGCGGCGGCGAGTCCGACAGCGGGGGCGATGAAACGGGGCAGCTCGAGGGCAGCGGGGGCGTCGACGAGTCGGGGGGCGCGGGCGAGTCGGGGGACGCGGGGGATGGGCCTGGCGAGACCGAGGGCGAGTCGGGAGGCCCGCCCGGCGATGCGGTGTGTGGCGACGGCTTGGTCGAGGGCGCAGAGGAGTGTGACAACGGGGTGGCCAACGGACCCGCCGGCAACTGCACGCCGCTGTGCACGCTGCCCGCGTGCGGTGATGGCTTCGCGCACCCTTCGGAGGGCTGCGACGACGGCAACGCAATTGACAGCGACGCGTGCCTCTCGGATTGCACCCCGGCCAGCTGCGGCGATGGGATCGTGCAGCAAGGGGTCGAGCTATGCGATGACGGCAACCTGTCGAACACCGACGGCTGCACCACCTCGTGCACGCTGGCCTCGTGCGGCGACGGCGTGCTCCAGGCCGGTGAGCAGTGCGACGATGGCAATGCCAGCAACGGCGACGCGTGCCTGACGACGTGCGTGGCGGCCAGCTGCGGCGACGGGTTCGTGCGCTTGGGGGTGGAGCAGTGCGACGACGGCAACGCCTCGAACAACGACGTGTGCCTGACCTCGTGCACGCTGGCGACGTGCGGGGACGGGTTCGTGCAGGCGGGCGTCGAGGAGTGCGACGGGGGCGGCGATCCGACCGTGTATAGCTGTAGCGCGCAGTGCCAGGACCAGCAGGTCTGGTACCAGTGGAGCTTCTACGCTGGCTATACGCCGAACCCGATGGCGTGCTCGGACTTCAACCTGTGGCGCAGCGCGCTGGCGAACGACCACACGTCGATCCGTCTCGCGGGGACGTACAACCAAGCGGGGCGCACGTGCACCGGTCCGGCCGCGACCACGCTCTGCAACGCGCTGCGCACCGGGGCCAGCGTGTCGGTGGGCTGCGGCGGGCACTCGTGGCACGTGGGCAACAACTGCGTGGGCGCGATGGAGGTGACGGTGGATGGCACGGACTGCAATTGCGCCAATCCGGGGTATGCGCTGCGCCCGTGCGTGAACCTGGTGGACTGGGGCGGGGTGGCGACGAGCACGTGCTACGGGGCGACGCAGGAGATCTACATCGAGTGCGGGTTCGACTAGCTGGGGCGTGAGCCGAGCTCGCTCTAGCGGGGCGCGGAGGCGTTGTCGCGAGCCTTGGCGAGCCACTGCTCGATCACGGGAAGGCGCTCGGAGGGCAGGCCCGTGGCCGCGTCGGCGACGAGGGCCTCGCGGGCTTGCTCGGCGAGCGCGAGGGCGAGCCCGCGATCGCGCTCGCCCTCGGGTGGCGCGCTCCACAGCGCCTGCGCGAGCAGGAAGCGCGCCGCGGCCAGCTTTGCCGAGGAGCCCCCGGCCTGCTCTCGCACGCTCACGACGCGCTTGGCCAGCGGCACCGCGTCCGCGGGTCGCTCCTGCACGAGGGCAACCTCGGCGAGGCCGCTGAGCGGCTCCGTCACGCTGAGGTGATCGGGACCGAGGGCAGCCTCGAGGATCACCAGCGCTCGCTCATGGAGTCGCTTCGCCCGCTCGACGTCGCCGGTGGCCTGGTAGACGTTGGCGAGGTTGGTGAGGCTCGCGCCGAGGTTGGGATGCGTGGGGCCGAGCGCCTGCTCCCAGATCGTGAACGCCCGCTCGAGCAGCGGCTTGGCGAGCTCATAGTCTTGGGTGGCGCGGTACTCGTCGGCGAGGTTGTTCAGGCCCGTGGCGACGTTGGGGTGGGTGGGCCCGAGCGACTCCTCCCAGAGGGTGACGGCGCGGCCGAACAGCTGCTTGGCTGACTCGTGGTCGCCCACGGCGGCGCGGACGTTGCCGAGGTTGTTGAGGGTCGCGGCCACGTCGGGGTTGTCGGGGCCGAGCTCCTGCTCTTGGATCGCGAGCGCCCGCTCGAGCAGCCGCTGGGCCTCGGCGTCGTCGTCGTGGGTGGTCGCATGCACGTTGGCGAGGTTGATGAGGCTCGCGACCACGCGCAGGTGCTCGGCGCCCAGCGCTTGCTCGAAGATCGCGAGCGCCTCCTGGTGGAGCGCGAGCGCCTCGCCGAATTCGCCGTCGAGGCGGTGCACCGAGGCGAGGTTGGTGAGCAGGCTGGCGTGACGCAGCTGCTCGCCGTCGGGGACGTCGGCCAGCGCGACGTCGGCGAGCCGCGCCCAGTGCCGCCCCTCGGCGGGTCGCGCCTCGATCACGCCCACCGTGCGCACGAGCCGGCACGCGGCATCGAACATGACCGCGGGAGCCACCCCCTTGGCCGCCTCGAAGTATGCACGCTCGAGCTCCGCCTCGGCTTGCGCGGCCTGACCGGTGCGCTCGAGCAGCGTGCCGAGCTGCAGGCGCGCCTCGGCGGCGAGCGGAGGCCAAGCCAGCACCTGCGCGCGCTCGAGCGCGCTGCGGGCCAGCTCGAGGCCCTGCGCATAGCGACCGGCGTGGTCGAGGCTCGCGGCCCGCACCACGTCGGCCTTCACCGCGCGCAGCGCCTCGCGCCCGACCTGCGGCGGCGAGGCGAGCGTGGCGAGCACTCGGGGGTCGCGGCAGTCGGCCACGGAGGGGAGCGCCGACGCGACCGCGACCGCCCGCTGGATCACCTCGGCGTCCGCCCACATCAGCTCGTCGACCAGCGACTCGATCTCCATGCGCCGCGCATCGAGGCACCACAGCGAGCGGTCGAGGGTGTCCGCGGCCAGCCGGTGCTCGACCTCGGCATCGAGGCACACGGCCACGCGCGCCTCGGTCCACTGCTCGGCTTGGCGATCGAGCCACGCGTTGACCTTGAGCGCCGTCTGCGGCGCGAACGCCACGTGGGTGGCCTCGAGCGAGCGCTGCAGCGCTCGTGCGCGCTCGGGGCTCCACACGGCCTCGAGCTCGGCACCGGTGGCCTCGCACGCAGTCACGCGTCGCGCCAGGTCCCAGCGCCGCCCGCCCTCGATGCCGCCGCCGAGCAGCACGAGCACGCCGAGCGCGGCCAGGCCCTTGCGCGCGCGGTCGCGGACGTGACCCTTGGCCAGCGTGTCGAGCAGCGCGGCCATCGACGGCCAGCGCTGCTCGGGCCCCACCAGCAGCCCGCGCTCGCACGCGCGACGCAGCCAGCCCGGGACCGCGCGCTCCTTGGGGGGCGGGCGTCGGCGGCCGGCGAGGACGTTGGCGATGATCGCTTCGGCCGACTTCCCCTCGAACGGCCGCTCGCCGTAGAGCGCCTCCCAGGCGGTCACGCAGAACGAGAACTGGTCGACGGCCTCGGTGAGCTCCTTGCCGCTGAATTGCTCGGGCGCCATGTAGCGCGGCGTTCCGACCGCGGCGCCGGTGCGGGTGAGGTCGGTGGTGAGCGCGCTCTTGGGCTCGTCGTTCGGCTCGATTCCCTCGCCCCCCGAGGATCCCTCGGCCCCGTGGATGCGCGCGAGCCCGAAGTCCATCACGCATACGCGGCCGTCGTTGCCGACCATCACGTTGGAGGGCTTGAAGTCGCGGTGCAGGAGACCCACCGCGTGGGCCGCGGCCAGACCCTCGCCGGCCTTGCGCAGCACGTCGAGCACCTCACGCCAGCTGCGTGGGACCTCGAGCCAACGCGCGAGCGTCTGCCCTTCCACGAGCTCCATCGCGATCCAGAGCTGATCGTCCACCGTCCCGACGTCGTGGATGGTGACGACGTTGGGGTGAGTGAGACGGGCCAGCGCCTGGGCCTCGCGTTGCAGGCGCTGGGGACCCGAGCCGGTCCGCCCCGGGAGCAGCACCTTGAGCGCGACCTTGCGATCGAGCCGCGGATCGTACGCGGCGTAGACGACTCCCATGCCACCGGCGCCGAGCTCGTGAAGCACCAACAAGCGCCCGACCACCGAGCCCGGGCCGACCCGCTGCGACTGTGCGCTCTGGCCCCGCGGGTCAGCGGGAGCGGACTTCGTCGTATCCACCGTCGAGTCGATCAACGCCGTACCTCGGGGCAGGATGATAGGGGATCGACGACACTTCGCCGTGTTGGCCGGGTCGTCGAGCGAGTGCGCGCTCGTCGCGACGGCCGGAGGGGCAGCGATCGGCCACGCCCGGCAGAACTAGCGCGCGCGCGCTGGTCGCGGAGCGGCCGGAGGACGCGACCCTCGCGGTGATGCTGTATGCTCCGCCGCCGAAACGACGCGCGGGCGGCCTGGTGGGCCGTCGCGGTCGGCCTTCGCCCCTCCGAGCCGATGGATCGCGACCTCGCACTCAGCAGCTACAACCTCCCGTTCCTCGAGTCGATCTACGAGCAGTATCTCGCGGATCCCGACTCGGTCGATCCGCAGTGGCGCGCGCTCATGGCCGAGCTGGGGGCCGAGGGCCCGTCGCGTGGCCTCGCCGTGGGCGGGGGCTCGGCCGCGGAGCGAGCGGCAGCGGCGGCGACGGCGGAGCAGGTGGATCTGCAGTACCGGGTCGATCGCTTGATCGCCAACTATCGCCTGCTGGGTCACATCGGGGCCGACATCGATCCGCTCGGGCGCCCCAGCAGCGTGACCACGCCGGCGCTGAGCCTCGAGTTCTACGGGCTGAGCAACGCGCACCTCGATCGCCGCTTCAGTGCGTCGGATCTGTTCGAAGGCGCGCGCTCGGTGTCGCTGCGCGAGATCCTGAGCCGGCTGCAGCGCACCTACTGCCGCAAGATCGGCGTGGAGTACTTCGGCATCAATCGCGTCGAGCAGCGCGCGTGGCTGCGCGAGCGCATGGAGGCCGTCGAGAACGAGGTGGTGCCCTCGCCCGAGGAGCAGGTGCGGCTGCTCGAGTCGCTGGTCCGCGTCGACAACGTCGACAAGTTCCTGCACACCAAGTTCATCGGCGCCAAGCGCTTCTCGATCGCGGGCGCCGAGAGCATGATCGCGCTGCTCGAGACGCTGGTGGAGTCGGCGGGCGAGCACGACGTGCAGGGCGTGATCATGGGCATGGCCCACCGCGGCCGGCTCAACGTGATGATGAACGTGATGGGCCAGACGACGGCCCAGATCTTCTCTCGCTTCGCCGGCGGCGACCCCCGCGAGAACCTGGGGCGCGGCGACGTGAAGTACCACCTGGGCAGCCACCGCTGGCATCGCACCCGCGGGGGCAAGGAGATGTACCTGGCGCTCGGCTTCAATCCGAGCCACCTCGAGGCCATCACGCCGGTGATGACGGGCCGCGTGCGCGCGGGCCAAGACCTCATGGACGACACCACGCGCTCGCGCATGGTGCTGGTCACGATCCACGGCGACGCGGCGATCATGGGGCAGGGCGTGGTCGCAGAGACCCTCAACCTGGCGTACCTGCCCGGCTACACGGTGGGCGGCACGATCCGCGTGGTCATCAACAACCAGGTGGGCTTCACCACCAACCCCAGCGAGTCGCGCTCTACCGCGTACTGCACGGCGGTGGCCGACATGCTGCACGTGCCGGTGTTCCATGTGAACGGCGACGACCCCGAGGCGGCCGCGTACGTGGCGAGGCTCGCGGTGGCGTACCGCCAGCGCTTCCACTCCGACGTCATCATCGATCTGGTCTGCTACCGCCGCTTCGGCCACAACGAGGGCGACGAGCCCACGTTCACGCAGCCCTCGATGTACGAGCTCATCAACAAGCAGGTCTCGGTGCGCGAGAAGTACCAGTCCGTGCTGCTCGAGCGCGGTACCGTCGACCAGGCCCGGGTGCAGAAGATGGACGACGACTCTCGCGCCGAGTTCGAGCTCGCGCTCGACGAGGTGCGACAGCACGGCTTCAGCACCGCGCCGCCGCCCATGCATGGCGTGTGGGAGAGCTATCGCGGGGGCGGCGACCCGGGTGACGGGGACACCAAGGTCCCGCGCGCGACGCTGGAGACCATCACCAAGCACGCGACCACGGTGCCGCCGGGCTTCACTCTGCACCCCAAGCTCGTCCGCTTCGTCGAGGAGCTGCGGCAGATGGGCGCGGGGGAGAACCCGGTGAGCTGGGCGTTTGCCGAGCAGATGGCCTATGGCTCGCTCGTGCTCGAGGGCGCCAGCGTGCGGCTGTCGGGGCAAGACGCGATGCGCGGGACGTTCACCCACCGCCACGTGGGCTGGGTAGACGTGGTGACCGAGGAACGACACGTTCCGCTGGCCAACCTGCCCGAGGCCACGGGCCGCTTCGAGGTGCACAACAGCGCGCTCTCGGAGTTCGCCGTGCTGGGGTTCGAGTTCGGCTACACCCTGGCGGCGCCCGAGACCTTGGTGATCTGGGAGGCGCAGTTCGGCGACTTCTGCAACGGTGCCCAGGTCATCATCGATCAGTTCATCAGCTCGTCGGAGGACAAGTGG
The DNA here is from genome assembly GCA_041600735.1 of Nannocystaceae bacterium. Taxonomy (GTDB): domain Bacteria; phylum Myxococcota_A; class Polyangia; order Nannocystales; family Nannocystaceae; genus Paraliomyxa. The sequence continues at coordinate 17,358 of JBFIJN010000015.1, forward strand.
AACCGCATCAGCGGGCTGGTGATGTTCCTGCCGCACGGCTATGAGGGACAGGGGCCCGAGCACTCGAGCGCGCGGCTCGAGCGGTTCTTGCAGCTGTGCGCCGAGGACAACATGCAGGTGTGCAACTTCACCACGCCTGCGCAGCTGTTCCACGCGCTGCGCCGGCAGATCGTGCGCAAGTGGCGAAAGCCCTTGATCGTGATGACGCCCAAGAGCTTGCTGCGCACGCGGGCCTCGTTCTCGCCGCTGTCCGAGCTCTACGACGGCAGCTTCCACCGCGTCATCGACGACGATACCGTCGATCCGGCGGGGGTGCGTCGCGTGATGCTGTGCACCGGGAAGGTCTACTACGACCTCGTCGGCGCGCGGCAGCAGCGAGAGCGGCAAGACGTCGCGATCGTGCGGGTGGAGCAGCTCTACCCGTTCCCCGAGCAGGCGGTGGCCGAGGCGCTCGCGCGCTACGCCCACGCCAAGCAGCTGTACTGGGTGCAAGAAGAGCCGCTCAACATGGGCGCGTGGTCGTACATGCGACCGCGCCTCGAGTCACTGGCGGGTGAGCGCTGGGAGGCCCCGCGCTTCGTGGGCCGTGAGGCCAGCGCCAGCCCGGCTACCGGCTCCCACGAGAGCCACAAATACGAGCAAGACCAGATCATGGAAGAGGCCTTCGCCGGCCTGTCCTAGGACGAACAAGACGCATGGCCATCGAGATTCGCGTACCGCAAATGGGGGAGTCGGTCACCGAAGGGGTGATCGCACAGTGGCTGAAGCGAGTGGGCGAGGCCGTCGCGGCCGACGAGCCCATCGTGGAGGTCGAGACCGACAAGATCACGGTCGAGGTCCCGGCACCCGCCGCCGGCGTGCTCACGGCGCAATCGGTGCGCCAGGGCGACACCGTGGGCGTGGGGGATGTGATCGGAGTGATCGATGACGCCGCCGACGCGAAGCCCACCGCGGCCGCGCCGACGCCCGCCGCACCAGCGGAGGCCGCCCCAGCGGCCGCCGCCCCAGCGAAGCCTCAGTCGGCCGTCCCCGCACCGGCCATGCCTTCGGCGCGGGCCGAGGCCGTGCGCAGCGGGGTCGATCTGGCCACGGTGGAGGGCAGCGGTCGTGGCGGTCGCATCCTCAAGGAGGACGTGCAGAAGGCCGCGGGTGCGCGGCAGGGGGTCGTGACTGCGCCTGCGGCCGCGCCCGCGCGAGCCGCCGCGCCCGTGGAGGTGAGCCGGCCCCAGCCGCGCCCGCGACTCACGGGCGAGCGCCCGGTGGAGCGCAAGACCATGTCGCCGCTGCGGCGTCGCGTGGCCGAGCGCCTGCTGCACTCGCAGCAGAGCACCGCCACGCTCACCACCTTCAACGAGGTGGACATGTCGGCGGTGATCGAGCTGCGCAAGCGCTACAAGGATGCGTTCTTGCAGCGTCACGGCGTGAAGCTCGGGTTCATGTCGTTCTTCGTGAAGGCCGCGTGCGAGGCCCTGCGCGAGTTCCCGCCGGTCAATGCGGAGCTCGACGGCGACGACGTGATCTACAAGCACTTCTACGACATCGGCGTGGCGGTCGGCGGCGGCAAGGGCCTCGTGGTCCCCGTGATCCGCAGCGCCGACCAGCTGAGCTTCGCCGAGGTCGAGGCGGCCATCGCCGACTACGGGCAGCGAGCCCAGGCCAACAAGCTCACGCTCGACGAGCTGCAGGGCGGCACGTTCACCGTGTCGAACGGCGGCGTCTACGGCTCGATGCTCTCGACGCCGATCCTCAACCCCCCGCAGACGGGGATCCTGGGCCTGCACAACATCGTGGAGCGACCCGTGGCGGTGAGCGGCAAGGTGGAGATCCGACCGGTGATGTACCTGGCGCTCAGCTACGATCACCGGCTCATCGATGGCCGCGAGGCGGTGCAGTTCCTCGTTCGCATCAAGCAGCTGATCGAGCACCCCGAGCGCCTGCTGCTCGACGTGTAGCCCGGCCCCACCACGAGTACGACGAGTACACGAGTACGAGAGGATCCAGCCGTCATGAGCACCACCCATGATCTCATCGTGATCGGCGCGGGCCCCGGAGGCTACGTGGCCGCGATCCGGGCCGCGCAGCTGGGCATGCGCGTGGCGTGCATCGACGACAACGCGCAGCTCGGTGGCACCTGCCTGCGCGTGGGCTGCATCCCCAGCAAGGCGCTACTCGAGTCGAGCGAGCGCTACTACGAGGCGCGCCGCGGCGCGCTCGCAGAGCACGGGATCGCGGTCGGCGAGGTCGCGCTCGATCTCGGGGTCTTGCTCGCGCGCAAGAACAAGATCGTGGGGCAGCTGACCGCCGGCGTCGGATACCTGTTCAAGAAGAACGGGATCACGCCCTACCACGGTCGCGGGCGGCTCGTGGCGCCCGGGCAGGTCGAGGTGGCGCTGCACGGCGGTGGCAGCGAGACGCTCACCGCGGCGAACGTGCTCATCGCCACCGGCTCGGTGCCGGCCACGATCCCGGGCGTGGTGCTCGACGGCGATCGCATCGGCACCTCCACCGAGGCGCTCGACTACGCCGAGGTGCCCGAGCACCTGATCGTGATCGGCGCGGGCTACATCGGGCTGGAGATGGGCTCGGTGTGGGCCCGGCTTGGCGCCAAGGTCACGGTGCTCGAGTACCTGCCGGAGTTCTTGCCGGGCATCGACACCGAGATCGGCAAGCTCGCACACCGAGCATTCACCAAGCAGGGGCTGGGGATCCGCCTGGGCGTGCGGGTGACCGGCGCCAAGCTCGAGGGCAAGCGCGTGGTCGTGAGCTACGAAGAAGACGGCAAAGCCCACACGGTGGAGGGCGATCGCGTGCTCGTCGCGACCGGGCGGCGGCCCAATACCGAAGGCCTCGGCGCGGCGGAGCTCGGCATCGAGCGTGATGCGCGTGGCTTCATCCAGGTCGACGATCACTACTGCACGGCAGTGCCCGGCGTGTACGCCATCGGCGACGTGATCCCCGGGCCGATGCTCGCGCACAAGGCCGAAGAGGAAGGCGTGGCCGCGGTCGAGAACATGGCGGGCCTGCCCGGCCATGTGAACTACGACGCGATTCCCGGCATCATCTACACGCACCCCGAGGTTGCCGGCGTGGGCAAGACCGAGCAGCAGCTCGAGGCCGAGGGCGTGCCCTACACGAAGGGTACGTTCCCGTTCTCGGCCAACGGTCGCGCGAAGGCCATGGGCGACACGGAGGGCATGGTGAAGATCCTGGCCCATGCCGAGACCGATCGGATCCTTGGTTTCCACGTGATCGGACCGCACGCGAGCGATCTGGCCGCGGAGGGTGCGGTGGCGATCGAGTTCTCGGCCAGCGCCGAAGATCTCGCCCGCAGCGTGCACGCCCACCCCACGCTCAGCGAAGTGGTCAAGGAAGCCGCACTCGCCGCGGGCGGGCGCGTGATCCACATGTGAGCCCCGGCCCGCTCGACGCGTGCGCGCGAGCGCGTGCGCCCGAGCGCGAGCCCGACGCGCGCGCCACCGCGACCCTGACCCGTGCTGGTCGCCGCTCCAGCCGGTATAAGTCTGCGTCATGGGCCACCGCTACCTCGCTCGAGGGCTGACTGCCTCGCTGCTGCTGTCGTTCGCGTGCTCGCAGCACCAAGGCGAGGGCGAAGCTCGCAAGGCCCCCGCGAAGGCAGCGCCCGCGGCGGCCGAGCCGGCGACGCCCACGATCCCCGAGCCACCCCCCGTCGACGTCGAGCTGCTGCGCCGCCACACGCTCGCGCTCTCCGACGATGCGCTGCAGGGCCGGCGACCCGGGACCGAGGGCGGAGCCAAGGCGGTCGCGTACATCATCGAGCAGATGAAGGCGCTGGGCCTGCAGCCTGCGGGAGAGAATGGCGGCTTCACGCAGACCGTCCCGATGCGCTCGGTCATGCTCGATCCGCAGCGCTCGTCGCTCGCGCTGCGCCCCTCGCCGACCGCCAAGGGCAGCCCCGCCGAGCCGCTGCCGCTGCGCATGGGCCAGGACATCGTGGCCGGCAGCCTGGGCCCGGCGGGCACGACCCAGGTCGATGCGCCGCTCGTGTTCGTGGGCTACGGCGTGACGGCGCCCGAGCAGGGCTGGGACGACTTCGACGGGGTCGATCTCCGCGGCAAGATCGCGGTGGTGTTGGTGGGCGATCCACCGCTCGAGGACGGCCGCTTTGGCGGCCCCGCGATGACCTACTACGGGCGCTGGACGTACAAGTACGAGCGCGCGCTGGAGGCCGGCGCCAGCGGCTGTCTCATCGTGCACGAGACGGCGCCCGCGTCGTACGGCTGGAACGTGGTCGAGAGCAGCTGGTCGTCCGAGCGCTTCGATCTGCGCACCCCCGGTGGCCAGGTCCCGGAGCACCTCGCGATCCAGGGCTGGATCCACCAAGACTTCGCAGAGCGCCTGGCCGCGATCGGTGGGCATGATCTCGCGGGCCTGCACGCGATGGCGCTGAGTCCCGACTTCACGCCGTTTCCCTTGGGTGCGGCGCTGGTCGCCGAGGTCGTGACCACCGAGCACGCGTTCTCCGACGTCAACGTGGTGGGGATGATCCCGGGCCGCACGCGCCCCGCCGAGCACGTGCTGGTGAGCGCGCACTGGGATCACCTGGGCGTGAACGCCAAGGCCGGCCCGGGCGAGGACGCGATCTTCAACGGAGCGATCGACAACGCCAGCGGGATCGCGGGGATGCTGGCCGTGGGCGCCGGCCTCCAAGCCAAGGTGCGTGCGGGCGAGGGGCCGGGGCGCAGCGTGATCCTGCTGGCCACCACCGCCGAGGAGCAGGGGCTGCTGGGCAGTCAGTACTACGCCGAGCATCCGCTCGTGCCGCTGCGCTCGATCGTGGGCGTGGCCAACATCGACAGCATGAACGTGCATGGTCGCACCACCACGATCTCCGTGACGGGGCTCGGGCAGTCGACGCTCGAGGATGTGCTCGCGGAGGTCGCGAGCGCGCAAGGGCGCACCCTCGTGGGCGACGCGCGGCCCGAGGCGGGCAGCTACTTCCGCTCCGACCACTTCAGCTTCGCCAAGCGAGGCGTGCCGGCCATCGACTTCGACGGCGGCCCGGCCATGGAGGACGGAGGGCTCGCCGCGGGTGAGGCGCTGGCCAAGATCCGAGCCGAGCGCTACCACACCGTGGCGGACGAATACGATGCCGCATGGCCGTTCACGGGCGCGCTGCAGGACGTAGAGGCCCTGATCGCGCTGTTGCTGCGCGTGGGCGAGGCCGAGTCGCCGCCGCGGTGGAAGCCCGGCAGTGAGATGGCCGCGAAGTGGACCGAGGGCGGCGCGGCTTCCTCACTTCCTTGATAGAGTGACCTCCTATGACGCACCGGGTGCGCCCCAAGGGTTCGGAGAGCCGTACCGCCGCAGGAGGGCGTCGTACGGTTGCTGGGCGCAGCTCGGCTCCGTTGGTCACGCTCGACGATCATCCGCTGGCGCTGGCGGTGAGCCGCGACGGCAAGCGCGTGCTGGTGACGCTGCCCTACGAGGTCTGGATCGTCACCGCGCAGACGCTCGAGGTGGAGCGCGCAATCCCGCTCGAGAGCGCACGGCCGAGCGTCTTCGAGGGCGACGATGGGGTGCTCTGGCTCGGCGGTCAGCACCTGTACGGCAGCAACCTGTTCGGTACGGCCGCGACCAAGGTCGGCTCCAAGCTCGGCGGCTTCGTGGATCACGTGGCGCAGATCCGCCCGCGCCTCTTGTGCGGCGTGGGCTCGCACGGCGAGGTGCTGTGGGACGCGGCCAAGGAAGAGGTGGTGCACCGCCGCAAGGTGGCCGAGCACCCCGCGCTCGGACTGGTGCCGACCCCCGATGGCCGTGCGGTGTGGGCCGGCGGCGAGTCCCATGTGTGGGTCATCGATCCCGATCACCCCTCGGGCTACACCAAGCTCAAGCTCAAGCACACGAGCGCGACCGAGGTGCCCGCGGAGGCGATCGTGGCGCTGGGCGTCACCGCCGAGGGTGGCTGCGTGCTCGCGGCCCGCGACGGTGCGGTGGCCTGGACCAACCGCGGGCTACGGCTCGTGGGCGAGCGTCACCTGCGAGGCGAGGGCGCCAATGCTCGGCCATTGTCCGTGGCCAGCGACGGCCAGTGGATCTACGTGCTGCGCGCGGCGGGGGTGGTGCATCGCTTCTTGCTGGCGCAGCCCAAGGCGGTCGAGGCCGCCAGCGCGCAGGCCGAGGCCGCGAGGAAGCGCGGCATGGGCAAGCCTGCGCCCGAGCCCGAGCTCCTGCCCGAGGCCGAGCAGTGCCGCCTGCGTCGACTGGCCACGTGCATCGCCATCGGCGAGGACGGTCAGCTGGTGCTCGCGGGGCCCCACGCCGACGATCAGCTGGGTCGCCTGTGGCGCGAGGATCCGACCGCGCTCACCTGGGAGCCGCTCGCGCTCGGGCAGCGCACGCTCGTCGAGCCCGAGCCCGTCCGCGAGGGCGAGGGCGAGGTCAAGGTGGCGCCGAGCTTCGTCGCCACGCGCAGCAAGGTGAGCGGAGCGCCGCTGGCCGCGATCAAGGTCGACGACGTGCTCGCCGGCACCCCGGGGCTGTGGCTGGTGAAGGCCTCGGGCACGCTGCTCGAGCGCCCGGCCGTGCCCGCCAACGCGGCCGAGCTGCTTCCGGGTGATGCGGTGCTGCTGCCCGCGATGGTGCGCATGAACGAAGGCACGGCGCGCCCGGCCTTGCTGCTGTGGCCGGGCGTGGCCGACGACGATCGCGAGATCGTGAGCCCTCAGTGGCTGATGTGGGGCGATCGACCGCGCGGCTGGATGTCGCTGCGCACCCCGGAGATCCGCGAGCAGGGCTGGTCGCGGCGCGACGTGTTCCCGCTCCAGATCGCGCTGCCTCGGCCCCCGCCCGAGCTGCCCGGCCACCGCGCGCCGCTGCCCCCGCGCTGGGTCGACGCCGAGCTGTTCACTGCACTCGGTCGCGAGTGCAAGAAGCTGCTCAAGGTGCTGTGGTAGCGGAGTCCGGGACGTCGACGAAGCGCCACTTCACGCGGGTCTGATCGAAGTGCCCCTGGACATTGGGGTCCTGCTCGAGCGCCTGGGCCTTGCCGCTGCGGGCGTAGGCCCGGCAGCCCAGCTCGTGGCGGCCGGGGGCCGGGCTGCGCCAGCGAAACTCGAAGACCGACCACGCGTGCTCGAAGCTCGTGTCGGGGAGGTCGTGGCCGAAGTACTCCTCGGGCGCGTGGAGCTGCGCGCGCTGCCACGTCTTGCCGCCGTCGGTGGTGACCTCCACGCGGTCGATGGGCTCGCCGCCACCCCAGGCCCAGCCGGTGAGGCGCCAGCCCTCATCGGCCCGCTGGCAGCGCGTGATCATCGACTTGAGCCCGATCCAGCGCGCTTGCACACGGGTCCACTTGCCGTCGCGGAGCTCCTTGTTGGTGAACACCCAGCGGTTGTGGATGCCCATGTGCGGCTCGGTCTTGCCCTCGATGTGGCCGAGCCACTTCACATGCGACATCGAGTAGATCCCGGGAACCACCATGCGCACGGGGAACCCGCGCGGGCGCGGCAGCGGCTCGCCGTTCATCTCCAGGGCCAAGAGCGCGCGCGCTTGGACGAGCTCGGGCAGCGAGAGGCCATAGTGGTAGCCGCGACGCCACAGCGGCACGGGATCGAGCCCGTGGAACGCGAAGTGGGTGGCACTGCCGACGCCGCCGCAGGCCTTCAGCACGCTCTCCAGCGAGGGACCCTTCCAGCGCGCCTGGCCCACGAGCCCGGCCGACCCCATCAGGTGGTTGCCATTGCCGGCGCACTCCATCACCAGAATGCGCTCCTCTTGCGGGAGCGCCTGGAGCTCGGCGAGCGTGAAGCTGCGCGGGCTCGCCACGCCGGTCACGCGCAGCGCATAGCTCTGCGGGTCCACGCGAGGGTGCCGGTGACGGTCGCGACGAAAGTACCCCTCGACCGGCGAGAGCGGCCCCGACATCGTGTGCAGCGGCTGCTCCACCATGCTCACGAAGCGAAACGCGATGCGGTGGAGCGTGCGACCGAGCCAGCGGGCCAGGCCCTCGGGGGGCTGGAGCTCGAGCTCGTCGGGGATGTTGGCGAGCGCGCTCGCGCGGGGCGCGAGGGCGTGGGGATTGGTGACCGAGTCGGACATCGGGATCCGCGCGGCTCGTTGGCGCGCAGCAGCGCAGAAGCTAGCCGACCGGCGGCCCGGCCGACAATGCTCCCGCTCACCACCCGGGGCCAGGTACCGGCGAAGGCGCGAGGAGTCGGCCCTGCGGGTGGCAGGGAGAGACCGGGGCGGCCAGCTCGCTCGTGCTTGGTCTTCCGCGGGGGAGCGTGTAGCGTCTCCCGGCCGCAAGGAGACTCACGTGCACGTGCGATCGATCCTCACCGGAATCCTCCCCCTATTGCTCACCGGCGCCCTCGTAGCGGGCTGTGACAGCAAGGAACAGCCCAAGGCCGACGAGAAGAAGGCGGACGCGAAGTCCGACGAGAAGAAGGCCGATGAGAAGAAGGCCGACGATCTCGCCGCCGATGCGAAGGCCGACGAAGCGAAGGCCGCCGACGCCAAGGCCGATGACGCAAAGGCCGCCGATGACGCTGCCGAAGCAGGCGCCGACGATGCCGCGGCCGACGATGCCGCGGCCGACGATGCCGCGGCCGACGATGCCGCGGCCGATGCCGGTGCCGATGGCGCGAGCGGCGACGATGCCGCCGATGATGGCGAGGCCGCCGACGACGGCGATACGAAGGCCGCCGACAAGAAGGCCGACAAGAAGAAGCCCGACGCCAAGAAGACCGACAAGAAGGCCGACGACAAGAAGGCCGAGCCCGCCACGAAGATCGACGCCAAGGATCTGTTCAAGAAGAAGTGCGCGAGCTGTCACGGCACCAGCGGCAAGGCCGACACCAAGCTCGGCGAGAAGCACGAGATCGAGGACTGGACCAAGCCCGGCTGGAAGTCCAAGTGGTCCGTCGCCAAGGTCGAGGCCATCGTGACCAACGGCAAGGCCGACACCAAGATGAAGGCGTTCAAGGACAAGCTGACCCCCGAGGAGATCAAGGCGGTCGCCAAGTACGCGCAGAGCCTCGGCAAGTAGCGCTCACGCGCAACCGTGTCCGACCCGCGAAGTCGCCGCAGCCCGCTCGGGCTCGGCGACTTCGTGCGTTGGGGCGCCTCAGCTCTCGTGCTCGATCGATGCGAGCCGGTAGGTGATCTCGGTGAGGTCGGTCGTCTTGGCGTCGCCCTCGGCGGCCTTGGTGTTGGCGTGCTCGATCACCTGCGCGTAGATGCCCGGCTGATCTTCGATCATCCACACCGTGAAGTGATTGCCAAAGTAGCCGGTGATGTCGGCCACCACGCACGCGAACGTGCCCGCCGGTACCTCTACCGTTTCCTTGCGCAAGAGCTTGGTCTCGCTCTGCTCGACCCAGAAGAACGGGCTCGCCTTGGTCCAAGGATGGCCCTGCGGCTGCATCACCGCGGGCACCTTCTTCTGGCTCTCCTTGTACTCGAGGATCTTCACGTCGAGCTGGTCGTGGCCGTGGATCTCGCCGAGCAGGCGGTCGCTCACCGGCTTGCCCTTGGCGTTGGTCCCCGAGGCCTCGTAGGCGAGCTTGGTCCCGACCTTGAGCGAGGCCTTGACCCCATCGAAGCTCCACGGATGCTCGAGCACGCCCTCCTTGGCCTTCTTGGCCGCCTCGAGCAGCTTGGCGTCCTCGGCCTCCTTGGCCTTCTTGGCCTCCTCGGCGTTCTTGTCGGACTGGGCCAGCGCCTCCGACATCGAGGGGTCCTTCTTGCCGTCGCCGCAGCCCACGCCGAGGGCCAACGAAAAAAGACCGGTGAGCTGCCAAGCACGTGACGAAGCAAACATCGGGATCCTCCTGCTGACCGCGAGCGGTCGCACCATAACACGCCCTCCGCTGCACTCGCGCGCCGGTTTCGAGCGATCGATCTTTTCTCGAGATCGTCGCAATTGATCCCCGGGCCCCTGGGTACTGACACCCTCGATGGCGGGCACCACGGAAACCAGGCACGAGGATCTCCGCGCAGCGAGTGACGCCGAGCTCACCCAGTGGACCTCCGCGGCCGAGGTCGCGGGCGGGGACCCCTCCGAGGCGTTTGGCGAGCTGATGCGGCGTCACCAGAACAAGATCCGCGCGCTGCTGCTGCGGCTCACGCGAGGCAACCGGACCTTGTGCGACGACCTCACCCAAGAGACCTTCCTGCGCGCCTACCGGGGGATGGCCAGCTTCGAGGGCCGCGCGCGCTTTACCACCTGGCTGCATCGCATCGCCTACTTCGTGTACCTCAACCACCGCAACCGCGTTCGCCAGCCGGCCGCCCTGCCCGAGGAGTTCGAGGTCACCGTCGCGGCCCCCGAGGACGAGCTCAGCCCCGCGCGCTGCGACCTTCGCCACGATCTCGGCCTGCTGGTCGAGGGCCTGCCCGCCAGCTATCGCGAGGTCGTGGTCATGCACTTCATGCGACACGTGGCCTATCGCGACATCGCGGAGGCGCTCGACATGCCGCTCGGCACGGTGAAGACCCAGCTGCATCGCGCCAAGCTGATGATGCGCGAGCAACTGCAGAGCCTCGGCGACGCGCCGCTGCGGGCCGCCGCCTGAAGCGTGCGAGCCGTCGTCGCCGCGGGCCTCGCGTCTCGCGGCTGGCGGGCCTGCCGCGGGCCGGGGCGGCGAGCGCCGACGGGCGGTCGCGCGGAGCGACCCTTGGGTCCGCGGCCGCGTGAGGGGGCTCGCGGCCGCTGCGGTGCCCCGGGGCGGGGGCTGGGGGTGCAACGGTTAGACTCCCGCCTCACGTGCCCGATCTCGATCAGAAGCCCGCGACGCACGGCGTTGGGGCGGGACCCGACGACGACACGAGTGACGTCGTCGCCGTCGAGGCGGAGCTGCCCGAGAGCGACGATGATCCGGCGCCCGCCAGTGCACCGGACGGTCGCGCGGCCCGAGCCGAGCGTCGTCGCACGCATCGACGCCAGGCGATCCTCGAGGCCGCGATGCGGGTGTTCCGTGAGAAGGGCTATCACCAAGCGTCGGTGCACGACATCATCGACGAGGCCCGGATCGCGCGCGGCACCTTCTACCTCTACTTCCCCAGCAAGCAGGAGGTCTTCGGCGAGCTGGTGGTCGAGTTCCTCCAGGCGCTGCGCGGTCAGGTCAAGCGGATCTCACTGGCGCCCGGATCTCCCGCGCCGCTCGATCAGCTGCACGCCAACTTCCGCCGCGTGGTCACCACGGTGCTCGCCCACGACGCCGTGGCCACCATCATCTTGCGGCACCCCGTCGGCTTCGACGAAGAGTCGGGGACCAAGGTCACCTTGTTCTTCGATCAGGTACGGCAGATGGTCGAGGACGCGCTGCGCGTGGGGCAGTCGCTCGGGTTGCTGCGCGCCTGCGACACGCAGATCGTGGCTGCGGCCTCGCTCGGCGGGCTGCGCGAGACCTTGACGCGCATGCTGATGGCCGCGGGCGGCGAGCTTCCGCCCGGCCCTCGCGAGTCGTTCCGCGATCCGACCACGCTCGCCGACGAGCTGATGGCGTTCTTCCTGCGCGGCTTGTTCAAGTAACGGCCGCGCCTGGAGGGCAACACCCGACCGCGGCACGGGGAGGGGCTGCGAAGCCCCCCTCCAACGAGACGTGGAATCAGTGGGCGACCGCGCCGGGGGCGAGCGCGAGGTAGGGCGCGAGACGGCGCTCGATCTCCGTGCGGGACATGTCGGCCTCGTCCTCGTCCATCGCGTTGAGCTCGTCGAGGATCCGATCGATCTCCTCGCGCGCGGCTTCCTTGCTCTCGTCGGCGATGAAGCCCGCGTACACCGTGTGGCCGGCCGCCGCCTTGGCGATCTCCCGCTCGCGCGCGTGCTCCTCCAAGTCGGTGTAGAAGATGCAGTGGAAGGCGCGGTTGTAGTCGCTCTCCCGGAAGATCTCGAACATCGTCTTTTCGTCGGCCGCCATCGCGGCGGCACCATGCCATCGCCTCGCGGTCGCGCAAAGGGGGGCCACCCTGGTCGGCCCGGGGCCGAGCAGTGGTATGCTCTGCGACCGCGGGCAGGGGCCCCGCGAGGAGCGATTGGGATGCTAAAGGACCTTCTCGACCGTGCGCGGCGCATCGCCGAGGAACACCTGCCCGAGGACGTGCTCGACGCGGGTCGCAAGCTCGGCCGCACCGTGGCTGCGCATGCCCCGGCGCCGCTGGCCGAGGTCATCCACTACGTGACCGGTGAGCCCGAGCCCGCAGAGTCGGGCGAGCGCCCGCCCTCCGAGCGCGAGTCTGCCGCGGGCTCCTCCGCCGCGGCCCCGGCCGAGCCAGTGCCCCCCGAGCGCGCCGCTTCGCCGGCCGCCTCCGTGGCCGACGTGCGCCGTGAGGATCCCAAGTCCGTGCTCGATCGGGTGAAGGCCAAGGCCGAGCGCGGGCTCAAGCCCGAGGACCGGCTCGTGGTCGTCTACGCCACCCCGGAACAACAAGAGGACGTGCAGGCAATCCTCGCGATCCTGGCGACCATCGAGGCCGAGGTGCGCGAGAACGATCTGCGGCGCGAGCCCCAGACCGCGCGCCAGCTCGCGCAGCTCACCGGGGTGATGGTGCCGCCCTATGTGTTCATCAACGGTCGCCACTGGGGCAATCGCTACGACATCGAGTCACTCGCGGCCTGGGGCGACCTCGAGCTCGTGGCCGCCAATCGGCTCGACGAGATCAGCGAAGAAGCCCGACGCATGGGCCGAGTCCGCGAGACCTTCAGCGACGAGATCAGCGTGCAGAACATCCTCACGCGCTGGAAGCTCGGCCACATCCTGTGCGTGGACGATCTCGACAGCTGGTACGAGGTCGACCGCGACCGCTCCGAGCGCTTCTTCTATCAGGGAGGCCCACACCCCGTAGATCAGATGCCGGCCGTGGCCGAGGAGATCGTGCGCGCGGTGCAGGCCGAAGAGCTCGAGGCCGTGTGGCAGCTCGAGCCCAGCGTGCAGCTGCCGTGACCCTCGATCCCGCGGCACGCGAGCGCCTGCGTCGACACCTGCGGCTCATCGACGACGGCGTGCGGCCGGTGGTCGAGCGCCACGCCGCGCAGATCCACTGCGGCCCGGGCTGTAGCGACTGTTGCCACCAGAGCTTTCGCGTCTCGGCGCTCGAGGGAGCGCTGCTGCGCGAGGGCCTGGCCACGCTGCCGCCCGCCGAGCAGGCCGAGATCCGTGCGCGCGCGCAGGCGTGGCAGCCCGATCGGCGCGAGCCCTGCCCGGTGCTCGACGCGGCGGGGCGCTGCCGTCTCTACGACCATCGCCCTCGGATCTGCCGCAAGTATGGGATTCCGCTGTGGCACCCCGATCGTCCGCACGAGGTGCGTTGTTGCCCGCTCAATTTCCAGGACATGGGTGACATCGACCCGTCGCTCATCCTCGATCCGCAGGCGGGCTGGGCCGAGGACTGGATCCGCCTGCGCGAGCAGCTTGGCGGGCGTGACGGCCGGGGCCCACCACCGGTGGACCAGCCGATCGCGGAGCACCTCGCGGGCCCCCCGGCGCGGGTTGGCCCGCCCTCGGGGATCTGCTAACCCCACGGTCGTGCCACTCCGCGCCGGTGACCGAGCCCCCGCATTCTCCCGTACGGCCCACGACGGCCGCACCATCGAGGTCGGCGCGGGCGAGCTCCCCAGCGTGCTGGTGCTCTACTTCTATCCCGCCGACGAGACGATGGGCTGCACCATGGAGGCCTGTCGCTTCCGCGACGAGTACGAGGGCTTCAGCGACGTCGGCGCGATGGTGGTGGGGGTGAGCCCCGATGATCTCGACAAGCACCGCGCCTTCGCCGAGCACCACCGCCTGCCGTTCTCGCTGCTCAGCGACGCCGACGGCGAGCTGCGTCGCAAGTACGACGTGCGCCGCAGCCTCGGCCTGATCCCCGGGCGCGTCACCTACGTGATCGATCGCAGCGGCGTGATCCAGCACGCGTTCTCGTCGCAGCTGCGCGCCAAGCAGCACGTCGACGAGGCGCTCGCCGTGGTCCGCCGGCTCGTGTCGCCGAGCTAGAACCGCAGGCCCGCCGCAAAGCCGGGCCACCAGCGAATGCGAACGCCCTCGATCTCGTGGCGGCCGGCGATCCAGCCGTAGCCGGGCCGCGCCACGCCGTGGTCGGCTTGGTCGACCATCACGTTGAGCGTGGGGCCGCCCCACACCGCGAAGCGAGGACGCACCTGCCAAGAGACCAGCGCGCGCATCGTGGCCATGGCCGCCAGCGGCGGGGCCGCGCGCAGGCCGGAGGTCACCAGCCATCCCGAGAGATCGCCGTCGAGCCCCACGTCGTCCGTGACCGGCAGGTGGCCGCCAAAGCCCATGCCCGCCATCAACGCCATGCCTGCGCTGCTGCGACGATCGCTCTGTGTCGTCACGGGAGGCTGGTTGCGACCGATCGGGTGCAGACCTCCGGCGAAGAACGCGTAGGTATAGTTGGCGGGCAAGCGCACGCCCACGTTGATCGCCGCGGTATCGCTCGTCCACACCTCGGGTCGCACGCCGCCCTTCTTGGTCACGGGGATCAGCGCAAACGAGGCATCCGCCTCTTCTGCATAGTTGATGAATCCGAGCTGCACGCCGCGAATGCGCCCGCGACTCACGTTGACGAGCCCCGATTGCACCCCGCGGGCCTCGTTGGCGTGGTTGATGGCGCCCAGCTGCAGGCCGCGCAGGCTGCCCGCGTGGTTGTAGCCGCTCGTCATCTGGATCCCGCGATGCTCGCCGCGGGTGATGTTGCCGACGATGGCCCCGGTGATGCCGTGGGCGTCCTCGTCGACGAGCGTCATGCCGAGCGCTCCCGCGGCGCCCTCGAGGCGATCGGTGCGACTCCACCCGAACGAGACCTGGATCGTGTTCACGATCTTCTGGTTGCGATGCGAGCCGTTGATCGAGAGCGGCGGGAACAAGCCGATGTCGAACGGCACGTTCACGTAGGGGCTGGCCGCAGCCGGGGTGGCGACGGCGGGCTCGGGCTCGGCGGCGATCGTCTCCGCGGCGGTCGGCTCGTCGGTCGTCGCTTCGGCGGCGGTCGGGGCCGTGGTCGGCGGGGGGGTGATCTCGGGTGCGGAGCCTGGCGCGGGTTCGGGGGCCGGAGCGGGTACCGGGTCTGGAGCGGGAGCGGCTGCGGGCGCGGGCGCGGCTGCGGGCGCGGGCGCGGCTGCGGGCGGTGGAGCTGCGCTGGGATCCTCTGCGTGGGCGATCGCAGGGGTCAGCAAGCCAGCGGTCAGCAAGACGAGGTAGGGGAATCTAGAAGTGCGGAGCATGGCGCGTCGTGGCCGTTGAACACCGCCTCCCAACCCTCGTGTCACCAGGCGAGACGACCACGCTGCGCCTTTCCCGCGGTGATGGGGGGTGGGTTCATGACGGTTTCATGACCGAACGGTGGGAGGGTCATGACGGCATGCGATGGCCAGGCATCGCATTGTTCCACCACCCACCGAGGTCACCATGACGAACCGAATTTCGACGATCCTCCTCTCCCTGAGCCTGGCCACCACCGCAACCCTGATGGGCTGCGACTCCAAGTCCGACGCCAAGGCCGAGGACAAGAAGGCCGATGCCAAGAAGACCGACGCGAAGACGCCGGCCGCCGACGTGAAGGCGCCCGCCGCCGACGCCAAGGAGCCCGCCGCCGACGCCAAGGAGCCCGCTGCCGATGCCCCGGCCGACGATGTGAAGGCCGATGCCGCTCCGGCTGGCGATGCCGCTCCGGCGGGCGATGCCGCTCCGGCTGGCGATGCCCCGGCTGGCGATGCCGCCCCGGCTGCCGACGCGCCCGAGGCCAAGTAGCCCCACCCGCGTAGCCGCAGGAGACACGCGCGGGACCCCACCCCGCGCGCACTCCTCGACTCCGCCGCGCGACGCGAAGAGAGGGGGGCGGGACCCCACCCCGTCACCCCTCTCTTCGCGGACGCGCGTTTCTCATTTCGAACGCCTCACGAAGCGCTCGCTGGGACCGCCTGCCGACGCGCGTGGTCCAGCGCCTCGCGCAGCGTGCCCTCTTCCTGCAAGCCCTCGAAGCGTTGCTCGCCCACGAAGCAGGTCGGCAGTCGCCGGACCGCGGCCTCGCGCGCCGCCTGAGCATCGGTGTCGAGCCGAGCGTCGGGGCGCGAGGATCCGAGGCACTCCTGCAGCGCACCAGCATCGAGCCCCACCTCGCTCGCACACTCGTGGCACGCGTCCGCCGACAGCTCCTCGCGGGCGAACAGGGCGTGCACCATCGCCTCGCCGCGCCCCTGTTCCTCGGCACAGCACGCGAAGCGAGCAGCCTCGCGGGCGTTTGGGTGCATCGCGAGCGGAAGGTGCTTGTAGATCACGCGGACGGGCTCTTGCGCCGCTTCGAGCTCGGCGAGGACGCGAGCGAGCCGCGCGTGCTGGCGCCGACAGAACGGACACTCGAAGTCGATGAACTCCACGATCGTGGCCTGCCCCGCTACCTGCGCGGTGGCGATGAGCTCGGGGGTGGGCCCGACGGGCGCGGGCTCGGCCGGCACGTGCAACGACACGAACAGCACGATCGGTACCGCGGCCCCGAGCCCGAAGGCACCCGCCATCGGGGCGCCGAGCAGTCGCATGCGCGGCTGCGAGATCGCAGGCAGCAGCGCCAGTCCGGAGCCCACCGAGCACACGTCGACCACCACGCAATAGGGACACCAAGACCCGATCACCAGGCCCTGCAGCACGAGCAGCGTGATTCCGCTGAGCACTCCGCCGAGCCCGAGCGCGACGAGCAACCAGCGGCGGCGCAGTTCCGGTCGCAGCAACGCCGCGGTGAGCAAGCCGAAGTACACCAGACCGAGCCACGGCAGCGGCACTCCAGCCACGGTGGACCACGCCGAGGTCCGCACCGCATCGCAGCCGCCCCCCGGACCGCACGCCCCGGCCTCCGGCGAGAGGTAGAGGTAGAGCATCAGCGCGCTGGTGCCGAGGCCCACGCTCGCGAGCGCGAGCAGCAGCGAGGCCAGCGGTGGCGGGCGGAGCAGAGCAGATGGCTGGTCGTCGGCGGGCTCGGACATGGGACCTCTATGGAGCGGGCTCGGGCTCGGGCTCGGGCTCGGGCTCGGGCTCGGCCTCGGCGGGAGCACACGGGGGGCCGACGGGCCGCGGCCCCCGGGCGGGCTCGACACCCCAGGCTTCGAGCGCGAGGGGATCATGACGACCGGTGGGCACGAAGATCTCTTTCCATGCCGCGGGGTCGTCCATGTCGTCGAGTGGGCTCGGCGGGATCATCACCAGGCCGTCGAGGCGATCGTCGTAGATCACCGCGTCGACCTGCGTGCCATTGACGAACGCCCCCAGCAGGAACGGGCCCACCGCCTCGTGCGAGAACGGCACCGCATCGATCCAGCGCGCGTTGTACCAGCCGTCGCTGCGGATCCACGACACGTCGACGTCGCACCAGCCCGGGTTGCTCTCGTCGGGGAGCTCGCCGAGCAATGCGTGGTGGATCTGCAGCACGCGCGGCGAGGCGCCGGGGATCTCGCGCATCCACAGCGACTCGAAGCCGGGGCCGGTCTCGCGTGACCACGTGGGTCGCTCGAGCAGCGCGGCGATCGGATCATCCCAGCTGCGGCCGACAGGGCCGACCACCGCGGCGCTCGCCGTCGCCGGGACCCAGCGAAAGTCGATCGGGATCGCATCGGCGACGATTCCGATCTGCGCCCACGCGCGGCCGGAGCACCCGCTCAGCCGGTAGCCGACCATCATCATGTCCGCGGAGCCGGCATCGGCAGCGACCACGGGCTCGCCCACCTCGGCGCGGCAGCTGCCCTGGGGACCGACCAGCCACACGATCTCGGCGGGAGCTCGGAGGCCCAGCGCCTCGACCTCCGCGGCCTCGACCGGCACCGCTCGACCTCGCTCGGGCAGGTCGCCGCCGAACCCCAGCCGACGCAGCTTGTGCCACACATCCCCCTCGGGGCCGGTGGGATCGAGATGGTGCACCACCATCAGCGGGTCTTCGCCCGCCCACGCGATGCGCTCGGGCAGGGCGTGATCGCGGTCGTCGGGGGTGGCACCGAGCGCGATGAACACGAAGCTCGCCCGAGAGAGCGCGGCGCGGCCGGCCCCCTCGATGCGCTCGCCATCGACCATGGGATAGGGGACGTTCGGCACCACACCGAGGCCATCGCCAGGAACGCGACCGGGGATCGCGGCGCCCGGGCGCTCGCACGCCGCGGCGAGCCCGAGCCCGAGCGCGAGTCCAAGCCTGAGCGCGAGCCCGAGCTGCCCTCGCGTCGCTCGTGGTGATCGCGGCCTCACGCTCATGGAAGGGGATGCTCCTCGAGCCAGCGCACGGACTCGTCGCGATAGACCTGGTGCGCGGTCGTGTGGTCGAGGCGAAGGTTGATCTCGGTGGCCAGCCCTCGCGCCGCTTCGTGCTCGCCCTCGTCCCACATCAGCGTGGCGGCGAGCAGCTCCGCATCGACCCGGGCGGCGGTGCTAGGGGGGGCCGCGCCGTCACCCTCGTCATTCGCACCGGAGACATAGGGCACCTCGTGCAAGCGGCGAAGCATGGGCTCGAGCACATCGAGCGCGCGGCGAGGGTCGCCAGCATCGCGGTGGGCCCCGACCAATTCGAGCCCCAGCCCGAACACGTCGGCCCGGTCGACGGCTGCCTCTGCGCCGAGCGCTTGGTAGGCCCGCTCGAAGTGGGCGCGGGCCCGCTCGAAATCGTGCTGCTCGGCGAGGATGAACCCGACCTCGGCCTCGAGCGCCCCCACTCGCGCGAGATCATGACCATCGATCTCGCGCACCAGCTCGAGCGCCTGCTCGACGTACGAGCGCGCCTGGGCGAGCTGCCCGCGCCGCTGCTGCACCTGCGCCAGCCGGCGCAGCACGCCGATCGCGGCCGGGTGCAGCGGGCCGAGGGCCTCGCGCGTGGTGTCGAGCGCGGTCTCGAGCGGGGCCACCGCCTCGTCGAGATCACCGCGGGCCACGTGCACCTCGGCTTGACCCTGCCACGCGGCCAGCATGCGCTGGGGATCGCGATCGGGGCGCGCCTGCTCGTGCTCTTGTGCGGCGTGGTAGTGCGCGAGCGCCTCGGCGGCGCGGTCGTGGGCGCGCTCGGCATCACCGAGCACCACGTCGAGCGCGGGTCGCAGCCAGCCGAAGCGCTTGTGGGCGATGATGCCCGCGACGTAGTCGCCCAGCGCGAGTGCCTCCTGGGCGCGGCCAGAGCGAACCAGCGCCTGCATGCGAGCGAGCCACGCCTCCGCAACCAGGTGGGCGTGGCCTGCCTCGAGCGCGGCTCGGGCCGCCTCGTGGAGCGCGGCGCCGGCCTCGGGCTGCCCCGCTGCGAGCCGAGCGCGGCCGACCAACAGTCGGCTGCGTGCGATGAGCGGAGCATCCTCGGTCAGCTCCGCGCGCCCCACGAGCTCCAGACCCTCGCGCAGCACGGAGAACGTGTGACCCAGCGCGAGATGGGCCTCGAGCCCCGCGAGCCGTCGGTAGAGCTCATCGATGTCGGCGCGCTGCTCCTCGAGCGGCAGGCCGAGCGTGAGCAGCGTGTTCGTGTCGACGCACTGGCGCGGAACGGGCAGTCCCTGCGCCAGTTCATGGGCGCGGTCGAGCGCGGGGCCGTCGAGGGTCTCGAGCGCCTCGAGCGTGGCCTCGAGGCCCGCGAGGTGTCGATCGAGGCAGGCCTGCCGCAGCTCGTAGGTGCGCTCGCCCGACTCGGCCCACACGCGCGTCGACAAGCACGCCCGCTCGGAGAGATCGCTCCACTCGTCGGCCCACGTGTCGAGCCGTACCTCGGTATAGCGCCACGTGGGCGTGGCCCACGCCCGCCCGGTGGACTCGAACGCCTCTCGCAAGGTGTCGCGCCGCTCGGGGGTCCACACCTTGGTCATCGCGTCGCCCTGGTCTTGGCACACCGAGCGATCGGCCTCGAGCTGCAGATCCACGAGGCCCGCGATCCCGGCCAAGCCCACGGCCAGCGCCGCGCCCCAGCCCCAGCGGCGTCGGCTTGCCGCCGGGTCGCGCGCGAGCTCCCGCAGCAGCGCCTCGAGCGAAGCAAAGCGCTGGTCGGGATGCGGGGCCAGGCCACGGGCCAGCACCGCCCGCAGCCACGCGGGCACGCTCGATCCCGGGGGAGCCGGCCGCACCTTGTGCTTGGCGGCCTCGAGGGCGATGGCGCGGGGTCGATTGCCCGAGAACGGGCGCTCGCCATAGAGCGCCTCGTAGAGCGCTACACAGAAGCTGAATTGATCCGAGCGCGCGTCGGCGTGGCCGGTGAGGTGCTGCTCGGGCGCCATGTAGGCCGGCGTGCCCGACATCCCGCCGCCCGTGGGCTGGGTGTCGTCCTCGGTCGGGCTACCCACCATCGACTCGCGCAGCTCGGCGAGGTCGACATCGTCGACATCGTCGTACTCGACCTCGGCCGCGAGCCCGAAGTCGACGACCACCAAGCGACCCTCCTTGCCGAGGATCACGTTGCTGGGCTTGAAGTCGCGATGCACGATGCCCAGCTTGTGGGCCGCGGCCAGACCCCGCCCCGCCTCTCGGTACACGCGCAACACCTCGGGCCAGGGGAACGGCTCGTCGCGGGCCTCCATCCAGTCGCGCAGGTCGATGCCGTCGACGAACTCGGTGGCCAAGAACACCCACGGTCCGTAGGTCCCCGCTTCGTAGATCCGCTCGACGCAGGGGTGCGCGAGTCGGGCGAGGGCCTGGGCTTGCCGCACCAAGACGACGCGTCGCGCGCGGGATTGCTCCTCGTCGTCGCCCCCCGGATGGAACAGCTTGAGGCTGACCTTGCGATCGCCCTCGGGGTCGTAAGCTCCGTAGACGACCTCGCCCGAGCGCCCGCTGACCCGGCCGAGCAGGACGTAGCGGCCGAGCTGAGTGCCTCGCGGCAGCGATTCCACGTCGTAGCGCTCCGCGTAGGCCTCCGCGGGCTCGTCGGCGACCCGAACGCGAGCCACCGCCGCAAGCGGCCGC
Source organism: Nannocystaceae bacterium (assembly GCA_041600735.1). Classification (GTDB taxonomy): domain Bacteria; phylum Myxococcota_A; class Polyangia; order Nannocystales; family Nannocystaceae; genus Paraliomyxa. The sequence continues at coordinate 38,255 of JBFIJN010000015.1, forward strand.
TCCGCCCCGGGCATCGGCAGGTGAGCGGCACGTGGCCCGCTCTCGTTCTCGTTCTCGTTGTCGCTCCCTGGCTCGGGCTCGGGCTCGATGCCCTCCACCGCCAGCAGATCGGAGGGCTCGCGCTTGGTGACGCCCTCATCGGGGTCCTTGGGAGGTCCGGCGCTCATCGACGAGTGGCCATGATAGCCGCAACACAACCCCCCCGCTCGTGCACGCTCGTGGCTCCGCGCGCTCGCGTTGGCTCACGCGCGCACGACTTGCACACGCGCGTCGTTGAACGTTGCTCCCCCGCCCAGATCGGCGAGGTCGTCGGGCGCGAGCGCATTGGCCGTAGCGCCATTGCGAGTGTGGCGGCCCCACAGCCCCTTGGGGAGCACGGCGACCCCGGGTCGCACCTCGTCGCTCACCTGCGCGAGGCACTCCACGGCGCCGAGCTCGTTGAACACGCGAACGACGTCGCCGCTCGTGATCGAGCGGCTCGCCGCGTCGTCGGGGTGCAACATCAGCGCGGCCGGCTGGCGTCGCCGCTGTCCGAATGTCGAGCTGATCGTGTGGCGCGTGGCGGGTGAAATCAGCGCCAGCGGGTAGCGGGCGCGACCCGGATCGGGCTGGTAGCCGTAGAGGCCAGCGGGGGCCTCGAGGTCGAGCTCGGGCGGGCACAGGTGGATGCGCCGGTCGGCGTGCCCCGGCCACACGTCGCGCATCTGTACTGGCTCGGCGCCGATCGGCGGGACCGCGAGGCCTTCCTCCTGCAGCGCGCGGGCCACCGCGCGCCCATCGGCGCTCGCGCCCAGGATCGCAGCGACCAGTCCCTCGGGACCGCGAGGATCGTCGGCCTTCGCCAGCCCCAGCCGCTCGAGCAGCGCCTCGAACACCCTCCAGTTGGGTCGCGCCAGCCCGACCGCGGGCAGCACGGGGCGGATGCGGTGAGCCACCATCGCGCCGTAGCTCCGCGTCAGATCGTCGTGCTCGAGGAACGTCGTCGCGGGCAGCAGCACGTCGGCGTAGCGCGCCGTGTCGGTCATGACTTGCTCGAACACCACCGTGAACAAGTCCTCGCGCGCCAGTCCTCGTCGCACCCGCTCTTGGTCCGGCAGCGTGGTCAGCGGGTTGCAGTCGTAGGAGAACACCACGCGCACGGGCGGATCCGCGTCGAGCAGCGCGCGGCCCACTTGGTTGAGATTGATCTCGCGGGTGCGCGGCGGAGGGGCGGCCACCGCGGCCTCGCTCTCCAGCGAGATCACCCGCGAGTTGCTCATCGTGAAGCCACCGCCGGGCACCCCGAAGCAGCCCGCCACGGCCGGCAGGGCCAAGATCGCGGCCACGGCCGAGCCGCCGTTGCGGTTGCGCTCGGGCCCCCAGCCGCAGCGGATCACCGCGGGCCGGGTGCGCGCGTAGAGCTCGGTGAAGCGCTCGAGATCGTCGGCCGCGACCCCAGCCTCGGCAGCCGCTCGCTCGAGGGGCCACGCCGCCGCGCGCTCGCGCAGCGCCGCGACGCCGGTCGCATGCGTCCCGAGGAACTCGAGGTCGGCCTGGCCGGTGGCGAACAGCCGCCCGATCACCGCGAGCGCCACGCACAGATCGGTCCCGGGTCGCAGCGCCAGGTGAAGGTCGGCCTGCTGTGCCAGCGGGGTGCGCCGCGGATCCACCACCACCAGCCGAGCCCCGGCCGCCCGGGCTCGCTTGATGATCGGTATGAGATGGATCCCCGAAGCCGAGGGATTGAACCCCCACAGCACGATCAGCTTGGCGTCGCGATAGGCCGGCAGCGGCACCCCCGGCATGTGGCCATAGAGCGCTTCGTGGGCTCGTCCCGAGGGCGCGCCGCACAGCGTCCGTGCCAGTCGCGAAGCTCCGAGGCGGTTGAAGAGGCGCTCATCGGTGGCCCCGTGCGTGAGCAACCCATTGCTGCCGCCGTAGCTCACCGGAAGGATCGACTCGCCGCCGTGGTCGTCCCTCGCCGCCCGCAGCCGCGTGGCGACCAGCTCGAGGGCCTCCTCCCAGCTCGCCTCGCGGAAGCGGCCCTCCCCCTTGGGGCCGCAGCGCACGGCGGGATGACGCAGGCGCTCGGGCCCCTCGAGGTGCTTCCCGAACTCCCGCACCTTTGCGCAGATGAAGCCCTCGGTCAGCGGATTGCGGTCGTCGCCATCGAGGCGCACGAGCCGTCCATCTTCCACCGTCGCCGCCAGGCTGCAAGCGTCGGGGCAATCGAGCGGGCATGCGGTGGGCAGGGTGGGCATGCCCACGATGCTACGCCTGCTCGCTCCTCACATCGAGAATGCGCTCTCGCGCATGGTGAGCACCTCGTGGCCGTGGTCGGTCACCAGGATCGTGTGCTCGACCTGCGCCGACAGACCACCATCGAGTGTGATCGCGGTCCACCCATCGTCGAGGATCCGGCACTCGTGGGTACCCTCGTTGATCATCGGCTCGATGGTGAAGGTCATCCCCGGCTTCATGCGCATGCCGGTGCCGCGGCGGCCGGTGTGCGCCACCTGCGGTGCGGTGTGGAACACCCGGCCGATCCCGTGGCCGCAGAACGCCTCGACCACGCCATACCCGTGCTCGCCCTTGGCGTAGCTCTGGATCGCGGCCCCGATGTCCCCGATGCGCTTGCCCGCCGCGACTTCCTTGATGCCGAGCCACAGCGAGCGGCGCGTCACGTCGATGAGCTTGCGCGCGGGCTCCGACACCTCGCCCACCACGAACATCTCCGACGTATCGCCGAAGTGACCGTCGAGGATCGTGGTGACGTCGATGTTGATGATGTCACCCTCGGCCAGGCGACGCGTGCCCGGGATTCCGTGGCACACCACATCGTTGATCGAGGTGCAGATCGAGCGGGGGAAGCCCTTGTAGTTGAGCGGCGCCGGGATCGCCCCGTGCTCCACGATGTAGTCGTGACAGCGCCGATCGAGCTCGTCGGTGGTGACCCCGGGCTTCACGAACGGCTCGATGAAGTCGAGCACTTGGGCTGCGAGGCGCCCGGTCGCCCGCATCTTCTCGATCTCGCGCTTGCTATGGATGTGAATCGCCACGACGTTGCTCGGGGCGTTTGTGGACCCGGGAGACCCATGCCGCAAGGGGGAAGGTCGGAATCCATGGTCTGCGCGTAACACGCAGGGCCTACGAGGGTAGGACAACCGTGGCGCACACCGCGGCGCGGTGGTTGGCGGATCCGTCCTCCTATGCCAGGCTCCGCCCGTGGCCGGCCCCGCCCTGGCTCCCTTCGAGGCGTCGCCCAGTGCCGTCTTCGACCGCCTCGCGCGGCGGCAGCTCGTCGTGGTCAGCGGCAAGGGCGGCGTCGGCCGCACGACGCTCGCTGCGCTGCTGGGGCTCGCGATCGCGGCCCGCGGCCGCCGCGTGCTGGTCGCCACCACGGGGCACGACGATCGCTTGGGCTGGATGCTCGGCGCGCCCGCGCTGCCCGACACGATCCTCGAGGTGACCGAGCGCCTGCACATCCAGCGGCTCGTGCCGCGCGTGTGCGTCCGCGAATACGGCGCGATGGTCGTGCACAGCGAGCGCGTCTCGACGGCCGTGTTCGACAACCGGATCGTGCGCCGCCTCTTGCAGGCGATCCCCGGCCTCGACGACTTCGCGGTGTTCGGCAAGGCCTGGCACGAGGCCGCGCGCGGCGAGGCCTACGACACCGTGATCTTCGACGGTCCCGCCACCGGGCACCTCCTCTACCTCCTGGGCGTGCCGCAGGCGATCCTGCGAGCCATCCCCTCGGGCCCGCTCAACCGCGAGGCGCAGCTCATCGTCGACACCCTCACGGATTCCCAGCGCACCGAGGCTGTGCTCGTGGGGCTGCCCGAGCACTGGCCGCTCACCGAGCTCGGCGAGCTCGGCGCTACGCTGCGCCAGCAGCGAGGGATCTCGATCGAGACGATGGTCATCAACGGCATGTGGCCCGGCGGCGTGCCCACGCTCGAAGCACCCGCGGCCGAGCTCGATCCGCGGGGCGAGGCGGCCCCCGTGCTCTCGCTCGCGGGGTCGATCGGCCACACCGGCCGCCGTCACCAAGAGATCGTGCAGCAGTGGAGCCGCAGCGACGCGGCCCGCCGCTGCGGCGTGGAATCGGTGCTCACGCTGCCCTGGTGCTGGGAAGGCCTGGGCGACGTAGAGGCTTTCGAGCGCTTGCTCGCGCGGCTCGAGGGCACGGCGCGGATCGATCCGCAGCCGCTGGTCGAGCGCGGTGCGTGACGCCGGGCTCAGGCCTCGGGTGCCGCAACCTCGCACAGCAGCTGCCCGGCCTCGACGGTGTCACCCGGCGCGACCGAGACGCGACGCACGACGCCCGCGGCCGGGGCGTGTACTTCGTTCTCCATCTTCATGGCCTCGACGATCACCAGCGCAGCGCCGGCCGCGACCGCGTCGCCCTCGGCCACGAGCACCCGCACCACGCGGCCCGGCATGGGCGCCTTGATGGTGCCGCTGCTCGAGCCGGCGCCGGCGCTGGCGAGGGCGGCCTCGAGGGCGGCCTCCTGGGCGCTCTTCACCTCCACGTCGAGCACGCGGCCGCCCGCGGCGGCGTGGCTCGGTCGACGGCCCGGTGAGAGGTGCACCGTGTGCTGCGGCCCGTCCTCACCCGAAGTCCGCACCAACACCGCATCGTCGGCCACTCGCACCGAGCACCACGCACCATCCACGCGTACACGCGTCGGCTGGCCCGCTCCGTCGAGCTCCACCGAGACCTCGTGTTGCTGGCCTTCGACGGTGACCTGATAACGCTGCGCGCGAGCCACGGCGCCGGAGGGTACCAGACCTCGGCCTCCTCGGCTGGCGCTAAGCTGGCGCGGTTCGTGGTAGAACGCCCGTCCGTGACCAACCCGGGCCCAGCGCTCCGCATCCCCAGCCAGCGGCGAGTGCTGCTGTGCATGGGACCCGGAGGCGTGGGCAAGACCACGGTCGCGGCCGCGATCGGCCTGGCCGCTGCTCGACGGGGCCGCCGCGTGATCGTGGTGACGATCGACCCCTCCCGGCGGCTGGCCCAGGCGCTCGGGCTCGACCCCGCGCAGGGCCACGCGCTGGGCAGCATCGCGGCCGTCGACGCGCCCGGGGGCATCAAGCTCGACTGCCTCATGCTCGACACCCAGCGGGTGTTCGACGAGATCGTGCGGGTCTACTCGCGCGACGCGGCCGCGGCCCAGGTCATGTTCGACAACCCGATCTACCAGGCTACGGCCCAGCACCTCGGGGGCGCGCTCGAGTATGCGGCGACCGCCCGCGTCCACATGCTCCACGCCGAGGGTCGCTACGACCTCATCGTGCTCGACACGCCGCCCACCGCCAACGCGCTCGACTTCATCGACGCCCCGGCGCGGATCCAGGAGCTGGTCACCAACCCGGCGGCGCGCTTCCTGGCCGGCACCGGTCGCATCGGCCTCAAGCTGATGGGGCTGGGCGGCGGGGTGCTGCTCAAGACCTTCGAGGCGATGGGCGGGGGTACGTTCGTGGGCGAGCTGGGCGTGTTCCTCAAGGAGTTTGGCGCCGTGCTGGGCGAGTTTCGCCGCCGCGCCGGCGATCTCGACGGGCTGCTGCGCTCGGCCGAGACCGGGGCCGTGTTCGCCACGGCGGCCACCGACTTCTCGGCGCGCGAGGCCGAGGCATTCATCGACGTCATCGTGGGGCGTGGCATGCGGGTCGATGGAATCGTGCTCAACCGCGTGCTGCCCATGCCAGCGCCGCTGCCCTCCGCGGCCGTGCTGCGACCCGCCATCGCAGCGCAGGTGGGCGAGGCCGGGGCCGATGATGCGGTGGAGTCCGTGATGTCGGCCTACCGCGGCTTTCAGGTGCAGAGCGAGCGGGGCCAGCGGATCTGGACGCACTTGCGCGCCCGCTATCCCGAGGTGCCGCTCGCTACGGTCGAGCGGCGCGACCCACCGCCGGCCGAGCTCGAAGACCTGGTCGCGATGGGCGAGCAGCTCCTCGGCGCGGCCGAGTGATTCCCGGGCTTCGGCGCCAGTCGTGCCGCGAGTCGACGAGAACCATCTCGTTTTCTCGCACGAAGAAGTCGAACGATCTGGGAACCGTAGGGGGGCGCCCTACGTCTTATTCCCAAGCGATGAAAACCCCGTAAGGGCGCTTGGCCACGATGACACTCAACTGGAGACTCTCAAACCTCTATCCATTACTCGCATGGCCAACGGCGGCCAGAAAGGAGCGATGACGCACCATGTGCGCCAATGTCATTCACCGTAGCTCGTCTGGGAGGCGAGCGGTCGGAACAGAGGAACCTCCTGGTTCCGATGATCCGATGCTCTGTTTCCTGACGACGGGCGACGGTTCCGGGATGCCTGGGGAAGGCAGCAGACCCAAGTGGTCTGTGGGGCGACGAGATCCTAGCGGTCGAGTAGTCCCGGCGGTTCAACTCCGCGACCCGGTTCCTGTTCGTCCTGGTGCCCCGCACGTCATGCTTCCGGCTCGCTGATCTCGACGCGTTCGAGCTCAGC
>JBFIJN010000016.1:0-43706 GCA_041600735.1 Nannocystaceae bacterium
GACGGGAATTGAACCCGTGACCTCTTCCTTACCAAGGAAACGCTCTACCCCTGAGCTACACCGGCTTTTCATTTACGATTGCCGATTTTAGATTTACGATTATATATCGCATTTCGTAACTCGTAAATTGATGAGCGGGAGACGAGGTTCGAACTCGCGACATTCAGCTTGGAAGGCTGACGCTCTACCAACTGAGCTACTCCCGCAAGCGTCGCCCCCCCGAGGCGCGGGGGGATCTGGGGTGGATGGGGTAGGATTCGAACCTACGAAGCGATAACGCGGCGGATTTACAGTCCGCTCCCTTTGGCCATCTCGGGCACCCATCCAGAAGGAAGAATCGTCTCGAAGCTCGGCGCGGTCGGTGGAGCTGGCGATGGGATTCGAACCCGCAACCCCCTGATTACAAATCAGGTGCTCTACCGTTGAGCTACGCCAGCGCGGGTCGGAAGGTCCTCCTGAGTCGAAGCTTATTAAGGAAGAGGGTTGATCGACCAGGACTTGCGCTGAACCCGCAGGAGTGCCGCAGCAACGCCAACGGGCCGTCGGGGCGCGGTTAATATCGCTGGGCGGGGATGGTGTCAACCGGCGTGCGGCGTCCGGGGCGGCTAGAGCGGGGTGGGTCGCGGCACGAACAATTTGCGGTCCGAGGCGCTGCCCTCGTCCTCGGCGGGGACGTCGTCGGCCTCGGCCTCCTGCGCGAGCCGGGGGTTGGGCTGGCCCAGCGTCGCGTCGTCGGAGAGCATCACCGCCTGGAGGTGCCCGAGCTTCTCCTCGGTGCGCTCGATGAACTCGCTCTCGTAGCCCAGCCGCCGCGCGGTCTCGAGGTTCTTCTCGAACACCCAGATCGCCTTGGTCACGACCGGGCGCAGCTGCTTCTTGAGCTCCTCGAAGTAGATCTCGCGCTGGCGGGCGTCGAGCCACTCGGGCACGGGCGCGTACATCAGCGCGTCGTAGAGCTCGGAGAACAGGTGGCCGAGCTGGAACCCGGCGGCCGACACCCAGAACATGTGCTTGGCCGAGATCGCGTGGTTGTAGGCGTCCTGCGCCTGCACCAAGAGCTCGAGCTTGGCCTGGAACGCGGCCTCCATCACCTTCTCGGGCAGGCGGATCTCCACGTCGCGGAAGCGGCGATGGAGGATGCCGGCGCGATAGAAGCGGGCCATGCCCACGAAGTAGGTGTTGCTGAAGCGCTCGGTGCGTTCCTCCACCGCGCGCTCGTAGATCGCATCCGCGGCGGCGAGGCGGGCGTCGGCCTCGTCGAGGCGATCGAGCATGAACAAGGCGTAGCCCTCGCGCGCGAGCGCCTCGACCTGCACGCTGGGCAGCTGCTCGGGCTGCTCGGCGATGGCGTGGAACGTGGCCGCGGACTCGGCCCACTGCTCGAGCTCGGCCTCGCAGGCGCCCTGGCGAGCATGCGCCACGATCGCGTGCTCTCCCGCGGGAAAGCGGGCGAGGTAGGTCTCGTAGGCGCGGATGGCCGCGATGCAATCACGCAGCTGCTCGTGAGCCTGCGCGAGCCCGATCCATGCCAGCGCGGCTTGCTCGCGAGGCAGCGCCGAAGACGAGAGCACGCGGCCGAACAGCGCCACGGCTCGCGCGGCGTCGCCCGACGCGAGCGCCGCCTCGGCCTGGGCGAGCGCTAGCGCAGGATCGAGCGGAGCGTCGGGCTCGGAGGCCCCGGCCGCAAACGCCTCGGCGGCCTGGGCCTCGTGGGCCGAGTCGGACCCGGGCGCGTGCGCGGTGCGACCCCGCGCGCAGCCGACCCCGAGCCCCAGGGCGAGGAGCAGTACGAGCCGTGCCCGCCCGCCCTCAGCGACCCACATCGATCGCGCCCTCGGCGTCGAAGAACTTGCCGCTCTCCCACGTGGCGTGGGTCTTGACGATCAGCACGCCGCACTCGCCCGAGCCCACCTCGAGATCCGCGACGAGCTTCTCGTCGAGCCAGATCACCCAGCTCTCGCCCTCGCCCTTGATCTTGTGGCGGCCCGGCCCCTGCACCTTGTCGCTGGGCACGTCCTTGGACTTGCCCTTGCAGTCGCGCACGGTCGCCGTCAGCTCCTTCACCGGCGTGCCCGGGTAGAACACCAGGCCCGCGTGCGGCTGGAGCTTGGCATCGTTGATGCGGAGCTCGCCCTTGTTGCTGCCGGTCTTGGACTGCACCACCTCGCTGCTGCTGCACCCTGCGCTCGCGCACGACCACGCGCCACGGTACGAGACGAACTCGTTGCGGAGGTTCTGGCGCAGGGCGCCACAACCGGGGGCGAACAGGCCCACGAGCCCGATTGCGAGCAGCGCGGAGCCGACGAGTGGAGGCCGAGGCGAAGGGGAGGATGCGAACGGAGCTGCGGGCATGGCTGTTTCATAGCCCACGAACCGCGGCGCCGGCGAGGTGTTCGCGAGGCCAGCGGCGCGGCTAGAGCATGGGCGGCGCTCGGGCCCCTTGCGTTCGCGCCGTCAGCGGGCGATCGTGGCCGCGCGGATGATCCCGGCCAGCCTGATCCCGCTACCGGTCGACCGCGAAATTGCGGCCCGCGTAGACACCATGGAGCTGCCCTTCAACCGGCACGGCGTGGATCCGTACGGGATCGACAAGCGCGAGCTGGCCAAGCTCTACACGCTGATCGGCTGGTTCTACCGGCGCTACTTCGAGGTGCAGGTGTACGGGGCCGAGCACGTGCCCCCGCGCGGCCGCGCGATGCTGGTGGGCAACCACTCGGGGGGCGTGGCCCTCGACGCGGTGATGGTGATCGCCTCGGCGTTCTTCGAGCTCGACCCGCCGCGGCTGGCCCAGGGCATGGCCGAGAAGTTCATCCAGCGCGTGCCGTTCTTGTCGTGGTTCACCAGCCGCATCGGCCAGCTCACCGGGCTGCCCGAGCACTGCATCCGCCTGCTCGAGGACGACCGGCTGCTGATGGTGTTTCCCGAGGGCGCCCGCGGCACGGCCAAGCTCTTTCGCGAGCGCGACTCGCTGGTCGGCTTCGGCACCGGGTTCGTGCGGCTCGCGCTCCAGACGGGCACGCCGATCGTACCGTTTGCGTTCGTGGGCGGCGGCGAGGCGATCCCGACCGTCGCCAACCTCTACCGCGCGGGCGAGCTGTTCGGCGTGCCCTACCTGCCGATCACCCCCTACCTCGCACCGCTGCCGCTGCCCGTGTCGCTGCAGCTGATCTACGGGCGGCCGATCGCGCTGGAAGGCAGCCCCTCCGATTCCGACGAGGTCATCGCGGAGCACGTGGCGACCGTGAAGGACCGCATCGCCAGCCTCCTCACCCAGGGCCGGGCCCTTCGTGAGGGCCGCCTCCTGCCCGCGGAGCTCGACTTCGGATGAAGGTTCTCATCACCGGAATCTCGGGCGCCCTCGGGCGCTTGGTCGCCACCCAGCTGCTGAACGCCGGGCACGAGGTGATCGGCATCGATCGCCGCCCCTGGTACCACCCGCCCGAGGGCGTGCGGGTGTTCGAGCACGACATCCGCAAGCGACCGGCCGAGGACGTGTTCCGCACGCAGCGACCCGACGCCATGATCCACATGGCCACGGTCACGCACCTCACCCACCGCAGCGAGGACCGCTTTCGCATCAACCTCGGCGGCACGCAGGCGGTGTTCGATCACTGCCACACCTACGGGGTGAAGCAGGCGATCTTCGTCGGCCGCCACACCTACTACGGTGCGGGCCCGGAATCGGCGCTCTACCACACCGAGTCCGAGCCGCCGATGGCGGTGCACACGTTCCCCGAGCTCTCCGACCTGGTCGCGGCCGACCTCTATGGTGGCTCGGCGCTGTGGCGCTACCCCGAGATCGACACCGCGGTGCTGCGCCTGTGCTACACGCTCGGCCCGCTGCGTCAGGGCACGCTCGCCGCGTTCATCCGCGGCCCGCGGGTCCCCACCGTGCTCGGCTTCGATCCGCTGTTCCAGTTCATGCACGACCACGACGCCGCCGATGCGATCTGCACCTCGCTCTACAAGGGGCTGCGCGGCGTGTTCAATGTCGCGGGCCCTCCACCGGTGCCGCTCTCGGTGATCATCCAGCAGACGGGTCGAACGAACGTGCCGCTGCCCGAGCCGCTGTTCAACTTCATGCTCGGGCGCTTCGGCCTGCCCAAGCTGCCCCGCGGCGCGCTCACCCACGTGAAGCACCCGGTGGTGATGGACGCGTCGGCGTTCCACGACGCGACCGGGTGGCAGCCGACGCACGACGAGGACGCGACGATGCACGACTTCCGCATCGCCTCCGACCGCAGCCCGTGAGGCCCCGGCCTTGCGGACGCCGTTGAATCGGCTAGAGATGCGGTGAGCTCGCCCCGCTGACGGAGCGTGGTAGGATTCGCCGAAACGTGCCCCTCGACCTCGAGTCCCGCCGTCCCGAGCGTCCCCTGGTGAGGTGGGCGGGTGGGTTCATGCGCGCGCTGGTCGGGCTCGTGCTCGTGCTCGGCATGCTGGCGTCCACGTCGGCCCGGCGCAGCGCAGGCGAGCGAGAGCTGACCGTCGAGATCGACGAGGATGGCGAGGTCGTCTCGCGTGAGGGCACCGATGCGCGGGTCGTTCGCGATGCGGGGTCCGCCCCGGGGGACTCTGGAGTCCGCGAGCTCGCCGTGCCACGCGCGCCCGCGCGGCTCGACCCCTCGGGCCGCGAGCCCGCTCGGCCTCGCTGGATGCGACCGCGCCGGGTACCGCCCGACGACGATCCCGTGATCGGTTGAGCCGGCGATCCGCGCTGCATCCCCTCGCGCCAATTGACGCGGGGGGATGACGCGTGTCGATCGCCGATCCACCGAGAGTGGCTCCGTCGTTCGACCCTGTACGTGCTCATCCATCCATGAATCGTTCCATATCCTCCCCTACCCCTCCCTCTTCTCGAGTGCCGTATGCGCGGCACGATCTGCATCGCGCCGTCGATGGCGACTGGTGTGCCGACGACCGGCCCACCCTCGCCGAGCGCCGCGCCTCACTGATTGCGGGGCTCGCCGTGATCGCTACGCTACCGGTCGTCGCGATGGTCTTCGAGCGGTGGCCCGACGCGCCGCGCGAGCTGGTCGCCGTGGTGGCGCTGCTCCCCCTGCTCGCGCTCGTGCTCTGCGCGGTGGTGTGGCGGCCCCCCAAGGCCGACGTTCACGGAGGTCATGACGCATGAACGCCACGAGCTCGACCGATTCCTCATCACCCGGCGCGATCGGCAAGGACATCGCGGCCGGTGTGGTGGTGTTCCTCGTGGCGCTGCCGCTGTGCCTCGGCATCGCGCTCGCCTCGGGCGCCCCGCTGTTCTCGGGGCTGATCGCGGGCGCCGTGGGTGGCCTAGTGGTAGGCGCCCTCAGCGGCTCGCACACCAGCGTCAGCGGACCCGCGGCGGGCCTCACGGCCATCGTGCTCGCTCAGATCGCGGCGCTCGGCTCATTCGACGCCTTCTTGCTCGCCGTGATGCTCGCCGGCGTGATCCAGATCGGCCTGGGCCTGGCGCGCGCGGGCACGCTGGCGGCGTTCGTGCCCAACAGCGTGATCAAGGGCCTGCTCGCCGCCATCGGCATCATCCTGATCCTCAAGCAGTTCCCCCACGTCCTCGGCCACGATACCGATCCCGAGGGCGAGATGGCGTTCGAGCAGCCCGACCACGAGAACACGTTCTCGGAGCTGCTCAGCATGGTCGGCGACCTGCACCAGGGCGCGGCGGTCATCGGGCTGCTCTCGATCGCGATGCTCGTGCTGTGGTCGCGGCTGGGCGTGCTACGGCGCTCGCGCGTGCCCGCACCGCTGGCCGTGGTGCTGCTCGGGCTCGGGCTCGGCCTGTGGTTCGAGCAGCTGGGCGCGCCGTGGGCGATCGGCCAGAGCCACCTGGTCGAGGTGCCGATCGCGGCCGACGTGGGTGGCGTGATGGGCTTGTTGCAGACCCCGGACTTCTCCGCGTGGCAGAACCCCTTGGTCTACACCGGCGCGGTCACGATCGCCGTGGTGGCCTCGCTCGAGACGTTGCTGAACCTCGAAGCCGTCGACCAGCTCGATCGCAAGCAGCGCGTGTCCCCCCCCAGCCGTGAGCTCGTCGCGCAGGGCGTCGGCAACATCGTGGCCGGCGTGCTCGGGGGCATTCCGGTCACGTCCGTGGTGATCCGCGGCACGGTCAACATCGACGCCGGCGCGACCACCAAGCGCTCGACCATCATTCACGGCGGGTTGCTGGTGGTCTCCGTGCTGCTGCTGCCCGACCTCCTCAACCGGATCCCGCTGTCGTGCCTGGCCGCAATCCTGCTGGTCACCGGGTTCAGGCTCGCCAGCCCTCGACTGGTGCGCGAGATGAGGGCCGCGGGGCGCGACCAGCTGATCCCGTTCGCCACGACCGTGATTGCGATCGTGTTCACCGACCTGCTCGTGGGGCTGGGCATTGGCATGATGGTGGCTTTGGCCTTCATCCTGGCGCGGCACTCACGGCAGCCGATGCGACGGATCTCCGAGAAGCACCTCGGCGGCAACGTGCTCCACGTGGAGCTCCCCGCCCAGGTCTCGTTCCTCAACCAGACCGCGCTGCAGCGCGTGCTCGACGAGGTTCCCCGCGGCAGCCACGTGCTGCTCGATGCACAGGGCACCGAGTACATCGACCCCGACGTGCAGGCGATGCTGCGGCAGTACCGCGACGTGAAGGCCCCCGCACGCGGGGTGCACCTCAGCATGAAGGGGTTTCACGAGTCCTATCGCTTCGAGAACTCGATCCAGTTCGTCGACTACTCCACGCGCGAGCTGCAAGACAAGGTGACGCCGACGCAGGTGCTCGAGATCTTGCGCGAGGGCAACGAGCGCTTCACCGAGGGTCGCCAGCTCAACCGCGATCTCGCCCGACAGGTGGGCGCCACCGCGGCGGGACAGCACCCGCTGGCCGTCGTGCTGAGCTGCATCGACTCGCGCACGCCGGCCGAGCTGGTGTTCGACATGGGCCTCGGGGACATCTTCAGCGTGCGCATCGCGGGCAACGTGCTCAGCCCCAAGGTCCTCGGCAGCATGGAGTACGGCTGCGCCGTGGCCGGGGCCCGGCTCATCGTGGTGATGGGTCACACCCGCTGCGGAGCGGTGACGGCTGCGGTGGAATTCGCCGCGAGCTCGAGCGACGTGCTCGAGACCACCGGCTGCCAGCACCTCGGCCACATCGTGACCGACATCCAGCGCACCGTGGATCGCGAGGACTGCGAGCAAGCGGTGGCCAAGGGAGCCGCGCACAAGACCGCGTTCGTGGATGACGTGGCCCGCCGCAACGTGGTGCGAGTGGTGCAGAGCATCATGAGCGAGAGCGGGACGCTGCGCGGTCTCGTGGACGAGGGCCGCATCGCGGTGGTCGGCGTGCTCTACGATGTGGGGACCGGGAAGATGGAGATGCTCCTCGACGACGCGATCGGGCTGCCCCCGGGAGCGCTGCGCGAGGAGCCACCGCTCGAGGGGGCCCTGCGCGAGGGGGCCCTGCGCGAGAGCGCATGAGCGAAGCGCGGGTGCGCGAGCCCGGTCACCCGGGCTTGCGCCCCGAGACCAGGTAGAGCACGAAGCCACGCCCGGCGTGGTAGGTGCCCTCGGCGATCCCTCGCTCGAGGATCCGCAGCCAGCGGAGGGTCACCTCCCACGCCGATTCGAACGCCGACTCGGTCCCGCCGCCCGCGAGGAACAGGCGCCGCGTGTCGTGGCGGGTGCCGGTGAGGATCGAGATGTCGTCGGCCGCCCATGCGAGCTCTTGCTGAAGCGCGAGCCGCATGTGCGGCGCTTGGTAGGGCGGCGCGAGATCGATGCAGCGATCATTGGTGTGCGCGCGCAATTCGCGCAACCCCGCCGCACGCAGCAGGCCGGGCAGTAGCCCGCCGATCGACCCGTTGCCCTCGCCAAGCTCCTGCTTGCCGCGCTCGCACACCAGCTGCAGCAGCACGAGCGAGGCGATCTCGTCGTCGAGCAGCCCCGGCTGGCCGTTGAGCAGCGCGAGGTTGCCCGCCCGGTTGTCGGGCTCGGCGACGACCACGAGCCCGCCGGGGCGGGTGACGCGGATCATCTCGCGCAGGGCGACCTCGGCGTCGGCGACGTGGATCAGCACCATCTGGCAGGTGACGAGGTCGAAGCGATCGTCGGCGAACGGCAGCGCTTCGACCGTGCCCTCGACGAACGAGAGCCGCGGCGCGAGCCCCTTCGCGAGCGCTTGCTCGCGGGCGAGCTCGAGGAACTTCGCCTCGCGATCGACCCCGACCATGGTCGCGTGGGCCGGCAGCCACGAGAGCATCGTGCGCCCCCAGTGCCCTGCCCCGCAGCCGACATCGAGCGCCTCGCCCACGCCCTCGAGCCCCCAGCGCTGCGCCATGAGCTCGAGGAAGTCGCGATTCCAGAACAGGTCGCGCCACTCGCCACGAAAGCCGGTGAGGTCGGCGTAGCGCTCGGGGTCCGCGTGCTCGGGAGCGGTGGTCATGTTCGCTAGGGTATACTCGTCGGCCCGCATGAATGCTGACGCAGCTCCCCTGCTCGAGAGCGTGACCCTCGATGGGTTCCTCTCGTTTGGGCCCGACCCCGTGACGGTCGGGCTGGAGCCCCTCAACGTGCTGATCGGGCCCAATGGCTCGGGCAAGAGCAATTTCGTCGAGGCCCTCGCGCTGCTGCGCGCCCTCCCCAAGGATCTGCCGCTGCCCATTCGCGAGGGCGGAGGTGTGCGCGACTGGCTGTGGAAGGGCCCACCCGCCAGGCAAGAGGCTCGACTCGAGGCGGTGTTCTCGGCGCGGATCGGGGGCCTTGCGGTGCCGGAGATCCGCTATGCGATGAGCTTCGGCGCCCAGGGCGACGCCTTCGTGGTCCTCGATGAGCGCGTGGAGAATCGCGAGCGCACGCGAGATCAGCCCAAGCCCTTCTTCTCTTTTGGCTACGAGAGCGGCCGACCCATGCTCAACGTGGCCGGGGAGGGTCACCGCGAGCTGCGTCGTGAGGACATCGATCCCACCCAGTCGATCCTGTCGCAACGCCGCGATCCCGACGCGTATCCGGAATTGGCGGCAATCGCCGCGCGCCTCGGGAGCATCCGGATCTACCGAGACTGGGCCTTCGGTCCCCAGGCTCCGATCCGACAGAGCTGCCGAGCCGATGTGCGCAGCGACTTCCTCTCGGAGTCCTTCGACAATCTCCCCGCACGCCTCGCCGTGCTCAAGCGCGATCCGGCGACCAAGGCGAAGATCCTCGAGCGCTTGCGAGACCTGGGCGGAGGCTTCGACGACCTCGAGATCGTGCCCGAGGGTGGTCGCCTCCAGCTCTATCTCACCGAGGGGTCGTTCAATCTCGCCGCACACCGCCTCTCGGACGGAACACTGCGCTATCTCGCGCTCTTGGCCATCCTGCTCGACCCCAAGCCCTCTCCCCTCATCGTCATCGAGGAGCCCGAGCTCGGCCTCCACTTCGACATGATGCCGAAGATCGCGGCGCTGCTCGAGCATGCCGCCCTCTCGACGCAGCTCGTGGTCACCACGCACTCCGATGCATTGGTCGATGCCTTGTCCAGCCCGAGCAGTGTGTTGGTGTGCGAGCGAGACAAGGAGCGCCCTTCGCCCGCCCGTCTCGATCCAGAGGCCCTCCGGTCTTGGCTCGAGCGCTACTCGCTCGGCACGCTGTGGATCCGCGGCGACATTGGGGGCACCCGATGGTAGGGCGCATCCTCTACGTGGAGGGGGGTGGCGACAGCAAGGCGCTCCACACGAAGTGCCGCGAGGGCTTCCGCAAGCTCCTCGAGCGAGCGGGATGTGAGAAGCGTATGCCGAGGATCGTCGCTTGCGGCGGCAGGGCGAAGGCATTCGACGACTTCCACGCGAGGCTCCGCGCCGCCGATGCGGATCCCGTGCTGCTCGTCGATGCGGAAGCGCCGGTCGAAGGCCAAGATCCGTGGGAGCACGTGCGGCGGCGAGAGGGCGATGGTTGGGAGCGACCGGCCTCGGCCACGACCGATCACTTGCACTTGATGGTTCAGTTGATGGAGACCTGGCTCATCGCCGATCGACGGGCGCTGGCTACCTTCTTCGGCGCAGGATTCCGCGAGGCGGCGCTCCCCGGCAATCCGAAGGTCGAGGAGATCCCGAAGGCCGATGTGGTCTCCGGGCTGCTCGCAGCCTCGCGAGTCAGCCGCAAGGGCGAGTATCACAAGGGCAGCCACAGCTTCGCTTTGCTCGCTGGGATCGATCCTTCGCGGTTGTCGGCAGCCTCGGCGTGGGCCCGACGGTTCTTCGAGTACATGCGCGGGCCAGCCTAGGCGTGGCTACGATCGTCGGCGACGACGAGCGCGAACACCCAGCAGCAGCGCGAGCCACCACGTAGGCCCGTGTCCACCACCCCGACACGTGCAGCCCTCCGTGTCGTCGGCTCGGGCGGGGGGCAGGCCGGTGAGCACGCCACCGGTGGCGCTGCTGCTGCCCTCCCCGCTCTCACCACCGCCGCCCGCGCTCGATCCCCCGCCCGCGTCGCTCGAGCCGTCGTCGCTCGCCCCCGCGCCAGTGTCATCCGCGGGCTCGGGCACGCAGGAGGGATCCGGATCCGCCACCCCGCACTGGTGATCATCGAGCAGGTAGACCTCGGGCATGGTGCCTTGCACGAGCACGGGTCGCGGGCGCAGCGGGGTGCCGTGGGGGAGCGCGAGCTCCTCGGGCAGGAACGCGCCGGCCATCGCGAGGTCCAGCCGCCACGCAGGCGCGACCTCGATCGGGACGGCGCGGCGAAACCCCTGATCGACCAACCACGCCGCGCCAACCTCATCCACGCGCAGCTGCGGGCCGCCGTCGACCACCGGTCCCACCGCGAGCCCGGAGATCGTCTCGTCGGGCACGATCAACCGATCGAAGAACAGCGAGAACTGCCACGCACCGAGGATCTCGGGCGAGACCACGTGCCGCAGCTCGCCGCCCACGAGCGGCGGCGGGGGGCACGAGAGCACCCCGGCAGGGCCGAGCTCGAGGTTCGGATCGCCGGTGAGATCGATCCCATAGGCATGCACCGCGTGGTCGCCAGTGCCGAGCAGGCTCATCGGCAGCGCCGAGCGGTAGCCGTGCATGCACTCCGCGCCCATGCAGCCGCTCGCGAGCTCGAGGTTGGCGGTGACCACCACCGCGGTCGCGCCGGGATCCCCGGCGGGCCCGTTGAAGTAGAGGTGCACATCGATCAGCGCCTCGGGCATGTCGGGCTCCTGGGCCCAGCCCTGGATCCCGGTGCAGTCCACCACCAGCGTGCCCACCGGTCCGGCCGCGTGGGCGGGCCCGGCCCACGCGAGCAGCAGCGCGCCGAGCCCCACGGCTCGAGCGCGGCTCGCCCGCGATCGCGTCACGTCAGGCCAGCCAGCGCGCCCGTGCAGAACGCCGGGTCGCCGAAGGTCTGCGACTCGATGCCAAACGCGTTCTGTAGCGAGACCAGCAGGTTGTTGTGCGGCTGGTGGTCGTACGCGAGATAGCGGCCGGTGCGAAAGTGCCCGCCGAGGTTGCCGGCCATCACGAACGGCATGCGCTGGTGGCTGTGGGTGTTGCCCTGCGCCAGCTCGTTGACCCACAAGAGCACGGTGTGATCGAGCATGGTGCCCGCGCCCTCGGGGATCTCGGACATGCGCTGCAGCAGGTACGCGACCTGCTGCGCGTACCAGTGCTCACGCGCGGACCACTCGGCCCACGAGGCTGCGTCGCCGTCGCCCGCGTGCGAGAGCGCGTGGCCGTCGCTCATGCTGCCGATCCACGGGAACTGCGTGTGGTTCATCCCGTTGCTGTACTGGATGCTCGCCACGCGGGTGAGGTCGCATGCGAACGCCATCACCATCTGGTCGAGCTGCAGCGTGGAGATCTGATCCATCGTGTTGGCGCTGTCGGGCGCGAGCCCGGGCGGGGTGCCCGGCACGACACACGACTCGCCCAGCACGGGCTCGTTGCTGATGCGCTCCTCGAGGTCGAGGATGAGCGCGGCGTGCTGCTGGAGCCGCATGCGGTCCTCGGCGCCGGCCTTGGCCTCGAGCGCAGCAAACTGCCCCTGCACGGTGTCGAGCACCGAGACCCGCTTGGCGCGCAGCTTGGCCATCTCCGAGGGGCTGAGGTTGAGCTCGGAGAACAGCAGGTTCCAGGTGGCGACGGGATCGTCGATGGGCGCGATGGGCTGGGCCGGCCCCGCGTAGATCATGCGGGTGCGCACCTCCGAGCCGCCGAAGGCGCTCGCGCGCACGCCGAGCTCGAGGCTGCCGAACGGCGTGGTGCCGCCCACGTGCTGGGCGATGACCTGGTCGACGGTGATCCCGTTGCCCCAGCCCGCGAGCGAGCCATCGCCGCCCACGAAGTTGCCGACCTGCAGCGGCTGACCGGAGAGCACCGCACCCATCCCCTGCTGGTGATCCTCACCGGGGCCCGCGTCGGCGGCGGGCATGTCGATGCCGTCGAGGATGAGCAGCTGATCCTTGAACGGCGCGAGCGGCTGGAGGCTGCTCGCGAGCTCCCACGCGTTCTCGGTGGGCGTGCCGCCCGGCCACCACGAGGGCGGCCAGATCCCATTGGGGTGGAAGAACACCACCAAGCGCAGCGGGAACCCGTCCTCGGCCACCCCGGGGGCGGCGTGGGCCGAGCGACGCTGCCCCAGCTGCAGCAGGGGAAGGGCGAGGGCGGCCCCGCCCGCGCCCTGCAGGAACGAACGACGAAGGACTCTGCGTGGCGCGCTCACTGGTCACCCCCGTCGACGACGCGGAAGCGGAAGGCATCGGAGACGGCGATCGCGACCATCATCTCGCGGAGGTCGCCGCCCTCGTCGGCCAAGGTCTGACGAATCTCTTCCATCGCGCACTGGTCCGCTTCCCCCGGCTCGCGACCGAGCGCGAACGTGGTCCACTGGTGAGCCATGCAGTCGCGGAAGTCGGTGGTGGCCAGCAGCCGCTCGGACAGCTCGACCACGCCCACGTAGGGGCCGGCCTGCTCGGCATCTTCGACGCTGCCGAGGCTACCCGAGGCGTCGACCGGCAGGCCGTTCTCCTCGGTGCGCCAGCGGCCGATCGCGTCGTAGTGCTCGAACCCGAAGCCGATCGGGTCGATGAGCGCATGACAACCCGAGCACTGCGCGTCGGCGGTGTGCTGAGCAAAGCGCTCGCGCGTGGTCGCATTGGGATCGGGGTCGGGTGGCTCGATCACCACGTCGTTGGGCGGCGGCGGCAGGTGCTGGCAGAGAAAGCGCTCGCGCACGAACACCCCGCGGGCCACCGGCGAGCTCTGGTCGGGGTAGGCCAGCAGCGCCATCAGCCCCGGCTGCGTGAGCAGGCCCGCCCGCTCACCCGCGAGCGTGACGGCCCCCGTGAGCGGATCGACGGCCCCGGCCTCGTACTGCGCGGCGAGCTCGGGCGGCAGGAACGCGAGCTCCGAGCCCATCAGCTCGTCGAGCGTGCCTTCGCCCGAGAAGAACACGTGCTCGGCGAACTGCTCGACGCTCTCGCGCCACTGCGTGCCCGCCGCGTCGGGCAGCGCGTCGTACAGGGCCGGATCCTTGGACACCGACTCGAGCCCGTTGAGGTGCAGCCACTGGCGATGGAACTCGCGCACGGTCTGATGCCCGGCCGGCGTCTGCAGCAAGCGCCAGGCCTGGGCCTCCACCGCCTCGCGGGTGGCCAGACCATCGCCTGCGGCCGCGGCCCGCAGCTCGTCGTCGGGCATCGAGGCGGTGAGGAAGTACGACAGCCGCGAGGCCATCTCGTAGCCCGTCACCGGGAGCACGTCGCCGGGCAGCGCGTCGTCGGGCACGAGCTCCACGCGATAGAGGAACTGCGGCGACTGGAGCGTGGCCTGCAGGACCAGCGACGCGGCCTCGGTGAACCCGTGCTGCGCATGCGCATCGTCGAACAGGGCGACGAAGGCAGTGCGCTCATCGGGCTGCGTGGGCCGCCGGAACGCGCGCGGCAGCAGCTGCTCGACGAACGCGTGGCCGCACTCGACCTCGCCCGCGACCAGTGGATCGCAGGGCAGCAGCGCGGCCAGGCGCTCGCTCACGGCCCGCGCCGCTACCTCCTCGGCCACGTCCATGTACACGCGCACGAGATCCTTGCTCGCGCGGTGGTCGAGCCAGTTGTTCTCGAACGCGGTCGTCTGGTTCTCGGGCGGGAACGCCAGCGAGGGGCGGGTTGCATCGCCCAGCAGGTCGCGCACGGTGTTGTCGTATTCGTAGCCGGTCAGCAGCCGCAGGCCGGTGACCCCCACCGAGGGGCCATCCTCGGCGCACTGAGCCGCAATGCCGCCGTCGCTGCCGTCCGAGCCTTCGCCGCCCGAGGAGCCGTCGGTCTCTTGCCCCGCGCGGCCCTCCTCCAAGCCCGAGTAGCAGCCCGTCGACACGGTCAGCCCGGCCAGCAGCAGCACACCCTGGCGAGCCAAGCCTCGCCTTCGCTTCCCCCACATCGATCTCATCCCACATTAGGGTACCCGAGCGAGCCGGGCCCGCAAAGCGGTAATTGGGCCGTGGGGGGCCTCCTGACCCATGTAATCAGTGTTTGCACGCCAGCCGAACCGGCATCCAAGAAGCGAGAACCGAGCGCCCGAGCCCGCGAGCGCGACATCGAGGGTCACGCGTGGCAACCCTCGCGCGATCACGTGAACTTGAGATCGTACGGCCCGCCGCGCTCGAGCGCGCGCTGATAGGCGGGCCGTGCATGCATGCGCTCCACGAGCGCGCGAATGCGGGGCAAGGCCGCAACATCGTCGCCGCGCGCGACCAGGGCCTCGAGGGGGTAGCTCATCTGGATGTCGGCCGCGGTCAGCTCCTCGCCCACGAGCCACGATCGACCCTCGAGCTCGCTCTCGATGAAGTCGACCTGGCGGGCGAGCTCGGGGTGGGTATAGGACGCGTCGATCTTGCGCGCGATCCCCTTGACCACCGGTCGCAGGAAGAACGGCAGCGGTGCCTTGCGCAGGCGATCGATGATGAAGCCGACCAACAGCGGAGGCGTGAGCGAGCCCTCTGCGTAGTGCAGCCAGAACGAGTAGCGCCGTCGCTCCTCGCTGCCCGCCGCGGGGCGCAGACGGCCGTCGCAGCGCTCGACCAGCGCCTCGAGGATCGCACCCGACTCGGCCAGCACGGTGCCGTCTTCGAGCGTGACCACCGGAGACTTGCCCAGCGGATGAACCTTGCGGAGCTCCGGGGGCGCGCGCTTGGTCAGGGCGTTGCGCGCATACCGCTTCACCGTGTAGGGCAGCTCCAGCTCCTCCAGGAGCCACAATATGCGCTGCGAGCGAGAGTTCTCGAGGTGGTGGACGGTCAGCTCCGCCATGGTGCCCGAATGCTAGGCCTCAGGAGGCGAAGAATGCCACCCCCGTGATGCAGCGCTGGGTCGCATCGCCAGGCGCTGGGGCGGCATCGATGCGCACGGGCTGGCCGCTCGCGAGCGCGGCTTGCAGCGCGCGTAAGGTTGCTTCCCCCAGGCGATGGCTACGACCGCAGAACGCCGAACCAAAGCGATACTCGGCCTCCTGATCGTCGATGTACATGGGCACCGTGCGGACCCAGCCCGACCCGCCGCCTGCATCGAGCCACAGCGCGTCGATGCGTTCCTTGCGGGGCGGCGGCTCCGGCGAGGCCTCGGGCGCCGCATGGGCAGTGGTGGCCGCCGCGAGCAGCAACCAGGAGAGCAGCAAGGGCAGGCCGGAGCGGAACGAAGGACGCACGTGTGCCATGATGACGGGCCGAGAACGCGCTCGCCCCCGTGGGGGCTTACACCCGCCGGCGATGACGGATCGATGACGATCGCGTGACCGAGACGTGCCGCCGCCATGCCCGCCCGCGCGCTTCAATGCCAGGGCGAGCCTCCACCGACTCGCCGCCGCTGCCATGCTCCACTGCCCCCGCCCCGCGTTGCTGATCCTGGCCGCCGCGCTCGGCCTGCCCGCCTGCGCCCGCGAATCCGAGCCCGCTCCCCGCGGCGGGCCCTCCTCCGCCGAGCGACCCGTGGCGAGCGAAGCCAGGGCCGAAGGCGAGGTCGAGCGCGCGAGCCCGACCACGGCCGCCGCCGCCGGGGCCTCTCCGGCGGCGGCCGAGGACGATCTCCCCACGCGGATCCTGGCCGAGCCCCGCGATGCCAAGGCCAAGCCCCCGCTCGTGGCCCCGCCGCCCGCCACCGAGGAGGAGTCGGCCCCGCTCGGCCCTCAGTACGTCACCCGCTACGGGGTGAACCCCACCATCGACACGCGCGAGAATCCGTTCTCCACGTTCGGCATCGATGTGGACACCGCGTCGTACGTGATGGCGCGCAGCCACCTCGACCGCGGGCTGCTGCCGCCCGAAGACGCGATCCGAGTCGAGGAGGTCGTCAACTACTTCGACTACCACTATCCCCCGCCCGTGGACGGCGACTTCAGCCTCCACGCCGAGGTCGTGCCCTCGCCGCAGCGCACGGGCTACCACGTGCTGCACGTGGGGCTGAAGGGCAAGGAGATCGCCGCGGCCGAGCGACCCGCGGCCAACCTGGTGTTCGTGATCGACGTGTCGGGATCGATGGGCAGCCAGGGCCGCCTGCAGCTGGTGAAGGACGCGCTGCGCATCCTCGTGGAGCAGCTGCGCTCGCGTGACAGCGTGGGCATCGTGGCCTATGGCAGCAGCGCGCGCGTGATCCTGCCGCCCACGCCCGGCTCGGATCACGCCACCATCGTCGCGGCGATCGACGAGCTGCACACCGAGGGCTCCACCAACGTCGAGGCCGGCCTGCGCTTGGGCTACGAGCTGGTCGGGCGCCAGGCGCTCGGGGCCGGCATCAACCGCGTGGTGCTGTGCTCCGATGGCGTGGCCAACACGGGCGCGACCACGGCCGAAGCGATCCTGCGCCAGGTGAGCCAGGAGGCCGCGCGGGGCATCACCCTCACCACCATCGGCGTGGGCATGGGCGACTACAACGACGCGCTCATGGAGCAGCTGGCCGACAAGGGCAACGGCAACTATGCCTACGTCGACGACCGCGCCGAGGCGCGGCGCGTGCTCGTCGACCACCTCACGGGCACGCTCCAGGTCATCGCCAAGGACGTCAAGATCCAGGTCGAGCTCGACCCCACCGCGGTGGCCCGCTACCGACTGCTGGGCTACGAGAACCGCGGGCTCACGCGCTCCGAGCTCGACGACGACCGGCGCGACGCGGGCGAGCTCGGAGCCGGGCACACGGTGACCGCGCTCTACGAGATCAAGCTGCTGCCGGGCGAGCACGCGCACCTGGGCCGGCTGCGGGTGCGCTACAAGACGCCGCGCTCCGAGACCTCGACCGAGATCCAGCGCGACCTGCCGATGACGCTCGTGCGCGGCTCGTGGAGCGACGCCGCGCCGCCGACCCAGCTGTCGGTCGTGGCCGCCACCTACGCCGAGAAGCTGCGCGGCTCGTACTGGGTGCGCAACCTCGCCTGGGCCGACGTGCAGCGGCTCTACGCCGAGATCGACGAGGAGCTCGAGGCGCAGCCCGAGGTGCGCGAGCTGGGGCGGCTCATCGACCGCGCGGCCCGGCTCGATCGGCGCGGCGACAAGTTCGAGCGCGACCTTCCGCTGGCGCAGATGGACTTCGACCGCGTGCCCGTGCTGCGATGAGCCCCGATGGCCCCCGTTCGCCGCCTGCTCCCCCTCGCGATCGCGCTCGGCGTTGGCCTAGTCGCGCTCTTGTGGGGGCTCGCCACGCTCGAGTCGATCGTGATCGACGAGCGCCACCAGGCGCGCGACAACGTGGCCAGCCAAGAGGCGGTGCTGGCCGAGTACGCCCGCCGCACGCTCGACCAGCGCCTGCAGGCGCAGCTGCTCGAGAAGCACCAGGCGATCGAGATGGCCGCCGAGGACCCGCTGGTCCCCGCGCAGGGCCTGCTGCTGGTGGAAGACGGCCGTCAGGGGCTGCCGCGTCCGACGACTGCGGTCCCCGGCACGGCGACGCCCGCCCATGCGCTCTACGATCAGATCCGGCGGCGCGAGATCCCCACGGATCTCGAGGCGGGCTCGCCCCCGCAGCGCCGCGCCGAGCTGGTGCTCGAGCTGCGCGACGCGGCCGAGAAGGGTGAGCCGGCGGAGATCCTCGAGGCGATGCGGGCCGTCCTGCGCCACCGCGCCAGGTTCGTGCTCGACTCGACCTTCGACCTACCCGTGATGGTGGCGATGCTCGACGACTTCACCGCGCGCATCGCCCCGGCCAACGAGCTGATGATGGGGCTGCTGCGCGATGGCTTTGGGGCCGACCCGGGGGCGCGCCTGGCCGCGCTCCAGCGCGCGCTGCTGCGCCGTCGCGATCGGTTCACGGCCGCGGACTTTCGCTTCCTCGCCGATCGCATCACCGCGCTGTCGCGCGAGTCCGGCGTGCCCGTCGACGACTTCGTGGCCGTGGCCGATGCGCCGCTCGAGCCGCTCGTGGCGCTGCCGCGGCGCGTCGACGAGCCGATGCTCGTCGGTGGCGGGCGCTTCTATGTCGCCCCGCACTCGGTCTCCCAGGTGCGCGGCGTCGAGGTCGACGTGATCGCGGAGGTCGACGTGCTCGAGGAAGAGATGCGACGCCGCGGCCTGCTCGAGCCCGGCGATCGCGTGACCCTGCCGCCGCTGCTCGAGCCCACCCCGCTCGGCACGCTCCCGTTCGAGGTCAGCGCGCCCCGCCTGCGACGCGTGGGCGCCCGCGCAGAGGAGCGCTTCTGGCTCAAGACCGGGTTCGTGGCCGGCAGCGCGGCCCTAGCCCTCATCATCGTGGTGCTGGCGCTCTCGCTGCAGCGCCGTCGCTATCGCTTCGTGGAGCTCAAGAGTGATTTCGTGGCCACCGTCTCGCACGAGCTGCGCACGCCGCTGACCTCGATCCGACTGATGGCCGAGACGCTCGAGCGACGCACCCGCGACGTGCCGGCGGCGCGCGACTACCCGCAGCGGATCGTGCGAGACATCGACGAGCTCTCGTTCCTGGTCGAGAACATCCTCTCGTTCAACCGGCTCGACAAGGGTCGCTGGCAGCCGCGGCGCTCCGATGTGGAGCTCGCCCCGCTGCTCGTCGCGGTGATGGAGGAGCTCTCGCAGTATGGCTACGGCGAGGTGTCGTTGCGCACCGAGGGCCTCGAGGGCGTGGTGCTCCACGGCGACCGCGAGCTGCTGCTGCTGCTGCTGCGCAACTTGTTGAAGAACGCGTGCACCTACAACGAGCGGCGCCCCGTGGACCTGCAGGTGCGCGCACACGCCGACGAGCGCCGCTTCGTGGTGGAGATCACCGACAATGGGGTGGGCATCCCGGCCGCCGACCAGGGGCGCATCTTCGAAGACTTTCGCCGCGGGGCCGGCACGACCACCCGCGGCAGCGGCCTCGGCCTCAGCATCTGTCGCAAGACCATGGAGGCGCACGGCGGCCGCATTCGCATCGTGCGCTCGAGCCCCGAGGGCACCTGCTTCGCGCTCGAGTTTCCCGCTACGATGGTGCGCGCCCTGCCATGACGGATGCCGCCAACCCTGCCCCGCCTCCAGCCTCGAGCGCGGGCCCGCTCGTGCTCATCGTGGAGGACGACGAGAACCTCCGCATCACGCTGGCCGACAACCTCGAGGACGAGGGCTATCGCGTGCAGGCGGTCGATCGCGGCCAGGCCGCGCTCGACGCGGCGGCGCTCGAGCAGCCGGATCTGGTCGTGCTCGACATCATGCTCCCCGACCTCGACGGCTACTCGGTCTGCCGCGCGCTGCGCCAGCGAGGGCTGGCCGCAAAGGTGCTCATGCTCACCGCGCGCACGCTCGAGGACGACGTGGTCCAAGGCTTCGACGCCGGCGCCGACGACTATCTGGCCAAGCCCTACCGGCTGCGCGAGCTGCTGGCGCGGGTTCGTGCGCTGATGCGGCGCGGCTCTCCGCGGGGCGCGGACAGCCCGGCCTGCGCGCTGCCCGGGTTCACCATCGATCGCGACGCTCGCACCGTGAGCAGCGTCCAGGGGCGCGCCATCGACCTCACCCGCACCGAGTTCGACCTCCTGGTGTTCTTCATCGATCACCCGGGCAAGGCGCTCTCGCGCGAGACCATCCTCGAGCGCGTGTGGGGCGACGACGTGGTCGTGGATCCGCGCACGGTGGACAACTTCGTCTCCAACCTCAAGCGCAAGCTCGGCTGGGTAGCCGGCTGCGGCTACACGATCCGAGCCGTGCGCGGCGTGGGCTATCGGCTCGAGCTCGATGGCGACGAAATCGGGGGCGGTGCGCCCCACTAAACTCTGTAACCGCCGGCGAGCTCGCGCGTCTACGGAAGGTCGGGTGGTGCCGCACCTCGATCGCTCGCTTTGCTGGTAGCATGGGCGGGCTCGGGGCCGTGATGGCGCGTCGGTTGCGACGCGAGCGGCGACCACCGGCGAAGAACGAGGACGCATTTTCCATGGATCTCAACTCGATCAAGCGAACGCTGGCGCTACTCTCGATGGGCACGGGGCTGGGGCTGACGGCCTGCGCGGCCAAGAAGGACGCCCAAGAGGTCAATCCTCCCGAGGCCACGGGGTCGGCCGCCGAGGGGAGCTGCGGGGGCGAAGCCGGCTGCGGCGGGGCCAAGGGCGAGTCCGCGTGCGGCGGGGCCAAGGGCGAGGGCGGCTGCGGCGGCGCCAAGAGCGACCCCTCGGAGGCTGAAGCCCCCACCGCCGAGCCCGAGCCCGAAGCGGTGGCCGAGGTCGAAGAAGCGGCGGCCGAGCCCGCGGCCGAGCCCGCCAAGGCGCGCAAGACCACCTCGAGCACGAGCGCCAAGAAGAAGCCCGCGGCCAAGAAGTCGGCCAAGACCAAGGGCGAGATGGCCTGCGGCGAAGGCACCTGCGCCTAGTCGTCGGCTAGCCGTCAGTGGTGAGCGGCCGCGCGGCGGGTGGACTCATCCGCCGTCGCGCGAGGTCGAGAAGCAGGCGAACAGCTCGGGGTCGACCTCCGCCACCGCCTCGAGATAGCCGTCGTAGAAGGCGCGCACGCACGGGGCATCCGGCAGGCGCCCCTTGCCGTCGGGCGTCGACAGGAGCGCGAGCGCCACGTCGTAGCGCGGATCGCCTCGGCCGGCCCCGCCCCAGTCCACCACCCCCGAGGGGCCGTCCTCATCGGCGAGCACGTTGTCGAGCGTGAAGTCGCCGTGGACGAACACCGCGGGTGCCGTGCGCTCGCCGTCGAGACGCGTGGCGCTCAGCACCTCGACGCTCGAGCCCGGCGCCTCCACGGGTCGGGGCCGCTGCCACCACGGCGTGGAGTCGCGCGTGCGCAGCCCGGGGGGCACGGGCGTGGTGTGGATCGAGGCGAGCAGCCCGCCGAGCCGACGGAACCATGGCGGTCGCTCGGCGAGCGGCACGCGCGGGAGCACGTCGATCAGGGGCTCCCCGGGCAAGCGCGTGAGCAGCAGCCAGGCCTCGTGGTCGTCGTGGTGCTCGGCCCGCACGCGCGGCACGGGCAGCGCGGTCTCGGCGAGCTCGCGCAGGACCTCGGCCTCGGCCATCAGCCACCCCACGTAGGGCGCCTCGCACACGCGCTTGATCACCAGCGGCTCGCCCGGTGCCTCTACGAACGCCACGGTCCCGCTCTCGCCGCGGCGCGCGGCCACGAGCGAGAACCGCGGCGGCATGCGAGCCCGCAGCGCCGAGGGCACCGCAGCGGGTGGCAGCAGGACGGACGGGGTCGGCACGCCGGCGATGATACGGCCGGCAGCCGCACGGGTCACCGCGCCGGCACCCAGGTGACCCCGGCCGCCTCGAGCCGCTCGCGCGAGCCGGCCTGGCCCGCGGCCCCGCCGATGGCCGCCGTGGCCGCGGCCAGCACCCTCACCCGGTAGCCACGCTCCAGCAGCCCCAGCGCAGCCGCGTCGACACAGTAACCACCGGTGCAATAACCAACCACATCGAAGCACACCGCCCCCGGTCCGCCCAGCGCCTCGACCAACGCCGCGAGCACGGGCTCGGCCGCGGGGTTGGAGAACAGCGAGTAGACCTCCTTCTCGAAGTAGAGGCCCACCCCGCCGAGGGCCTCGGCCGCCAGCGCGCGCGCATCGAGGAGCCGCGGGCCCTCGCCCTGCTCGAGCTCGCCGACCAGGTTCGCGACCTCGCCGTCGACCGCAGACGAGAGCGGCTGCATGGGCACGAAGCGGGTCTTGGCCGGGTGCTCGTGCCACACGCGCAGCCAGCCCGGGGTGCCCTTGATGCAGTGCGGCGGGAACGGGCCGCCGTTGCGGGCGAACTCCCAGGCATCGTGGGCGTGCGAGTCCACCGAGCCCACGATCGGATCGCCGGCTTGCTCGGCCTCGCGCAGCGCGGCCGCGATGGCCTCGCGCACCCCGGGCTCGGCGGGGACGTAGAGCGCCCCGCTGGGGTCGACGAAATCGTGCTGCGTGTCCACGTCGACGAGGATGCGGCGCTCCTTGGGCACCTCCCGACCAAGGCAGTAGGAGCCCGCGCTCGCGTCATCCCACCGCGGTCACGGTGACCGCGAGCCCCGACAGCGCCGCGTTCCCGCACAGCGCATCGATGCGGGTCTCGTCGGTGAGGTCGTTGATGCTCACCCCGGCGTGGGCCTGGGCCACCTGCATGCGCATGCCCGCGCGCGCGTGCCCGAAGCCATGGGGCAGGCTCACCACCCCGGGCATGACCTCGGTGGTGATCGTGACCGGCGCGACCACGCGGCCCACCCGCGACTCGATGCAGACCGGGTCGCCCTCTTCCACGCTGCGCGCGGCCGCGTCGTGGGGGTGCATCATCAGCGTGCAGCGTGGCTTGCCCGAGACCAGCGTGGGCACGTTGTGCATCCACGAGTTGTTGGTTCGCAGCTGGCGGCGGCCGATGAGCTGGAGCGTGGCTCGCCGATCTTCGAGGGGATCCGCCTCGACGCGATCCACCAGCTCCGCCCGCAAGCGCGTGAGGTCGGCGACCAGCGGCGCAGGCACGAGCTCGATGCGCCCGCCGGGCAGGCGAGCGGGGAGGCGCGGCTCGAGCGGCCCGAGATCGATGCCGTGCGGCTGGCGACGCAGCGCAGCCAGCGAGAGCATGCCGCGCCCGCGCGCTCGCAGCCCGTGGGGGCCCATGCGCAGGCCCAGGTCCACCACCCGCTCGGGCCCCATGCGCCCCAGCGCAGCATCGGCGAGCCGCTCCGCGAGCGGGTATCCACCGCGGCGCACGGACAGCCGCGTCGTGAGCTCGTGCAGGATCTGCCAGTCGTGGCGCTGCCCGGGCCCGGGCTCGAACAGTGCGGGCGAGTAGTTGGCCGTGTTGCGCACCGCGAGCAGGTGGAACACCAGATCGTAGTGGCTGCGCTCGAGCGGCGAGGTGGGCGGGAGCACGAGGTGGGCGTGGCGCGTGGTCTCGTTGAGGTAGAAGTCCACCGCGACGTAGAAGTCGAGGTCCCCCAGGGCGCGCTCGAGCTTCGCGCCGTTGGGCGTGGAGAGCACGGGATTGCCCGCCACCGTGACGAGCCCGCGGATCTGCCCCTTGCCCTCGGTGAGCATCTCGTCGGCCATGGTCGCCACCGGCAGCTCGCCGCCGAACTCGGGCAGGCCGCGCACGCGGCTGCGCCAGCGCCCGAAGCCACCGCGGCTCACCCCCATGCCCGCGGGCATCGCGAGGATGTCGACGGCCGGGCTCGTGAACATCGCGCCGCCTTCGTGGTCGAGGTGGCCGGTCACGAGGTTGAGCGCATTGATGAGCCAGGCACACAGCGCGCCGTAGGGCTGCACCGAGGTGCCGATGCGGCCGTAGCAGACCCCGCCGTCGGCCTCGGCCAGCGCGCGCGCGAGCCCGGCGATCGTCTCCGCATCGATGCCGGTGAGCGGCGCGACGCGCTGCGGCGAGTAGTCGCGCACCAGCGCACGCAAGCGCGCCACGCCATCGACCACGCCCTCGAGGTGACGCAGGCGCACGCGCTCCTCGGCGAACACCGTGTGCAGAAGTGCCAGCAGCAGCAGCGCATCGGTCCCGGGGCGGATGAACAGGTGTTGGTCGGCCCGCGCGGCCGTCTCGCTGCGCCGCGGATCGATGACCACGAGCCGACCCCCGCGCGCCTTCAGCTCGCGCAGCCGCCGGGCCATGCCGGGCGCGCTCATCAGGCTCCCGTTGGAGACCATCGGGTTGGCCCCGATCACCACCAGCAGCGAGGTACGATCGATGTCGGGCACCGGCAGCAGCAGCTGGTGACCGAACATCAGGTACGCGGCCAGCATGTGCGGCAGCTGATCGACGGAGGTCGCCGAGTAGAGGTTGCGCGTGCGCAGCCGCCGAAGGAAGCGCGGAGCGAACACCTGCGCCCCCAGGTTGTGCACGTTGGGGTTGCCGAGATACGCGGCCATGGCATCGCGACCGTGGCGCTCTTGCAGCGCGTGGATGCGCGTGGCCGCCTCGTCGAGCGCTTCGTCCCAGCCCACCTCTTGCCAGCCCGTGGCGGTGCGGCGCATGGGCTTGCGCAGCCGATCGGGATCCGCGTGCAGCTCGGCGAGCGCGGGCGCCTTGGGACACAGGTGCCCGGCGCTGAACGGATCCTCGTCATCGCCGCGGATCGAGAGCACGCGCTCGCCCTCGACCTCGATCCGCAGCCCGCACATGGCCTCGCACAGGTTGCAGGTACGAAAGTGCAGCTGCGGATCGCTCACGGGACGGCAGTGTACCCGCCCCTCACGCCTCACTCCACGACGACCTCGTCCATGAACACGAACGAGGGGCGACCCGCGCCGGGGTGCCAGCCGGGAATCGTGCCGTAGCCGGGCGCGCGGACCCGCACGAAGCGCGCGCGCCGGCCCTTGCCGTGCACCTCGAGCCGCCGCACGTAGACGCGATCCATGTCGGTGTCGGGCACGTCGTGCGTGGCCTTCCCCCACGCGGTCCAGCGCTTGCCATCGCTGGAGACCTCGACCCGCAGCTCGCGCGGCATCCAGATCCAAGCGCGCGCATCCTGCAGCAGGCCCACGGTCACGCGCCGGATCACGCGCGGGCGCTCGAGCGCCACGGTGACCTCCACGTCGTGCCCTTGCCAGCCGAGCCAGCCACCGGTGCGCCAGTGCTCGCTGCCCAGGCGCCCGTCGAGCAGCCCCGCCGCGCCGCCGGCCTCGTAGGGGCGCTGCGGCGGGATCGCCAGGCTCGCCGTCATCCCCGGGCGGCGCCGATGGAACGTGGCCGTGACCACTGGCCCGCGCTCGTTGCCTTCGAATGCGGCCGCGGTGAGCGTGGTGGTCTCGTGCAGCGTGAGCGGCCCCGCGTAGCGCGGGCTGTCGGCGGTGGGCGGCTCCTCGTGCAGCTCGTAGCGGATCTCGAGCCCGGGGTCGGTCGAGAGCTCGACCGCGAGCGAGCCCGCGAACGTCTGGCTCGGCGCGCTCACGCGCGGCGTGGGCAGCAGCCGCGAGGGCCCCTGCGCCAGCGCTGGTGCCGGCGCCACCGCGCCCCACCCCGGGTTGGGGCGCGGGCCCATCTCGAACACCAAGTGCCCCCCGCCCGCGATCTCGTGGTGCTGCAGCAGCGCCGCCGGATGATCGCGGCCGTCGAGGGTGGCCGACTGCACATAGAGGTTCTCGCGCGAGACCCCGTGCGCCTCGATCACCAGCTCGCCGCCGCCCGGCAGGTGAAGGGTGGCGCGAGGAAACAGCGGCGTACCGATCACGTAGTCGGGACGACCGGGCGCCACGGGGTAGAAGCCCAGCGCGCTCAGCACGTACCACGACGACAGCTGTCCGCAGTCATCGTTGCCCGACAGCCCATCGGGCGCATCGGAGTAGAGCGTGTCGATGATCTCGCGCACGCGCGCCTGGGCCTTGGGCGCCTGCCCCACGTAGGGATAGAGATACGCGGCGTGGTGGCTGGGCTCGTTGCCATGCGCGTACTGACCGATGAGCCCGGTGATGTCGACTTGATCGCGCCCGGCCAGCTCGCTGGGCTCGGTGAACAGCTGATCGAGCCGTCGCCCGAGCGCCGCCGGGCCCCCGTGCCGCTGCACCAGCCCGCCCACGTCGTGTGGAACGAAGAACCCATACTGCCACGCGTTGGCCTCGGTGAAGTGTAGATCCACCTCGCGCGGGTCGAAGTCGGGCGCCCACCCCCCGTTGATGCGCGCGCGGAACAGCCCGTGGTCCGCGTCGAACAGGTTGATCCACGACTGCGCGCGCCGCAGGAAGCGATCGCGCTCCTCGTGGTGGCCCAAGCCCTCGGCCAGCTGCGCGATGCACCAGTCGTCGTAGGCATACTCCAGCGTCTTGGACACCGACTCGTGCTCTTGCTCGGCCGGCACATACCCCTGGGCGCGGTAGCCGGGCAGGCCGAAGCGGTCGCCGTCGGCCGCCGCGATCGACACCCGCAGCGCCTCTTCCCCGTCGTAGTCGCGAATGCCCTTCACCCATGCGTCGGCGATCACCGAGACCGCGTGGTAGCCGATCATCGTCTCGGTATAATTGGCCGCGAGCTCCCACATCACCAGGCGACCGCCCGTGTGGGCCTGGGCCAGCAGCGTGCGCACCAGATCGTTCACCCGCGCCGGGTCGAGGATGGTGAGCAGCGGATGCGTGGCGCGAAACGTGTCCCACAGCGAGAACA
The DNA here is from genome assembly GCA_041600735.1 of Nannocystaceae bacterium. Lineage (GTDB taxonomy): Bacteria > Myxococcota_A > Polyangia > Nannocystales > Nannocystaceae > Paraliomyxa. The sequence goes on from JBFIJN010000016.1 coordinate 26,454, forward strand.
CGGTGTAGGCGGTAAAGTCGGGTGAGTCGTGGATCTGCAGATCCATCCCGCGGTAGCGCCCGTCGACGTCTTCGAACAGGTTGGGCGCGAGCAGCGAGTGGTAGAGCGCGGTGTAGAACGTGCGCCGCTGCGCCGCGCTCCCGCCCTCGACCTCGATGACCGCCAGCGCCTCGCGCCACTGCGCGTGCGCGTCGGCCTGGTAGGCCGCGAAGTCCCAGTGCGGTGCCTCGGCCTCGAGGTTGGCCCGCGCCCCCTCCACGTCGACCGCCGAGATCGCCACCTGCACCATCAGCGGGGCCTCGGCCGCGCTCGGCTCGAGCTCCAAGCGCACGTCGCTGCCCTCCCAGCGCCGCGGGCCGGCGTGGGGATCGACGCTCGCAGCTTCGGCCGCGCCCAGCCGGCGGATGCCCACGAGCGGGCGCGAGAAGCGAGCGGCGAAGTAGACCCGCTGATCGCGAGCCCACGAGCGCGAGCGGCGAAGACCCACCAGCTCGGTGGGCGACACCTGCTCGACCCACGCCTCGATCACCTCGTCGCGGTGGCGAAGATCGAGCAGCACCCGCGGATCTCCGGCGCCGCCGAAGGTGTAGCGGTGAATCCCCACGCGCGGCGTGGCCGTCAGCTCCACCTCGACCTCGGGCTCCCGCAGCTTCACGCGATACCAGCCGGGGCCGGCGTCCTCGTCGGCGTGATCGAAGGGGGCCGCGAACGGATGCTCGGGGTCGAGCGGCGCGGGCTCGGGCCCCGCCCCCCGCACCCCGGGCATCAACAGGATGTCGGCATAGTCGGCGATGCCCGTGCCGCTCAGGTGGGTGTGGCTGAAGCCGTACACCCGCGCATCATCGTAGTGATACCCGGAGCAGCCGTCCCAGCCCTCGAGTCGCGTGTCGGGACTGAGCTGAACCATGCCAAACGGCCGCGTCGCGCCCGGAAACGTGTGTCCGTGCGCCGCCGTGCCGATGAACGGATCGACCTCGCTCGTGGGATCGAAGCGCGCGCTGGGGCTCGCCGTGGGCGGCGTGGACGCGGGGAGCGCGGGGCTCGAGACCCGGCACGCGGCGAGCAACGCCAGCGCGAGCCCAACGAGGCCAGCGATCGCTCGCGAGCTCATGCGACGCCTCATACTCGCTCCTTCGTCCCTCGCCAAGCGAACCACGCGATATAGGCGTAGGCGAGCGTGGTCGAGGCCAGCGCGGTGCGATAGTCGAAGGCGTCGGCCAGCGCGCCCATCCCCACCGGGACCAGCGCACCGCCCACGATCGCCATCACGAGCACACCGGAGCCCCGGCTCGTCTCTGCGCCGAGGCCATCCACCGCCAGCGAGAAGATCGTGGGGAACATGATCGAGTTGAACAGCCCTACCGCCAGCAGCGTGGGCACGGCCACCGACCCCATCACCGTGACCGTCACGATCACCAGCACGATCGCGAGCGAGCCCGCGACGCCGAGCACCGCGCGCGGAGACCAGCGCCGCTGCAGGACGGCCCCCACCAAGCGCCCCACCATCGCCGCGCCCCAGTAGAACGAGACGAAGTATCCGGCGCGGGCCGGCTCCATCCCCGCGACCTCGGGTAGGCCGAAGAACAGCACCAGCGTGCTCCCGATGCCCACCTCGGCGCCCACGTACAGGAAGATCGCCAGCGCGCCCAGTCGCAGCCGGCGGTGCCTCCACACGCTGCGGCGGGCCCCAGTGGCGACCCCAGTGGCGACCTCGGTGGCGACCTCCGGCAGAGGCACGCGCGCGAACACCAGCGCCAGCACCACCAGCAGCCCCGCGATCCCCAGGTACGGCACCCGCACGCCCTCGGCCCCCGCGCCCTCGAGGATGAGCCAGGCCCCCGCGACCGGGGCGAGCGTGGTGCCCAGCGAGTTGATGCCTTGGGTGAGGTTGAGCCGACTCGAGGCGGTGCGCGGCGGACCGAGCAGCGTCACATAGGGATTAGCCGCCACCTGCAGCACGGTGATGCCCGCGGCCAGCACGAACAGCGCGGCGAGGAATGCCGCGTACGAGGTCAGCCACGAGCTCGCAGCAAACGCCAGCGCTCCCGCGGCCGCGACCGCCAAGCCTACCACGATGCCCCAGCGATAGCCGATCCGCGCGACGAGCCACCCCGCCGGAACGCCCACCACGAAGTACGCGCCAAAGAAGCTCAGCTGCACCAGCATCGCCATCGTGGCGCTCAGCGAGAACAAGCCCTTGAGGTGCGGGACGAGGATGTCCCCCAGCACCGTCACGAAGCCCCACATGAAGAACAGCAGGGCCAGCAGGCCCAAGCTCGAGAGATGGGCTTGCGTCGAACGAGACACGCGTCGCGCGAAGGATAGCCTGCCGTGCCCCCCGCGGGCGATTGGCGCGGTAGACTGGCTGACATGGCAATGGGAAAGCGAGCGAGACATGGAATCCTGGCGGCGTCGCTGCTCGTGATCACGGCCAGCGGCTGGGGCCCCACGGAGGCCGCCAAGCCCACCAAGGAGCAGCTCGCATACTCCAAGCAGATGTTCGCCGAGGGCGAGCAGGCGATGGAAGACGGCAACTACGCGGAAGCGCTGACCAAATTCCACGAGGGCTACCGCTACGCGCCGCACCTGCACGTGTTCACCTACAACATCGGCTCCGCCGCAGAGGCGGCGGGCGACTGTCGCACCGCGCTCACCTACTTTCGCATGTTCCTCGATCTCGTGCCCGATCATCCCGAGCGCAAGACCGTGCAGAAGAAGCACGACACGCTCGCCGCCGAGTGCCGCTTCGATGTCGACTCCGAGGTGGTGAACACGCCAGGGGAGCAGACCGACCGCAAGCTCGCGCGAGAGGAGCGCGAGGCGATCCACGCGATGAACGAGGCGGTGATCGAGCTGCGTGTAGCCTGGCGCACCTACGAGCTCGCTCACCGAGCGCACGCCGACGTCGGTGTCTTCGGCCGCGCCGCGCGGCGCAAGAAGCAGGGCACCAAGCGCATGCGCAAGCTGGCCGCCGAGCTCGGCGTGAAGCTCGAGGCGGAAGCGGACCGCAAGCCCGCTGCCCTTGGCACCGCCAAGGAAGCCTGCCGGGAGGCAGAGCGACAGGAGCACCGCATCATCGAGGCGGTCGAGTCCGTGCTGGTGCACTACGACGGGCGCAAGGCCCAGCGGGTCGCGGGCAACGTCCTGCGGGCAGCCGAGCGCGACGAAGCGACGTTCGAGGGCTGCCGCTAGCGCTGCGCAAACGTGCGGTTGGTATACTCTGCCGCGATGCTCCGCCCGGTGCTCGACCTCTCCGACGCGCTCCCCCGCCGCGCACCACGAGGTGCGTGAGCCATGCGGGTGCTCGTCACCGGGCACGAGGGCTACATCGGCGCCGTGATGGTGCCCTGGCTGCGCGCGCGCGGGCACGAGGTCGTCGGCCTCGACGTGGGGCTGTTCGCCGGCTGCGATCTCGGTCCGCCGCCGCCGTCCATCACGGCGCGGGCCTTCGATCTGCGCGACGTGACCCCCGCGGCGCTCGAAGAGCTCGGCCCGCTCGATGCCGTGGTGCACCTGGCCGCGCTGAGCAACGATCCGCTCGGCGAGCTCGACCCTGCGCTCACCCACGCGATCAACCATGAGGGCACGATCGCGCTCGCCCGCGCGGCCAAGCACCGCGGGATCGGTCGGTTCTTGTTTGCCTCCTCGTGCAGCCTGTATGGCGCGGGCGAGGGGCTGCTCGGCGAGAGCGCCCCCATGCGGCCGCTCACCGCCTACGCCCGCTCGAAGGTGGCCTCCGAGGCCGCCCTGCGCGAGCTGGCCGACGCGAGCTTCTGCCCCGTGTTCCTGCGCAATGCGACCGCCTACGGGGTCTCGCCGCGGCTCCGTCTCGACGTGGTGCTCAACAACCTCGTGGGCTGGGCGACCACCAGCGGTCGCGTGCGCCTGCTGAGCGACGGCCTGGCCTGGCGACCGCTCGTGCACGTGGAAGACATCGCCGCCGCATTCGCGGCCGCGCTCGAGGCCCCGCTCGAGCGGGTCCGCGCCGAGGCCTTCAACGTGGGGATCCCCGGCGAGAACTTCCGCATCCGCGAGCTGGCCGAGCTCGTGCGCGAAGTGGTGCCCGGCTGCGAGGTCGAGTACGCCCCGGGCGGCGGCACCGATCATCACGACTATCGCGTCGATTTCGACAAGGCGCACCGCGCCCTGCCCGGCTTCGCGCCGCGCTGGACCGCGCGCAGCGGGGCCGAGCAGCTGCACCACGCCTACCGCGAGCACCACCTGTCGCCCGCCGAGCTCCACGGCGGCCCGCTGATTCGGCTGGCGTGGCTGCGCTCGCGCCTGCAGGCCGGGCAGCTGAGCGAGGCGCTGCGCTGGCGCACCCCTTCCCTCTCGCCGCCCACGGACGCCGCTCCGTTCGCGTGCCGCAGCTGCGGCCACTCGGCGTGCGACCCCGTGCTCGACCTCGGCGAGCTCCCGCTGGCCAACCGCCTGCTCGATGCCGACGCGCGGTCCGAGCCCGAGCCGCGCCATCCGCTGGCCGTGGTCTCGTGCCCGCGCTGCACCCTCGTGCAGATCACCGAGACCGTCGCGCCCGAGGCCCTGTTTCGCGAGTACGTGTACTTCTCGTCGGTCTCCGATGCGCTGGTCGAGCACGCGCGCACGCTGGTCGAGCACACCATCGCCACGCGTGCGCTCGATGAGCACGCCTGGGTCGTCGAGATCGCCAGCAACGACGGCTACCTGCTCCAGCACTATCAGCGCGCCGGGATCCCGGTCCAGGGCATCGACCCCGCGCGCAACGTCGCCGCGGTCGCGCGCGGCGAGCGAGGGATCCCCACCCTCGACGAGTTCTTCGATCGCAGCGTCGCCGAGCGGCTGCGCGCCACGGGCCGCGGCGCCTCGGTCATCCACGCGCACAACGTGCTCGCCCACGCGGCCGATGTTCACGGCGTGCTCGCGGGCATCGAGCACCTGCTGGCCGACGACGGGATCGCGATCATCGAGGTGCCCTACCTGCGCGCTCTGGTCGATCAGCTCGAGTTCGACACGATCTACCACGAGCACCTCTGCTACTTCTCGCTCACCGCGCTGGTCGCCCTGCTCGGCCGCCACGATCTCGTCGTCGATGACGTCGAGCGCCTCGAGATCCACGGCGGCTCGCTGCGCCTGCGAGTCTCGCGAGCCGGGCCTGATCCGTGCCACCGCCCCGCGCCGGCCGTGCACGAGCTGCTGCGCGAGGAGGCCAGCTGGGGCGTCGCTCGGCCCGAGCCCTACCTCGATTTCGCGGCTCGTGTGCAAGCGCTGCGCGGCGCGCTGGTCGAGCTCATCGACGACCTACGCCGCCAAGGCCACCGGATCGCCGCCTACGGAGCCTCGGCCAAGGGCACGACCATGCTCAATGCGTTCGGCATCGGCCGCGAGCGCCTGGACTTCGTCGTCGATCGCAGCGTCGTCAAGCAAGGCCGCTACACCCCCGGCACCCAGCTCCCGATCCATGCGCCCGAGCACCTGCTCGAGCACATGCCCGCCTACACGCTGCTGCTGGCGTGGAACTTCGCCGAAGAGATCATGCAGCAGCAGCACGAATATCGCCGTCGCGGCGGGCGCTTCATCGTCCCGCTGCCCACGCCCGTGATCCGCTGAGCCGGGCTCGCCGCGGCCGCGCACGCCGAGCCTGCTACCCTCTGGGCAATGGTCGTCGTCCCCGCTCGACGTGTGCCCACGCCGGTCTCTCGGCTGGGGGTGCACCTTCCCGACGACCGCTACGTACCGCTGCGCCCCGAGGACCTCGTCTCCGCGCTCGCCGAAGACGCGGCCCGCCTCGGCCTCACGGCCCCGCAAGTGCACGCGGTGGCCGAGGCGCTCGACCGCGTGGTGACCCAGGAGACCGAGGCGCTGCGGCGCGGCCTCGAGCGCGCCTACGACCCCCACAACCCCGCCCGCGACACGATGTTGCTGGGCAGCCCCGCGAGCGAGTCGCAGCAAGCCGAGCGCGCCGACGAGGCCCGGCGTCTCATCGCCTACGTGCTCGACAAGGCCAACTTCGAATCGCTCGACGCCGCTCAGGTGCGCGCCGCGGTGGGGGCCGCCAACTCCCACGGCATTCGCATCCGGGTGAACCCCGACCGCGTGCAGTGGCTCGAGCTGTGGGTCCGCGGCCGCACCACCGCCACCCGCGCGGTCCGTACCTTGCGGCACCCCATCGATGGCGAGCCGCACGAGGTCGAGCTGTATCGGCGGCTCGCCGTGGTGTTCCAGTCCAGCGACGACGCCTCGATCAACCTCAAGCTGTTTCGCGAGATCCCCGTGGCCGACGTGGAGGCGCTGCTGCCCAACGCCGAGGTGGCCATGTCGCTGTTCGATCGCCTCAAGGTGTTCGGAGGCAGCCTGGGGGCGCTGGGCGGCCTGGCCACGCGGTTGTTCGAAAGCACCGTGATGGCCAGCCAGATGCTGTGGCTGGCCGTGGTGGCGCTCGGCGGGCTCTCGGTGCGCTCGATCCTCGGCTACCGCCGAGCCAAGCGCACCCGGCTCTCACAGATGACGCATCACCTCTACTACCAGAACGTGGCCAACAACGCGGGCGTGCTCGACCAGCTGGTGGCGAGCATCGGTCAAGAGGACCTCAAGGAGGCGGTGCTGGCCTATGCCTTCGCGCACTCCGGCCAGGTCGACGGCGTGGAGGCCCTCGAGCGCGAGACCGCGAGCTGGCTCGTCGAGCGCTTCGCTCTCGAGGTCGACTTCGATGGCCCCGATGCGTTCTCGACGCTCAGCCGCCTCGGGCTGTGGGCCAACCGCGACGCATGCACGGTCCGCACGCCCGAAGAGGCGGCGGCCGAGCTCGACCGATCATGGCAGGAGCGCCGCACCACGAGGCATCACCTCGAAGCGGCCGCGCACCGCGAGCCCTCGGGCCAGAGCTAGCGCGAGTGCTCGCGCGAGCGCCCGGGCTCGCAGGCTCAGACCTTCACGCCGCGGCCGCGCATCTCTCCGAGCACGGCCTCGATGCCGAGCTTGTCGATGATGCGCATGCCCTTGGTCGACAGGCGCAGCTGCACCCACCGATTCTCGGTGGGCACCCAATACCGCTTCGAATGCAGATTGGGGATGAGGCGCCGCTTGGTGCGAACGTGCGAGTGCGAGACGTTCATCCCCGTGATGGGACGCTTACCGGTGACCATGCAGACCTGGGCCATGACGAAGTCTTCCTGAAGAAGGGGGCGGACCATTGCGCGGCACCGCCGACGTGTCAAGGGCCGACCCCAGAGCGCGGCCCCCGGTGTGGCTCAGGTGTGGCTTTAGGGCTGCGCCCCGCCGAGGATCCAGTGGCGTACGAGGTCGAGCTGGTCCGGCGGCAGCATCGGCGAGGCCTGGGGCATGCGCGTGCCGCCCCCGCCCACGGAGGCCTGATCGCCCAGCAGCTTGAGGTACAGGTAGCTATTGCCGGGATCGCCCGGGCTCACGCGATCGACGCTCGGAGCCTGCGCCGCGGGAACGCTCACGAGCGAGTCGTAGGCCATCTCGTCGCGCAGGTCGAGCTGCCCCGGGAACATCGGAGAGCGGTGACAGAAGCACTCCTCCTGGATCACCGCGAGCACCTCGGGAAAGAACACGTCGGGGATCGCCGTCTCCTCGCTGCTTCCCTCCCCGGTCGTGGTGCCATCCACCGCGCCGGTGCTGCCGGGGCTGGTCCCCGTGCTGCCGGGACCCCCCGTGCTCTCGGCCGCGGTCGGATCGGTGGTGGGATTGGCGGTGGAGCCCGTGGTCGAGCCTGCGGTCGAGCCCGCGGTCGAGCCTCCGGTGGGATCGGCCCCCTGGTCGTCCCCGCACGCTACCGCCAGCACCCACCACAACCCAACGCTCGCGCGCGCGCTCATTCCGTGCATCGCCCGTGAGCGTACCGGAAGCCCAGCGCGTTCGGGCGAGCCGTCGCTAGAACCGCATTACGGCCGCGCCCCACGTGAGGCCGGTGCCAAACGCGGTCATCGCGAGGATGTGCCCGTCGCGGAGCACTCCGTTGCGCCGGGCCTCGCAGATCGCCACCGGGATCGAGGCGGCCGAGATGTTGCCGTAGCCCGAGAGCACCGAGTAGACCTTCTCCACGGGAATCCCGGCGCGCTCGCGGCTGGCCTCCATGATGCGCATGTTGGCCTGGTGCGGGATGAACACGTCGACGTCGAGGGGCCCGATGCCGGCCTCCTCCATCGCCTGCACCAGGCTGCCGCTCATGGCTCGCACCGCGTGCTTGAACACCTTGGCGCCCTCCATGTAGACGGTGTGCGCGGCCGCGTCGACCGTGGCGTGGCTGGCCGGCCGGCGAGTGCCGCCCGCGGGCACCTGGAGGATCGAGGCCAGCGTGCCGTCGCTCCCCCAGTTGGCCGCCATGATTCCCGAGCGCCCGTCGCCGGGCCCGACGATCGCGGCCCCCGCTCCGTCGCCGAACAGCACGCAGGTGCGACGATCCTTCCAGTCGAGGATCTTGCTGAACACCTCGGCCCCGCACACGGCCACGCGCTTGGCCCGGCCGCTCTCGATCCAGCTGGTCGCGAGCTCGAGCCCGTAGAGGAAGCTCGTGCAGCCGGCCATCACGTCGAAGGCCGGCATGCCGCGCACCGCCAAGCGATCCTGCACCCAGCATGCGGTCGACGGAAACAGCGTGTCCGGTGAGCACGTGCCCACGATGATGCCGTCGAGCTCGCCCGGCTCCATCCCCGCGTCGCGGCAGGCATCGGCGATCGCCCCCGCTGCGAGATCAGAGGTCGACGTCTCGGCATCGACGACGCGACGCGCCGAGATCCCGGTACGCTCGCGGATCCACGCGTCCGACGTGTCGAGCTGGGCGGCGAGGTCGTCGTTGGTCACGACCTTGTCGGGCAGGCACTGCCCGGTGCCAAGGAACTTCAGGCTTCTCAAACGCGGCTCCCTCGTCGAGGCTGCTAACCCGGCCCGCCAACCCGGGTCAACGCCCGCGGGCGGCGCAGCCCGAAGCCCCTACAGGGACCCGCTGCGCCCTCGAGAGGGCGTGCAACGGATTTCACACCCCTGCTCTTCCCCGATCGACCGCGGTGTTCAGCGCTCGAGTAGCTTGTGGAGGTTGGCCTTCTCCCACATCACCGCTTCGGCATAGCGATCGAACAGCGCCTCGGCGCGCCGGAACTCGCGCGTGTGGTAGATGCGACGGCCGTCGACGACCGGCATGTCGTGCACCTCGTGGAGCATCTCGTGATAGATGATCCAAGCCACGAAGAACCGCGGCACGTCCTTGGCGTCGAGCACCGGATGGATGCGGATGAGCTCGTCCTCCACGGTGTAGCTGCCGAGCTTGATCGAGTCGCGCGCGCGCCTTCGCTTGCCCCGCGGGCCCCACGTGATGCGAGCCTTGATGTCGCCGTCGAAGTAGGTCTCGTTGAGCTCGTCGAACAGCTCCTGCAGGTTGTGCCAGCGCCCCTCCACGTCGAGCGTGACGGGCCGCGGCTCCTCGCGGCGCCGGATCAGCGACTCCTTGGTGTCGACGTAGTCGCGCAGCAGCAGCGCAGCCTCGCGATCCTGGGTCTCGGCGTAGCGAGCGACCGCGCGCGCCACCGCAGCCGGAGCGCCCACGAACAGGTGGTGGAGCCGAAACGTGAGCACCCCCTGCCCGCGCTTGATCGACAGCATCGTGTGCAGGTTGTTGGTGATCACCACCCGCGGCCGCGCTCGCTGTAGATAGGCCGCGATGCGATCCTGGAGCTCGGCCCGCGCCCGCTCCTGCTGCTCCGCGCTCGCATCCACCCACGCCAGCCGCCCCGCCGCGATCGGCTCGTCCTCGAGCTCCGCGGGCTCGACGGTCGCCGGGCTCGGCCCCGGCTCCGCCCCTTGGAGTGGATCGTTTGGATCGTTTGGATCAGGGGCGGGCTCGGCGGGCAGCTGAACCGCGAGGTTTCCCTCGGGCTCGGCGGCGCGGGCGGCTGTCCGCGAGGCGGGCCGCGGCTTGGGAGAGGGGCGCATGAACTCGAACGCTGAGGTGCTCGGATCTACCGTGCACCCGGCTGCATTTTGAACCATGGTGAGTCGATCGCGAAACGAGCCCACCGCACGCTCGAGGCGTCGTGGCGACCACGCGGGCGGCGAGCTTCGAGGCCCGACTAGGATAATATCGCCACGACGAGCCCGAGAAATTCCGGGATCGCCTCGCGCCCCAGCCCGGATCCGGGCATGAATTTGCGTAAACCAGCCAGATCAGCGGATCGCCCCCCCACCCCGACCATGCCCACCATTCAAGTGCTCTTGTTCGCCGGGCTTCGCGAGATCGCGCGCGCCCCGAGCGTCGCCGTGGAGATCCACGAGACCGCCACCGCGGGAGATCTCCTCGCCGCGCTCGGGCGCCAGCACCCCGCGCTGGCTCCTCGCCTCCCACCCTGCCGCGTCGCCTTCGACCAGGCCTTCGTCGACAACGACGCGCCGCTGGCCGGCGTCACCGAGGTGGCCGTGATCCCGCCCGTGAGCGGCGGTCACGAGGGTCCGCCGCGGGTGGCCGTGCTCTCCACCTGGCTGTCGCTCTCCGCGGTCGTCGAGGCCGTGGAGCACGCCGAGGCCGGGGGCATCGCCACCTTCACCGGCACCGTGCGTCGACACAGCCGCGGGAAGTCGATCGAGCACCTCGAGTACGAGGCCTACGTGCCGATGGCGTGCAAGGTGCTCGATCAGATCCGCACCCGCATCGAGACCGAGATCGAAGGGAGTCGGGTGGCGATCCACCACCGCATTGGGCAGCTGTGGGTCGGCGAGACCGCCGTGGTCATCGCCGCCAGCGCGCCGCACCGCGCCGAGGCGTTTGCCGCGTGCCGCGAGGCGATCGAGGCGCTCAAGCGCGATGTCCCGATCTGGAAGCGCGAGGTCGCCGAGGACGGCGCCGTGTGGATCGGCCAGGGCCCCTGAGCCTCCCTCAGCCCTGAGCGTGGCCCGAGCGCGCCTTCGATCTTTTTCGAGCGGATCGTGCAACACGACGCCGACGTGGCCGATGCAAGGTCCGTGAGCGAGCCCCACTGCCCCACCCCGGCCGACCGCGCCTCAGCGCCCTGCCACGGCACCCAGTCCGATGTTCGCCCCCGCGTGCGGCGGCCCGATGGCGTCGCGCTCGAGCTCGATGGGGGCCAGCGCGTGGTGCTGCCCCACAAGCGCGCGCTGTCGGTCGGCACGGGCCGCAGCGTCGACGTCTTGCTCGACGATCCGTTCATCAGCACGCGCCACGCCACCGTGCGCGTCGCCCGCGACGGTGTGGTGGTCGAAGACCTCGGCTCCAAGAACGGCACCTGGGTCGACGGCGTCACCGTCGAGCGCGCCTGGGCGCGGATGGGCGCCATCATTCGCTTTGGTCGCGTGAGCGTGCGCGTCGTCTCCGGGCCGCCCTTGCGAGCCCGCGAGGAGCTCCCCGAGAGTCCGGTCGTGGGCAACAGCGCGAGCTTCCGCGACGTGCTGCGCACGCTCGAGCGCGCCGCCCGGGTGCGCTCGCCCGTGCTGCTGCGCGGCGAGACCGGCACCGGCAAGGAGATGGCCGCTCGCGTGGTGCATCGCGGCAGCGAGCGTCGCAACCATCCATTCGTGGCGCTCAACTGCGGAGCGATCCCCGAGGCGTTGGCCGAGAGCGAGCTGTTCGGCCACGTGAAGGGTGCGTTCACCGGGGCGCATCGCGATCGACAGGGCGCGTTCACCCGAGCCGATGGCGGCACGCTCCTGCTCGACGAGGTCGCCGAGCTCCCCCCGCTCATCCAAGCCAAGCTGCTGCGCGTGCTCGAGACCGGCCGCGTGCTGCCGGTTGGCGCCGAGGAGGAGCAGCCGATCGACGTGCGCATCGTGGCCGCCACCCACCGCGACCTCGAGGCCATGGTCGCCCAGGGCGAGCTGCGCGAGGACCTCTATCACCGCCTGGGCGTCATCACCGTCTCGCTGCCGCCGCTGCGCGAGCGCCCCGAAGACATCCCCGCGCTCTTGCGCCACTTCGCGGGGCGAGCCGCGCTGGAGCTCGGCTACCCCGTGGAGTTCACCGAGGCCGCGATCGCGGCCGCCATGCGCCACCCGTGGCCCGGCAACATTCGGGCGCTTCGCAATGCCGTGCTGCGCGCGGGGGCGCTGGCCGACGGTCCGATCGAGCCCGAGGCCCTGCTGCCCACGCCCAAGCGATCCGAGGAACCCCTCGGTGACACGGTGAGCCTCCCGCGCGGCGACTATGCCTCCATGCACCGCGCGCTGCTCGAGCGCATCGTCGCCGAGCAAGGCAGCATCCGCCGCGCCGCCACCGTGCTGCGGGTGCCTCGCAGCACGCTCGGCAGCTGGCTGCGCGCGCCGCAGCCGGGGTGAGCCGCGCGTCAGCCCACGACCAAGCGCTCGACCAAGTCCTTCAGGTCGCGCCGGTAGTCTCGCACCAACGTGTGGGGCGCGCGGCCCACCGCGCGCGAGAGCACGGGCAGCGCCACGCCGAAGTAGCTCACCGAGCCGGCGAGGTGGATCACGAACATCACTGGATCCACCGGTCGGAACACGCCCGCGGCCTGGCCCTCGCGCAGGAAGCCGGCGAAGCGCTCGATCACGGGCGCGAGCGGGATGCGGCGGGCTTCGTCGATGCGTCCGCCTCGGTCGAGCATGTCGCGGAGCAGCAGCACGCAGTGATCGGGTCGATCCTGGCTCCACCGCCAGAAGCGCCGGGTGAGCCGGCGCAGCTTGGTCACGTGATCACCGGGGCCATCGGTGCCGCGCTCGAGCACCTCCGACAGCTGCTCGGCGATGCGGTGCAGCACCGCGCCGTAGAGGCGCTCCTTGCGGGGAAAGTGGTGCAGCAGCGACGCGGTGGGGATCGACAGCTCGCCGGCCACGTCGCGCACGCTGGTGCCGTGCACCCCGCGGGCGGCAAACAAGCGCTCGGCTGCATCGAGGATCTGCTGGCGGGCGCGCTCGCCCTTGGCGGTGGTCTCGACCATGCGTGAGAACCGTACGACTGTACGGTTTTGGTGGCGGGTCGGTCAACTTGGGGCCCTCGCGCGCTGGGAATGCCCGCCCCCGAGGTCTGCGCGGCGCTAGCCCGGCGCTTCGCAGCGGGCCCGAGGGCGGTGGCCCGACGCTCGTCCAGTGGACGCCATGGGGCCGATGCGCGATGCTAGACGCATGGCGGAGCCGGCCACAATTCCGCGCATGACCGAGGCCGAGTACCTCGCGTTCGAGCGGGCCTCGCCCGAGAAGCACGAGTACGCAGAAGGCGAGCTGTTCGCGATGTCGGGCGGCACGGGGGACCATGCAGCCATCGCCGCGAACCTCATTCGCGAGCTCGGCAACGCGGTGTTTGGCCGCGGGTGCCGAGTCCACACCTCCGACATGCGCGTGAAGCTCCCCGGCACGCCCCGCTACGTGTATCCCGACATCTCGGTGGTGTGCAGCAAGCCCGAGTACACCGACGAGGCCAAGGACACCCTCACCAATCCGCAGGTGGTCGTCGAGGTGCTCTCGGAGTCGACCGAGGCCTACGACCGCGGCGAGAAATTCGCCGCGTACCAGACCATCGACTCGCTCGCTCACTACGTCATCGCCTCGCAGACCAAGCCGAGGCTCGAGGTGTTCACGCGCCAGGACGGCGGTGGCTGGCTGCTGCGCAGCTACGGACCGGGCGAGCTCGCGGCGTTGCCCTCGCTCGTGTGCTCGATCGAGGTCGATCGCGTGTACACCGACGTGCTCCCGCCCCCGGCCGAGTGAACGATCCTCACTTCACTTCACCTCGCTTGGACCCTGCCTCGTCGAAGCGCCAGCGCCCTTGCTTCCCCGGCCCCTCGATCCCGTCGTAGAGCTGCTCGAGGAAGTCGTCGAGCTCGAGCTCGATCGCGCCGAAGCGATCGAGGTGCTCGGTGAAGATCTGGCAGTCCACCATGGTGAACCCCCACGCGCGCAGCTGCTCCACCACGGCCACGAACGCCAGCTTCGAGGCGTTGGGTCGGCGCGCGAACATGCTCTCGCCGCAGAACACCGAGCCCAGCGCCACGCCGTAGAGCCCGCCCACCAGCGTGTCGCCCTCCCAGGCCTCGACCGAGTGCGCAATGCCACGGCGGTGCAGCTCGATGTACGCGGCTTGGATGTCCGGGCGGATCCACGTGCCGGGCTGCCCCGGTCGCTTGGTGGTGGCGCAGCCGCGGATCACCTCGGCAAAGGCCTCGTCGAGGCTGAGGCGATAGGGTGCGCGGCGCTGGAGCTTGCGCAGCGTGCGGCCCACGTGCAGGTCTTCGGGCATCAGCACGAAGCGCGGTGCGGGACACCACCACAAGAGCGGCCCGTGCTCGGTGGTCCACGGGAAGATCCCGTTCTGGTAGGCGAGCACCAGGCGCTCGGGCGAGAGGTCTCCCCCCACTGCGAGCAGCCCGTCCTCACGCGCCAGCTCGGGGGGAGGAAAGCTCAGCTCTTCCGTCAGGGCGTAGACGGGCACGGCCGCCCGCTAGCATAGCAGTCGCGGCGCGTCGGGGTGCGCCGGGGTGCGCGGCGGTCCTCGTGCACGGGTTCGCGCGCTGGTCTATAGTCCCCGTCCACCAACGCTGGGGGTGGCGTCCGGCGATCACCGCGCGCCTGAGAGAGTCCCCTCGAACCTGATCCGGGTCATACCGGCGGAGGAAAGCGTCCATGAGCGAGAACACCGAGCGCCCCGGCGCGCGACTTCAGGTCGCGAGCCCCGAAACCAAACCCGTCGCCATCCTCCCCCCGCTGCACGAGCACTTTCCCAGCTCGCGTCGCGTGTACGAGGGCGAGCTGTCCGTGCCGTTCCGCGAGATCACGCTCGCGGGTGAAGAGCCGCCGCTGCGGGTCTACGACACCACCGGCCCCGAGAACCCCGACCCGCGGCGCGGCCTGCCCAAGCTGCGCCAGCCGTGGATCGACGCGCGCGCCAAGACCAGCGACGGCAACCACAGCCAGATGCACTACGCGCGCCTCGGCATCATCACCGAGGAGATGCGCTACATCGCCGTGCGCGAGCAGATGACGCCGGAGTACGTGCGCGACGAGGTCGCCCGCGGCCGCGCCATCATCCCCGCCAACGTCAATCACCCCGAGACCGAGCCGATGATCATCGGCCGCAACTTCCTGGTGAAGATCAACGCCAACATCGGCAACTCCGCCGTGTCGTCGTCGATCGAGGAAGAGGTCGAGAAGCTGCAGTGGGCCACCCGCTGGGGCGCCGACACGGTCATGGACCTCTCGACCGGCAAGAACATCCACGAGACCCGCGAGTGGATCGTGCGCAACTCCCCGGTGCCGATCGGCACGGTGCCGATCTACCAGGCGCTCGAGAAGGTCGGCGGCCGCCCCGAGAAGCTCGACATCGACGTCTTCATGGAGACGCTCATCGAGCAGGCCGAGCAGGGCGTCGACTACTTCACGATCCACGCCGGCGTGCGGCTGCCGTTCGTCCCGCTCACCAAGGATCGCGTGACCGGCATCGTCTCGCGCGGCGGCTCGATCATGGCCAAGTGGTGCTTGCACCACCACAAGGAGAGCTTCCTCTACACCGAGTTCGAGCGCATCTGCGAGGTGATGAAGAAGTACGACGTCTCGTTCTCGCTCGGCGACGGCCTGCGCCCCGGGTGCCTGGCCGATGCCAACGACGAGGCGCAGTTCGCCGAGCTACGCTGCCTGGGCGAGCTGACCAAGATCGCGTGGAAGCACGACGTGCAGGTGATGATCGAGGGCCCGGGCCACGTGGCCATGGACAAGATCAAGGAGAACATGGATCTCCAGCTCGAGCACTGCCACGAGGCGCCGTTCTACACGCTCGGGCCGCTCACCACCGACATCGCGCCCGGCTACGATCACATCACCTCGGCGATCGGGGCCGCGATGATCGGCTGGTATGGCTGCGCGATGCTCTGCTACGTGACCCCCAAGGAGCACCTGGGCCTGCCCGACAAGCAGGACGTGAAGGACGGGGTCATCGCCTACAAGATCGCCGCGCACGCGGCCGACGTGGCCAAGGGCCACCCCGGCGCGCAGGCCCGCGACAACGCGCTGTCCAAGGCGAGGTTCGAGTTCCGCTGGCACGACCAGTTCAACCTCAGCCTCGATCCCGTCACCGCGCGCATGTTCCACGACGAGACCCTGCCCGCCGACGGCGCCAAGACGGCCCACTTCTGCTCGATGTGCGGCCCGCACTTCTGCTCGATGAAGCTCACCCAAGACGTGCGCGAGATGGACGAGGCCACGCTCGAGGGGCTGCGGGCGAAGGCCGAGGAGTTCCAGGCCGCGGGGGGCGAGATCTATCTGAGTACGCCGGCTGCGAGTGGCGGGCGGACCGACGCCGCGGAGTAGGACGGTAGGCGGCGAGGCCCCGCGAAGCCGCGGGGCCTCGAGCGGGCTCAGCCGGTGCAGCAGAACGTGACCGGCTCGCTCGGCTGCGCCTCGCCTTGGGCCGCGCCGCCCGAGGCCGCGCACGCGGCCCCGTTGACCGAGTTGACCAGCAGCATGCCCGAGGACGGCTCATCGCCCCAGAGGGTGGTGCAGCCGCCCGAGCCCGGGTTGGTGAGGTGTAGATAGTCGTCGGTGCACGTGTTCGTGTACGAGAACAGCAGCTCCGCCGAGCACGTGCCGCCCTCGGGGCTGCCGCACTCGCAGGCCGAGCAGCTGCGCCCGTCGTCGACGCCGAGGTAGCGAAGCAAGCGCTGATCGTAGTCGCCCGCGGGGCAGGCCACGTCGCCGGGTCGGTGGATGCAGAGCCCCGCCGCGAACGGCTGGCCGGGGGTGGGCGCGCAGGCCTTGCCGTCGCCGCACGCGACGGTCGGGGTCGCTGGGGCGCAGGCGCGCAGCTGCGTGTCCCAGGTGGGCGCGGTCACGCTGGCCTCGCCGCCCGTGGGTGCGCAGCTGCCCGTGCCGGGGATCGGCACGACGGGATCGGACTCTGCTCCGTAGGCGCCGACGCCGTTGGGGAACACGGTGCACTGGTTCGTCGGGCCCAGCTGGAACTCACTGCCCGGCGTGCCCGAGCACCCGGAGTTGTGGTAGAGGCGGATCGACGGAGGTGCACACTCGATCGCGGCTGCGGAGCCGCAGGCACAGTCATCACAGTCGGCCGGCTCGGCGACGAGTCCCGCGAAGGCCTCGAGATCGAGCCCGCCGAAGGGAGCCGCGCAGCTGGGGAGCATTGCGAGATCATCGCCTTCGAAGTATGCGACTGGTCCGTCCCAGCCGGGCGGGGGGAGATCCACGCAGGACTCGCTCGATGCACACTCGGTCACGCCGTCGGCCGAGCTCGAGTCGGGGTCGGCGGTCGTGCCCGAGTCGGGGTCGATGGTGGTGCCTGGGGTGGTGGTGCCC
>JBFIJN010000017.1:0-43365 GCA_041600735.1 Nannocystaceae bacterium
AGCACGTGGATGCGGTGCGCCCCGTCCTCGGAGACCTGGTAGAAGAAGTCGATGCCCGAGGCGTCGTCGTCGACGATGAACCCATCGATCATGTCGCCACCGGCGAGCAGCAGCTCGATCGAGGCCGCGGTGCCGTCGGGCGTGCGATAGAACCCGCGGGTATCGGTACTTCCGTTGGCATCGAGATCGATGCCCGCGACCCAGTAGATCGCTCCATCCGCGGTCATCGAGGCCCCGCCGTGGAACGAATAGACCGCTCCGGCGGCGAACCCCACCGCAGGCTGACCCACGGTCGCGAGCGTACCCGCGTCGGTATAGAGGCCGTCGAGCCCGTCGATGTCGGGGGCGTAGACGAAGTTGCCCGCGCCGTTGCTGTCCATCGTCTGCTCGACGGCGTCGAGCGTCTGCGCGAGGTCGTCACTGCCGACCCAGACCACGGAGTTGCCGATGAACACGTAGTGATCGCCGTCGTTCAGGTTGCCCACGAACGCCACTTCGCCGCCGGCATTCACGAACGGCGGGCCCACATCGACCACGGCGGCCGCAGCCGGCATCTCACCGCTCTGGAGCACGACTCGGGCGGGCACCACGGCCGCCGCCGCGATGCTCGGGAGCACGAGGGAACACAGAGCGGCGAGGCGGGGGCCAGCCACCGCAAGCGCACGCAGTTGGAGCCCGGAGGCACGCACGGAGAAGTCGAGGCTACGCATGGGTCGACGATAACCCCTCGCGCTGCCTCCGGGACGACCGCCCGAGCTTGGCGCACGCATCCTCGCGAAGGCCGTCCGAGGGCCAAATCGGGGCCCTCGAGCCGCAGCGGCGGGCCAGAATCGCGCGCGGACCCCGGGGTTGTGGCCCGCCCCAGAAGCTGCAAGCGTTGCGCGAACATGGAGTACCGCATCGAAGACCCCTTCGAGATCTCGGCCGAGGGCTACTGGGAGATGTTCTTCTCGGACGAGTACAACGCGGGGCTGTGGCCTGCGCTCGACATCGTGCGCGAGCGGCTCTCGTTCGAGCGCGAGGGCGAGGGGCCCACCCTCCGCATTCGCCGCGAGCAGCGGCTCACCCCCCAGCGCGAGGTCCCGAGCTTCATCAAGAAGCTGGTGAGCGGGGCCATCACCTACGTGGAGAAGAACGAGTTCTCGGCGGCCAAGAGCGAGATGCGGACGATCACCATCCCCGGGTTCGCGGCCGACCGCATCACCACCACCGGCGTCTACCGGGTCGAGCCGCTCGGCGAGAACCGCTGTAAGCGGGTGTGGGAGGGCGTCTGCGAGTGCCGGATCCCGTTGCTGGGCGGCAAGGTCGAGAAGCAGCTGGTCGAGGAGGTGCGCGAATCCTACCGTCGTGCCACCGACTTCACGCGTAAGTGGATCGCCGAACACGGCTAGCTACGCAAAGTGTATCGGGTTCGCAATACTCGCTGCGGAGGTCTCTAGGGCCTCCTGCGAGGCGAAATTCGCTGCGATACAACCACCACGGAGGCCGTATTCGAAGTACATTGTCTTCGATGGAACGCGCGGATGTTGGGCGTAGGTCGGCGAGGCGAAGCCGAGTCGTGGGGCCGCTGGTGTGGCTGGTGCTGGGCTTGGCGCTGCTGCTGACGGGCGTGCAAGAGAGCAGCGCCCGCTTGCAGCCGTACTACGTGCTGCACACCGCGACCGAGGCCGGCGCGATCAAGCCGCGCATCCTGTTCGTGCTCGACACCTCGGGCTCGATGGGCATGCGCTCGCAGCCCGTGCTCGACGAGTGCCGCTGGCAGGAGTGCGAGAACCCAGCGTTCGCCGGCACGACCTCGGAGAGCCGCATGGCCGCGGCCCGTCGGGCCATCAACGACGTGATCACGGCGACCCAAGACGACGCCAAGTTCGCGCTCATGACCTTCGAGCAGAACGGGCCCCACGCCAACGGCCCCGCGCCGGCGATGTGCTCGGTGAACGGCAACAGCCGGCGCTTCACTTGGATCCGCTTCTACAACTACCCCGACGTGGGCTTCTCGTGGGAGACCATCACCCGCGACGGTCATCAGGGCGCGTGGCGCTTGTGCCAGGGCAACAACATTCGCCCCTATCCCTACCTGCGCTGGGACGAGCTGGGCGTGGGCTCCAAGATCCTCGCCAATCACCAGAACGGCGCGATCCCCAGCTCGCCGCTCATCAGCACCGCCTTCGCCGACATGACGCACGTGAACAATGCCACGCGCCGCGTGCAGTGGTTCCCGAGGTTCATGGGGGTGCGCTTCCAGCCCAACATCGCGACCGATCCCGACCGCTCCATCACCTACGCGACCGTCGGCGACTACGGCACGACCAACGCGACCAAGAATGCCAATGTGTGGGGCAACGACTTCTACTACTGGCCCTACGTGGACGGCTTCCCCGGCTACGCCAACTACGAGGTCAACCCCACGAGCACGGGCAACAACCACTCCGGCATCGCGGGCCAGGCCAACAACGTGCAGTCGGGCAAGCTGTTCGCGCCGTTCTACCTCGACCTCACCAACACCCCGATCAATCCCAACTACTGGGGCCCCGCCACCGCCGACGCGGCGCGCGACGACGTGATGGCCTACACCTCGCCGATGATCTACGGCGGCGTCGATGCGGTGGGCTACACCCCCTGGCGCAGCACCATCGGCCCGATCCCCGCGGCTCCCACTCAGAGCAACGCGTTCAGTGCCCACCCCACGGTGTCCTCGTACCTCGCCTTCGTGAGGAACGTAGAGGCGCCCGACGTGTGCGCGCCGACGGCCGCGGTGCTGATCACCGACGGCTCGCCCTACCCGGCCAACGAGGGTGGTTGGGGCCTCTACCGCCGCCTCGCCGACCTGCGCCGCGACCTTGGCACGCAGGTCTACGTCGTGGGCTTCTTCCTCGGTGCCGGTGACGAGCTCAACGCGATGGCCTGCGCGGGCGCGGGCGCGTGCGACGGGGTCCAGTGCGATACCCCTTGCGACGATGCACCCGCCAGCGCCTGGGACACGTGTGCCGACCCCTCCAATCCTGCGGGCGAGTGCGCCTTCTTGGCGAGCTCCGCCGACGAGCTCCAGCAGGTGCTCGGACAGATCGTCGCCAAGATCGGCAACTTCGCCCTGCCCTCCGGTCCGGGGAGCAGCGCGAACGAGTTCGGCGTGGCCGGCGGAGGCGGCGGTGCAGAGATCGACGCGCTACAGACCTCGATCAACGCGGCCACCGAGTTCCCCACGTGGCGCGGCCACGTGACGCGCGAGCTGTGCAACTTCCGCGATCCCGACACCGGCGATCTGCTGCCCGCGTGCGTGGCACCCAGCCCCGAGTTCCCGCCCGAGGCCGCCGAGGAGACATTTGGCCCGTGCCCGCAGAGCCGCTCGTGGGACGCGGGCGAGTGCTTGTCGCTCACCGCGTGGAACGACCGCCGCATCTACACCCACGATGCGAACAATCAGCTGATCCCGGTCACCGATCCCGACGGGACGGCCTCCGCGGCATTCCTCGGCCAGCTCATGAGCCAAGGCATCGTCTCGGGGGCGGGCGCTTCGGCCCAGGCCGACGAGATCGCGGCCTTCCTGCTCGGCCGCGACGCACCGGGAAATTGGAAGCTCCCGGGCTTGGCCAACTCGGCGCCCATCATCGTCAAGCGCGTGCCGCCCTTCGATCCCCAGCGCACGCCTTCCGTGGCCATCCGCGATCCACACTGCGGCGGTCGCCTGATCGGCGCGGCCGATGGCGTGCCCAACTCGCTCGAGCAATACGCCGCCGATGTGTGGGACGAGGACAACCTGCTCCAGATCCCCTCGCAGCACTACGAAGCCCAAGAAGCGGTGCTCGTCGGCGACGACTTTGGGGTGCTCCACGCGTTCCAGCTCGACAGCGGCAACGAGCTGTGGGGCTTCATCCCCCGCTTCCTGCTCGCCTCGCTGGCGCAGAAGGCCGCCCTCGGTGCCGCCAACTACGGGCAGCCCAGCAACCTCGACGAGCACCGCTACGGGCTCGCGGCCACCATCAACCGGGGCTGGGTCTACGACGACACCGCGGCCGATGCCGAGCTGCACCACTGGCGTCAGCTCGCGATCATCGGCATGGGCCCCGGCGGCACCGAGCACATGGTGCTCGACCTCTCGCATATGAGCCCGGAGTCTCCGCAAGGTCCGCTCGAAGTCGTGTGGACCACCGAGGACCCGGCGCTCAAGGCCACCTACGACGGCTTCAACGGCGAGACCTGGGCCCGCCCCGCGATGGGCTATCACGTGCCCGGCGAAGCCAGCACGCAGCCACCCGATGCGTTCTTCGTGATGGGCAGCGGCTACCCCACCGCAGGCGGTGCCCCCGAGCAGGGCCGCACGCTGCTGCGCGTCGATGCGCTCACCGGTCAGCTCATCGAGTACGCGGTCTTGCCCGCGGTCAATCCCAGCGCCACCTTCGAGCCGGCGTTCGGTACCGTGGTCGACCCTGCCGTGGGCACCCACTGCCTCTCGCGCATGTGGGCCGAGATGCAGGAGGTCTACGTGACCGATCCCGCCGGGCGTCTGTTCCGCTGGGACCTCGGCCGCGAGACGGCGCACGCGGCCGACAGCGGCGGCCTGTGGGGCACGGTCGCCAACCCGGCCATCGCCAGCCCGATCCCCGCCTGCGAAGGCGCGGGTGCAACGTGCACCGTGAGCCCGGCCAACCGCGCCGAGACCTTCGCGTTCGCGCCGGCCGTGTCCTCCAACGATCGCCTCGACGACATCACCTCGGTGAGCAGCGCCGGGCCGCTCACGCCCACCAATCAGTTCCTCCTCGCGATGATCGGCGGGAGCCCGGCCGACAACGCGCTACGCGAAGGACCAGGCGCCAACTACCAGAGCAGCATCTACGTGCTCGTGGATGATCACTCGAGCATCCCGCAGGGTGGCTTCACGGTGCCCGCCGGTGCACCCAAGACCGCGCCTGGGGCCAGCGCGACCTTCATGCGGGTGGCCCTCACCGACATCGAGCGCACGCGCACCATCGTGCCGTACGAGGGCGCGAGCACCTACGAAGACACCCGCATGTTCGCGCGCGGCACCCGGCCGATCCGAGCGCCGCGCATCTTCGTGACCGGGGTCGTCGACGCGGCCACGGTGGATGACGCCAATCCCACCGTGATCGAAGGCGTCGAGGTCTACAACCTGCAGTTCACGGTCTACGAGCCACCGGCTGCGATCTGCGACGAGATCTTCTACGACGAGAGCGAGGACACCTGGCACGAGGACCCCGGCTCCACCTTCCTCATCACGTATCGGGTCACGGCCAACAACGAGTCGGGCTTCGATCTCATCGCGGGCTCCGACGCGGCTGGACCGGGCAGCCCAAACTACGGCGCGGCCTTTGGTAGCCCTGGCCTCACGCTCGCGTCGGTCGAGCAGATCGGCTCGGGCGAGTGCGCCAACGGTGGCTGCGGCCCGCAGATGTCCGCCACCTCCGCGGCGCCGTGCGACAACAACGGAGCGGGCTCGGGCAGCGCGGGCGGGGCCGGAGCTGCGCTCGCGGCCACCCACAAGGAGCTCCTCTCCTTCACTCCGGTCGAGTAGCGGCTCGGCTCCTCGAGGCAGGGGCTCGAGGCAGGGGCTCGAGGCGGGAGCGACTAGCTCTCGGCCTCGGCCTCGGCCGCGGGCAGCGGCGCCTCGATCTCGTTGATGACGCGGCGCAGCAGGCCTTCGACCAGCAGCGCGCGCTCACCCGCGTCGTAGCGGCCATCTTGATAGCGGGCTTGGATATCGTCGAACTTCTCGTGCCCGTCGCGAATGACCTGCTTGTAGGGCCGAACCCGCCGCAGCACTTCCTTTTGGTTGGACCAGAAGAACGAGATCAGCGTGGCCGCAGTGAAGCCGGTGAGGATCATGCCGAGCGGTCCGCCCAGCAGATACTTGAGCCCCACCCGCAGCGCGACCACGCCCGCCGCACCGAGAGCGAGCTCCTTGACCCCGGTCTTGCGGACTCTGCCCCACGCCATCGGCAGCAGCTCCCCCGAGGCGATGACCAAGGCCACGAACTCGGCGCGCTTGGCACCCGCTTCGTAGACATCCTTGAGCACCTGCTGCATGAAGGCATCGAAGGTCTCGTAGACGTCGGCCGGGTAGGCGGTGTGTGCTTTGTCCGAGTCGGCCATGCACCTGGCAGGATAGCACCGCGGCGCGAGCCCCTGACCCCGGCCCACCCGCGGTTTGACACCCCACCCTCCCCCTCCCAGAATTCCCGCTTCCATGCCCTCCAAAGCACGAGCCGGGCTGCTTCTTCATCACCCTCGGGGGCGAGCCCGGGCGTGGTTGCTGGCGCTGTCCGTCGCGCTCGCCTGCACCAAGACCACGGCCCCGCCCCCGGTGGAGCCCACCGCGGACCAGCCTCCGCCGCTCGGCGACACGACCGCGGCCTACGCCGGCCACGAGGGCGGACCCGCCGCGGCGACGCGACGCGAGCGACCCGCGGCCCAGCCCGTGAACGATCGCGACGCCGCGCTCGATGCGGTGGTGCACGGCAACCCCGACGGTGCGATCCCATTCCTGCGCACCCAGCTCGGCGAGACTCCCAAGGATCTCACCGCGCGACTCGCCTTGGCGCGCGCACTGATGTTGGTCGGCCAGCTCGAGGCCGCCGCGACGACGCTGGCCGATCCCGCCGGTGCCCCCAGCGATCCGCAGGTGCTGCTGCGCCGCGCTCGGCTCGCGTGGCGCCGCGGCAACCCCAAGCAAGCCCGCACGCTGCTCGACGAGGGCCTGCGCGCGCACCCCAAGGATCTCCCGCTGCGCGGCGAGCTGCTGACGTTGCTCTCGCGCCGCGGCCACGGCCAAGAGGCCGAGGCAAAGGCCCTGATGGACGGCCTCTACGATGCCTACGACGCGGGCGAGGCCACGACCGCCGAAGCGCTCGTGGCCGTGGCTCAGGCCGCGCTGGCCCGCGGCACGGGCGGTGCGTTCCACGACGCCAACGGCGTGCTGCAAGACGCCGAGAGCCTCGCGCCCGTGGCCGAGGGCACGTGGGTGGCCGACGACGTGTTGCTGCTGCGCGGGGCCATGTTCCTCGAGAAGTACGCGCAGAGCGACGCCGCGCAGACCTTCGAGCTGCTGCTCGAGCGCGACCCCTGGCACACCGAGGCGCTGGTGGGCATGGCCCGCGTGCAGCTGTCGTTGATGCGCTTCGCCGATGCCTCGCGCCTCGCCGAGGAAGCGCTGCAGGTCGACCCGACCAATCCCGATGCCCACGCCGCGCTCGGCCGCATCGCGCTCATCGAGGGTCGGCGCGAGGAAGCACGCCAGCGCGGCGGGGTCGAGGCGCTCGCCGTCGATCCCCACCACATCGGCGGCTTGGCCGTGCTGGCCGGCCTCGCCATCGCCGAGGACGACCCCAAGGCCTACGCCAAGCACCGCGACGCCGCGCTCGTGCTCGACCCCCGCGGCCGCGACTTCTTCATCGATCTGGGCGACATCCTCGGCTTCTTGCACCTCTACCCCGAGACCGACGCGGTGCTGCGCGAGGCCGCCGCGCTGGCCCCCGACGATCCGTACGTACAGAGCGCGCTGGGGCTCAACCTCTTGCGCCTGGGTCACGAGCCCGAGGGTCGCGAGGCGCTGGCCCGCGCGTGGAAGCGCGACCGCTTCAACGAGCGCACCCGCAACGTGCTCGACCTGTACAAGGACACCATCGATCCGCACTACGCCGAGCGCACCGAGGGCGACCTCGTGATCCGCCTGCCCAAGCTCGACCTCGAGCTCATCGAGCCCGGTCTCCTGGCCTCGGTGCGACGCTCGCGTGACGAGCTCGACCAGCACTACGGCATGAAGGCCGGCAGCCTGCGCCTCGAGTTCTTTGCCGACCCCGAGGCGTTCTCGGTGCGCACCGTGGGCGTGCCCAGCCTCGGTGCGCTCGCGGTGTGCTTTGGGCCCGTGATCACATTCGTGGGCCCGTTCAGCGGCGCCTACAACATCGACATGGTGATCCGGCACGAGCTGTCGCACACCTATGCGATCGCGCTCTCGGGCGGGCGGGTGCCGCGATGGTTCACCGAAGGGCTGAGCGAGTGGGAGTCGGAGCTCGCCGATCCGGCGTGGGCGCGCGAGAGCGCCGAGCTGCTCTCGCAGGCACGCCGCGCCGGCAAGCTGCGCCGCCTGTCCGAGCTCGAGCTCGCCTTCATCCGCGCCGAAGACGGCATGATGATGGAGGTCGCCTACGCCACGGCTGCCTACGCCATGCGCTACCTCGGGCGCACCTACGGCCGCGAGAAGCTCGTGGCCGTGCTCCGCGGCTATCGCAGCGGGGCCCACACCGACGCGCTGTTTCGCGAGCACCTCGGCAAGGAGCTCGCCACGGTCGAGCAGGAATTCGAGCGCTGGTTCTTCGCCGAGCTCGACCGCAAGGTGAGCGGCTGGGAGCCAACCGCCGAGGGCCGGGGCCCCGGCACCAAGCCCAGCAAGCTCGACGAGCTGCTCAGCACCGCGATCGCGCAGGCCGGCGAGAACCAGCTCGACGAGGCCACCCGCACCCTGACCAAGCTCGTGGCCGACGGCGGGGATGGCTATGTGTCCCGCATGATGCTGGCCAAGCTGCTGCTCGAGGGGCCCAAGCCCGCGGCCGCCGTTCGCCACCTGGAGGCCGCCCATGGCCACCACACCGAGGCGCTCGAGCCGTTGGTGTTGCTGGCCAACCTCGCGCGCAAGGAGGGTCGGGTCGACGACGAGAAGGCCCAGCTCCGCGCTGCCATGGCGATCGACGGCGACAGCCTCGAGCCGGCCGCGCGCCTGCTGATGCTCGCGGTCGTCACCGACGACGCCGCCGCGCTCGCGCTCGCGCTGGCCCGCGTGCAGGGCATCGCGCCGCTGCACCCCATCGCCTTGGCCGCGCAGGCCCTCGCGCTCGCGCAGCGCAAGGGCCAGCAAGCGGCCGGCGGCAAGCTGCTGCGTCGAGCAATCCGCGACCTCGACCCCGGGCAGGGGCCCGCCGACACCTTCGTGGTGGTCGCACTCGCAGCCCACGCGCTCGGCCAGCCCGCCGACGCCAAGACGATGGCCGACGCTGCGCGCAAGGACCCCGAGCTACCCAAGGTGGCGCGCGAGCGACTGGCCGCGATCGGCCGCTGACCAAGGAGCGCACCGTGAGCGACGACAAGAACGTGTTGGGCGGGCCGCTGCAGCTGTGCTGCACCGAGCCGATGACCGGGTTCCACCGCGACGGCTGCTGCCGCACCGGGCCGCACGATCAGGGCGTGCACTCGGTGTGCACGCGCGTGACCGAAGAGTTCCTCGAATTCTCGCGCGCGCAGGGCAACGACCTGTCCACGCCCGCGCCTGCATACGGATTTCCCGGACTGCGCCCCGGCGATGGCTGGTGCTTGTGCGCTTCACGCTGGAAGGAGGCGCTCGAGGCCGGCGCCGCGCCGCCCGTGGTGCTCGAGGCCACCCACGAGGACACGCTGCGCTTCGTGACCCTCGAGGAGCTACGCGCCCACGCGGTGCCGCCCCTGCCCGGCGGGCGCGGGCGCGGAATCGTCAATTGATCGGGATCGCGTGACTGCGATCGCGATCGCGATCGCGTGACTACGATCGCGAATCCCGAGTCGAGTCCAACTCGCGCGTTATCGCGCGTCTACGATCAACCACGTAAAAGAAATCCACGTATCCCGAACTACTCGATTGACACGACTATCCCGACATCGTATCCAAATCTAGCGGAACCCTACACCGACGTCTGAGCCCTCGAGAACGGGGCTTGGACGCCAGCGGCGAGCGAATTCGCCTCGATCGACCACGCGGATGCCAGGACGGCATCGCGCGCTCGACCGGGGCCGAGGCCTCCCTGCGCCCTCGCGCAGGCTCGCTCCCGCCTCGCCGCGAACGAACCAGTATCACGACAAGGCAACGACGAAACATGTACAGCGGACTGCGAAAGAACTGGACTTGGGTGGCAACGATGGCCGCACTGGCCATGGGCCCGGCGTGCAATGCCGAGCCCGACTCACACGATGTCGCGGAGCTCGACGCGGAGGACGATCGCGAGCGGCCCCCCGCTCCGGCAAGCGATGCACTGTCCACGTACGACCACGACGCGGTCGTGCGCGGGTTTCCGCTCGAGATCTCGCTCGGCGGCGAGACCGGTGAAGACGTGGTGCTCGACTGGTCGGCCAACGGCTTCTACGGCGACATCGTCGTGTACCGCTCCACCGACCCCCGCGCGCTGCTCGACATCGTGTACGACGAGCCGCTCGCGCCCGGAGTCGAGGGCACCATGCTCTACGGTGTCTCGAGCTGGGTCGACGAAGGCGCAGCCAGCCTCTACCTCGAGACCCCCCACTACTTCTACCGCGTGGGCTTGGTCCAGTACGAAGAGCTCGGCACCGCGCTCCGGCTCTCCACCATGGTGATGAAGAGCACCACGGCCGCCTATCCCGGCCACACCAAGTTCGGCATGTGCATGCTGGGCGACATCGACAGCGCCGCCGATCTCCACGATCGCTTCGGTGACTCGCTCCTCAACGTGTGGGGCTGGGATGCCGAGAACCAGAGCTACCTCAACTGGAATCCCGGCGGCGGCGTCGACTTCCCCGTGCCCTATGGCTCGGCGGTCGTGGCCCAGTTCGACGGCAGCATCGAGCCCTACCAGTCGCTCGTGGGCGTGGTGCCCACCCACGAGGCCATGGCGGTCACCGGTGAGCCGGGGCTCAACTGGACCTCGATCCCCGTGTTCTTCAGCGGCCCGACCAACGCGTCCTACTGGGTCGACGAGGTCGGGTTCTGGGGCGTGGGCCGCTGGAACAATGCCACACAGGACGCGACCTGGTACTGGGGCCCGGAGTATGACGAGCTCGAGCTCGAGCCCTGCACTGCGTACTACATGTACCTGCCCGATCACGCCTGCAACGCCAACGACGACTGTGCCGAGGACCAGTTCTGCTACTTCGTCGAGCCGGCGGTCTGCGGCGACGTGGCAGCGGGACTGTGCTACTCGCACCCGGCGAGCTGCGAGGGCGTCGAAGAGAGCCCGGTGTGTGGCTGCAACGGAGAGATCTACGCCAACCAGTGCGAGGCCGATCTCGCCGGGGTGAGCGTGCGACCGGCCGGCTCGGGCGGAGGAAGCGGCGGCGCGGTGTTGTTCGACTTCGACGGCGCGAGCCCGATCCTCGAGGCCACCGGAGACTGGCAGCTGTTCGGCGCCGCGCCGCCCAGCTACGTGCTCGCGGAGGTGCCGTTCGCCTCGCAGGCGCTCGGCACCGACGGCAACCGCTTGGCCCCGTACCCCGGCGACGACAACGAGAGCTCGTCCGTGACGGTGGGGCCCATCACCCTCGGCGACTCGCTCGCGCTGCGCTCGTGGCACGTCGACGAGGGCGGCGACTACTACGACCGCAAGCGCATCTTCTTCACCGCCGACACCGGTGAGACCTGGCTGCTCGTGGACTGCACGGGCGGGGTCAACCCGCAGGCGTTCTGCGAGTACCGCGACCAGA
Source organism: Nannocystaceae bacterium (assembly GCA_041600735.1). Classification (GTDB taxonomy): domain Bacteria; phylum Myxococcota_A; class Polyangia; order Nannocystales; family Nannocystaceae; genus Paraliomyxa. The sequence continues at coordinate 11,434 of JBFIJN010000017.1, forward strand.
CGCGGGCGGGCGACGACTGGGATTCGATCGCGCTCGACACCGCGATCTTGTCGGGCCAGACCGGCACCCTTCGCTTCGAGTACCAGACCCTCGACGGCTGCTGCAGCTTCGAGCAGGGCTGGTTCATCGATGACATCGCCCTCGGCGGGTGCGAGATGGAGCTCACCTCGGGACCGCCGATCGAGGCGGCCGGTCCCGACGAGTGCCCGCCCCAGTGCCTAGAGATGCCGATGTTCCAGGCGCTCGTGCTCGACCCCGAGGCGGGTCCCATCGACGCCTGCTACAACGACGACTGGGGTAGCGGCGGCCATGCCCAGATCAACGGCGAGGGTGGCTATGTCGCGACCTTCTGGGACCACGGCAACGGCCAAGGCCAGTGCGAGTCGGGCTCGCCCGAGTACGGCAACGAGTTCTACAACGTGAGCGACACCCAGGCCGCGGCCTGCGGCGCCCTCGTCAATGCACAGATCGAGTCCCTCGGCCTCGTGTGCAACGGCGGCGAGCCGGTCTAGCGTCGCGCTCGCGTGACGCTCGCGGCGGTGGCCCGCCGCTGCTCCGAGCCACCGCCTCCGCGCACGCGGGGGCGGTGCGCTCGTGTCACGAGCCCAGGCGAGCGCGCAGCTCGGCCGCCCAGTGATCGAGGTTGTCGACCGTGCTGCGCAGCTCGTGAGCGTCGCGGGCCAGCTCGTCGAGGTACCCGCGCAGCCGATCCCGGGCCAGACGCAGGCGACTGCGAACGGTACCGCTCGGGAGCTCGAGCGCCTCGCCGATCTCCGCCGACGACAGCTGCTCCCAGTAGAACAGCTCGAGCACCACCTGGTCGGAGAGCGGCAGTCGGCGGAGCGCGGCGAGCAGCAGCCGTTGCTCACGCTGGAAACCAACCAGCGTCGAAGGGCCGGGCAGCCCGAGATCCACGACCGAGGCGTCCTCCTCGGGCTGCGGCCCGCGCCCGCGCTCGCGCTCGCACTCGCGCACATGCTCGCGCAGAACGTTGTACGCGATGCCAAACAGGTAGCTACGGAAGTTGCTGTCTCCGCGGAAGCGCCGCTGGCCTTCCACGCAGCGCGTCAGCGTGCGCTGCACGAGCTCCTCGAAGTCATCGCCGACCTTGTTGCGAAAGAAGCGACGCAGCGGCATGAAGTAGCGGTCGAACAGCTCGCCGCCCGCAGCTCGATCGCCCTCACGCCAGGCTTCCAGCAACTCGAAGTCGCTCATCGGCACCCGCAGATCGTAGTACGAGATCGGGGTGCGAAAGCGCGCGGCCAGCCGCCATGGCACAGAATGGCGCCACGGCGGGTGTAGCCGCGATCCGTCGCGCCCGCTACTCGTCCTCGTCGCCGCCGCAGTTGTTCGTCTTCAGTACGATCTTGGGATCCAACACGATCGTCGGCTTGCCGTCGCATTTCGGATCGCCCGAGTCCGGCGTAGCCGTGGTCGTGAACGCGAGGGCGGGGTTCGGGCAGTTCAGCGTCTGCGGCGAGGACATCGGGCTTCCGTCCACCGTGTAGGTCAGCGTGTACTTGCAGCCCGACGTCGGATCCGTCGACGAGTCATTGAACGAGAACACGACCTGCTGGGTCGCGGCCAGCAGCACACACTCGAACGGTGCCGTATCGGTGAAGGACTGCCCGTTGATCGACTCGGTGAGCACGCCCGAGCGCACCGCGCCCACCACGTCGTAGGCGTTGGCGCAGTTGGCCGTCTCCGGAGTGAGCACCGCGTCGCCCGGTGGCGTGGAGCCCGGAGTGGTATCTGGAGTGGCGCCCTTGCCACAGGCGAGCACGAGGACGAAGGCAGCCGCGAGACACGATGGGATTCTCTGCATTGAGGGTTCTCCATGTAGCGCGGACTCGGCCGCACCAACAAGCCACGAGGGAGTCACGGCGCCGGGTCGCCAGATCGCGGGTTCACGGTGGATGTTTGCCGCGCGATCTCTCGCATGGCCGCTGCATCGGCCGCGTAGGTGGGGCCCAGCGCATCCAGCTCGACGGCCGCCAGGCGGGCCTGATCTCGCGCGCTGGCCTCGTCGCCCGTCGCGAGCTGGGCCCGAGCCAGCCACGCCCGAGTCCGCGCGCGCTCGGCCGGGTAGGAGGGCTGCGCCTCGTGCAGCGCCAGCGCTTGCCCCAGCAGCGTGACCGCGCGATCGCCCTCGTCCTCGCGCAGCAGCGCCTCACCCAGCGCACGCAGCGGAAACGCCAGGTCGACGTGTCCCGGCGCGAGGCCGCTCTCCATCACCGCGAGCGCCTGCTCGGCGAGCGCACGGGCGCGGCGCGTACGACCCACCAGCAGCAGCGCCTCGGCGAGGTTGCTGCGGTGCTGCGCGAGGCCGAGGCTGTGGGCCGGCTCGCTGCGCTCGGCCAGGAGCATCGCGGCGTCGAAGGCCTGCACCGCCGCTTCACCCCTGCCCTGCTCGTAGGCCACGGTCCCCAGCGCCGAGAGCGGGATCACCCGATCGGGGTGCTCGAGGCCCACGCTGAGCCGAAATGCGAGGTCCGCCGCTTCGGCATGACGACGAGCCTCCTCGACGCGGCCCTCATCGATCGCGAGCTGGGCCAGCATCACGTGGGCATCCGCGGTCTGGGTGCTGTGCGGGCCGAATGCATCGCGGTACTCCGCGAGCGCGTGCTCGAGTCGCCGCCGTGCCTCGACGCGCTTGCCCTGCATCAGCAGCGCGTGGCCCTCCGCGAGCGCTGCGTCACCGCGCGCCGTGGTCTGCCAGATCGCAGACCCATCGGGGTTCCTCGCATCGAGGGCGCGCGCGTGCTCGAACACCTCCGTCGCCTCTGCGGCGCGCCCTTGGTCGGCGAGCACGTTACCGAGGTTGCGAAGGTTGCTCGCCCGCCGCGGCGCGGCGCGCAGGCCTTGGGCCTGATCGAGCGAGTCGGCCGCGCGCAGGCTGATCTCCGCTTCCACGAGCCGCCCGCCGAGCCGCTGGATCAACCCCAAGCTGGCCAGCAATCCGGCGCTGCGATCGCGCGAGACCCCCAGCCGCCGCAGCGTGGCGGCGTTGCGATGCCAGGCACCAACCGCCTGCTCGAGATCGACCTCGACGTCGATCGCCAGACGCACGAGCTGACCGAGCGCCTCCTCCTTGAGCCCGAGCTCACCGTTGGCCTCGGCCAGATCGATCGCGCGCTCGAGCGCCGCCCGAGCCGGCTCCGCGCGAAAGTCGTGGCGCTCCACCGCGCCCACGGTGAGCAGCGCCGCTGCGATCAGCGGCTCGTACCCCAGGGTCTGCGCCGCTGCGAGCGCGGCCGCAGCCTCGGCTCGTGCCGCGTCCACGCGCCCATCGATCGCCCGCTGCCCCGCGCGCGCCAGGCTCGCGTGGACCGCCGCGATCTCCCCGCGCAGCTGCGGCGGCGGCGGCTCGCCCGCGGCCTCGGCCACGCCGGGCAAGGTGCAATCGCGGGGCGCGGGCAGCTCGGCGAGCCCGGCGAGCACGTTCGCGTCGCCGAGCTCGGGGTCGGGCACGACCGCGGCAAAGCGATCGCGCTGACGGTCGAGACAGGCCACGCGGCGATCGAGCGCGGCCTCGGATTGCACGCCCACCACCCGCGTCGCCTCGCACACCTCGCGCCGCACCGTGCTCCACTCGCTGGCGAAGGCCTGGAGCACGGGTTGCGCCCCGAGCTGTCCGGTGCGCTCGAGCTCGGCCCGTGCGCCGTCGTTCCACACCGCCTCGATCTCCGACCCCGCGCTCGCGCACGGCATGACCGCGGCCGCAGCCGGGGGTCGTGCCCAGCTCGCCGCCACCGCCAGCGCAGCGACAGCCGCCGCCCCGCCAGCGACCAGCGACCCGATGCGGCGTCTCGCGAGCGGTCGCTCGAGCGCGGCGAGCAAGCTCTCCATCGTGGGGAATCGTGCACGCGGGTCCATGCTCAGGCCTCGCGACAGCGCCCGACGCACCGCGATCGGCACGGCCGCCGCCTCCGGCACGCGCACCAAGCCCTCGCTCACCGGTCCCGGCGGGCGGCAGCCGTAGAGGCCCTCGTAGAGCGAGACGCAGAACCCATACTGATCCGCGGCCGGACCCGCAGGCTCGCCCATGCGCTGCTCCGGCGCGAGGTAGGCCGGCGTGCCCACCACCGCCCGGCTCCTCGTGATCGTCTCCCGCAATCGCGGGCCGCTGCCCGAGTGACTCTCCCGCGCCGTGAGGCCCATCTCGAGGTCGGGCCGCGACGTGGCCTCGCCCACCTCGCGCGCCAGCCCAAAGTCCACCAAGCGCGTGCGGCCGTCGTTGCCGACGATCACGTTGTCGGGCTTCACGTCGCGGTGCACGAGCCCCTCGGCGTGCACCACGACCAGCGCTCGCCCCACGCAGATCCACGCCTCGAGCACCGCGCGCCACGGGGGCGCCTGCTCCTCGACCCACACGCGCATGGTTCGCCCTGCGACGAGCTCCATCGCCAAGTAGACCTGGCCCTCGTGGCGACCCACGTCGAACACGGTCACGAGGTTCGGGTGCGAGAGCCTCGCGAGCGCCTGGGCCTCGCGCAGCAGCCGGTGCTGCGCGCTGCGATCATTGGCCTTGGCCGGGTGCAGGAACTTGAGCGCGACCTTGCGATCGAGCTCGTCGTCGTAGGCCGCGTAGACCGTGCCCATCCCGCCCTCACCCAGGCGACGCAGCAGCGTGAACCGACCCACCTGCGGGGAGACCGAGGGCGCCCCCACCACCCACGCGCGCAGCCGCTCACGGGCGTGGCGCTCGATGAGGTCGAGCGGCTCCTCGGGCGCGGGCTTCGCATCGCGCGGCTCCGCGGGCTCGCGGCGCGCCACCAGGCCCTCGGCATGGAGCTCGTCGTCTTCGAGGGTCTCGGGCACCGCAACCCCAGGATCCGGCAGCGGCGACGAGAGATCCAGCCACAGCGAGAGCGCGGCCGAAGAAGATGAGGGCTCGGTCATGAGAAGGGTCCCTCGGTGCGGTGCGATCTCGCGACCCACCGTTCACCAACAGATCGCGGCATTCGCGCAATCTGCCGTAGCACCCTCCACGGGCCCTCAGAAGCCAGCCACGATCGACTCGCTGACCTCCCACAAGCGCTCGCCCATCGCCTCGTCCTGCGAGTGGCTCGACGACTTGGCGACGTTGCAGTCGGCAAAGTACTCGCCGCTCGTCTCCGCCAGCGTCGGGTGCGTAGCCACGTAGCACTGCGTGGCCGCCCCCTGAGGGACCGTCTTGAGCGCGATCGCAGCGGCGATCGGCATCGCCATGCGGAACGGCAGCGCCATGTGACGCCCCAGGTTGGTCGCGATCACGCCCGGGTGCAGCGCATTGGCGGTGCGCTTGGTGTCCGCGAAGCGGCGGGCCAGCGCGCGCGCGAACAGCAGGTTGGCGAGCTTCGAGTGGCCATACGCTCGATTGGGCGTGTAGCTCGCCGCCAGCGTGATGTCGTCGAAGTCGATCCCCACCGGCGGAGCCCAGGTATGCACCGCGCTCGACAGCACCACCACGCGAGCATCGTCGCTCAGGTGATCGAGCAATCCGGTCACCAGCATGAAGTGCCCAATATGGTTGGTGAGGAACTGCAGCTCCTGGCCGTGCACGACCGTGCGCTCCGGGAGCGCCATGACCCCGGCGTTGCAGAGGATGACGTCGATCGGCCCGTGTTTTGCCGCCTGCTCCACACATGCGCGCACGGAATCGGGCTCGGACAGCTCACACGCGAGCCCGACCGCGTCCGCGCCAAACGCCTTGCACGCCGCGTCGGCCTTCGGCTGGGTCCGCGCGGCCCCGAGGATCTTGGCGCCGCGCGAGCTCAGCACCTGGGCGCTGTGCTCGCCCAGCCCCGAGCCCACCCCCGTAATGAGGATGGTCTTGCCCTTCAGGTCGATCCCGGCGGTGACTTCTTCCGCGGTCGATGCATAGCCAAACCCACTGCGTCCGCGACGACCCTTGATCAGTGCCAACAGCGACATGGCGCGCATCGTGCCGGTCGCGGCCCTTCGTGACCAGCGACGGAGAGTAGAACAGTGCTCCCCAGTCTAGAACCGCAGTCCGCCGCCGACCCTCATCCCACCCACGGAGGGGGCGAGGCCGAGCGTGACGCCGTGGCGCAGCATCGCCTCGGCCGCCGGCTTGCGCTTGTGGAACAGCAGCAGGCCCGTGAACACCAGCGTGGCGACGCCGAAGACGGCCGTTCCAACGCCGACGAAGACCTGCGCCTTCCTCACGGCCTCGCCGGTGTTGCACACCCGCACGACCTTGCTGTTGCGCACCTGGCCAGGTTCGCCCAGCACCATCCCCTGCTCATTGGTGGGACGGCTGCGCGCGTACTCGCACAGGTTGGTGCCCTCCGCCATGTTGGGATCGACGTCGTTGAGCGGATTCGAGTCGGTGAGGCTGGCCGCGGCCGTATCGACCAGCTTGCGACGGAAGCCTCCGCTCTTCGACGTCAGCCACACGCCCATTCCGATCGTGGTGCCGCCCGCGAGCACGGTGAGGCCCAGCGTCGCGCCAAAGCCTCCCCACTTCCAGCGCGGCGTGGGCTTCTCCAGACCGAAGTAGATCCCACCCTCCTTGGGCGGGGGCGGCTCGGTCCCTTCCGGGTCCTTCTGCTCCGGGTTGGTCTCCGGCTGCTTGGGGTCGACCCGCGCCGGAAGATCCGAGTCGGTGTGCTTGGCCGGCATCAGCTCGTTGACGATCGCCGCCGCCTTGGCATCGATCTCGCCGGAGGCGAGCTCGGCCTTCGAGACCGCGATGCTCGCCTGCGCCTCGAGGCGCGAGCTCTCGACGTCGAGGATCTGGATGTCGAGCTGATAACCGCCGCCGCTGGGCCGCAGGTAGCCAAACACCAAGCGACGAACCCCGAGGGTCTTGCCGCCCTCGGCGAGGCACGAGACCTCGTCGTTGGTGCAGCCCATCGTCAGCCGCATCTCGTCGAGGCTGATCTCCTCACCGCCGCTCAGCCCGCGGTTGGCGAACGCCTTGCGCAGCGCGTTGGTGAGGTTGTTGTTGGCGTTCGAATCCTTGCCATCGAGGCCGAGAACGCTGCCCGCGGCCTCGTCGGGCGCGACGCGCAGCAGCGACAAGGGACCGGCGGAGGCCAGCGACGGCGTCATGGTGGCGCCCGCAAGCGCGACACACAGGACCGTGGACAGCGCGCGCGCGATCACGGAGCGGGGCCGGCGGCCTTCGCAGGGCAAAGGCAAAGAAGAGGCTCGCGGTTGAACGGGGATCCTCGGCATCATGGGCGTGGGGTGGTGACCCGAGCGTGGGCCCGGGTGACGGGTGGTGGGATGACGTTGGCATGGCGGGCGTGGTGCTGGGAAGGCTAAATTGCCGCCCGTGCCGCGCCCCCTCCAGGACTCGGACCCAGACCCCTCGCGGTCGGGCTCGGGCGAGTCGATCGTGGCGCTGCGCCCCGCGGGCCCGCCGCGGCCGCAGAGCCGGCTGCGCCTGCGTCACAGCCTCGCCGCTCGGATCTCGGCGCTCGTGATGTTGGTATTGCTGGCCGCGGTGGCGTCCGCCGTAGTTGCGGTGGGCCAGCTGCGTGCGATCCAGCAGGGCTTCGACCGTCTCGTCGACGTCTACGTGGTGTTCAACAAGAACCTCGCCGACGGCCACGTCCAGTCCGTGCGCATCGTCGAGCAGGTTCGTGCCTGGCAAGGCAACCAGGGCGAGCGAGCCGGTCTGCAGCTCGGGCCCGCCTTCGAGGCCAACTTCCAAGAAGCGCTGTCGGCGCGCAACGAGATGATCGGCCTCGCGCGGGCGACCATCGACGAGGCGTTGGCCGAGCCCGAGCGCTTCGGCGCGGCCGAGCCGCTCGAGGAGCTGCGGGGGATCCGTGCCTCGCTCGAGGAGCTCGACGCCCTGGCCGCGCGCGACAAGACGGCCCCGACCCGCCAGGTGCTCCAAGACGTGCGCGGCCAGGGACAGATCGAGCTGCGCTTCAAGCAGCTGGCCGTCAAGAGTCGCGAGGCCGTCGAGCAGCTGCGCCGCGAGGTCGAGGTCGCGCAGACGCGGACCGAGCGGCTCACGCTGGCCTTCACCCTCGGCGTGTCCGCGCTGGGGCTCGTCGCGGCGATGGGCGTGTTCTTCACGCTGCGACCGCTGCGACGGCTGACCGAGGGGGTTCGCAAGCTCAGCGGCGGCGACTGGTCGCAGCGGGTCTCGCCGTCGGGCCCCCAGCGCGAGGACGAGGTCAGCCAGCTCGCTCGCGAGTTCGATCTCATGGCCGAAGCCCTCGAAGAGCGCGAGCGCAGGCTGCTGCGAGGCGAGCGGCTGGCCGCGGCGGGGCAGCTCGCCGCCCAGATCACCCACGAGATCCGCAACCCCCTGTCGAGCATGGCGCTCAACGCCGAGCTGCTCGAGGACGAGCTCTCCGAAGCCAGCCCCGAGAGTCGCGAGCTGCTGGCCAAGATCACCAAGGAGGTCGATCGGCTCACCGCCGTGACCGAGGACTACCTCTCGTTCGCCCGGCGCCCCAAGCCCCATCGCGTGCTGCTGGACCTGCGCGAGGAGCTCGACGACCTGCTCGACTTCATGGCGCCCGAGCTCGAGCTGGCGGGGATCGACGTGGTGCGGCGGCTGCCGTCCGAGCCCGCTCGCGTGCTGGGCGACGCCAACCAGCTGCGGCAGGTCTTCATGAATCTCGTGCGCAATGCCCAAGAGGCCGCGCTCGACATGGAGCGGGATCCCGAGCGCCGACCGCGGGATCAACCCCGCATCTGGGTGGACATGCAGTGTAAGGATGCCCAGGTGATCGCGGTTGTGCGGGACAACGGCCCTGGCATCCCCATGTCCACGGCCGAGGTCGAGCAGATCTTCGAAGCCTTCTACACCAGCAAGGCCCAGGGCACGGGCCTTGGCCTGCCCACCGTGCAGCAGATCCTGCTGGACCACGAAGGCAGCGTGCGCGTCGCCGAGACGGGTCCCGAGGGCACCGCGTTCGAGGTTACGCTGCCGGCTTGCGCTCCCGAGGACGGCTCCGTAAGCTCGTCCGCGGCAATCCCACCGGGGCCCGACCCCGCCGTGAACAGACCATGACGACGTCCCGGCTTTCCGCTGTCTTCGCCCTCGCGCTGGGCCCCCTGGCTGCCTTCAGCGTGTCCTGCACCGCGATCCTGGCCCCGCGTGACGACGTCCAGCGCTGCGACACCGTCGACGATTGCGATCCCACGGGCGACAACCGCTACGTCTCCGTGTGCATCTTCGACGAGGACAACCTCGACCTCGACTCGTCCTCGGTCGACAAGATCTGCGTGGCCGACTTCAAGGCGAGTGTCGGCTGCAATCCCGGGTCGTACACCGATCCCACGCACCCGTTTGCCGAGGCGTTCAACGAGCTCGGCGACATCGCGCGCTACACCACCTGCGATGCGGCGACTCAGCTCGGCACCAAGGGCTGCCGGCCGATGAACAACACGTGCGCAGAGGGGCTCTCGGTCAACGACGTGGGCCTGTGCGACGACAACGATCCCGACACCCCGATGGTGATCCAGGTCGACACCTCGGACCTCGTGGGTCAGGACGTGCGCGACCAGTTCTGTCGCTCGTTCTTCTGCGACGATCGCTTCGTGTGCAACACCAGCACCAACTTCTGCGTGGAGTGCGACCCCCGCCAAGACATCAGCAAGGGCGGGTGCGGCGAGGTCTGGATCGCCGGCGCGCCCTCCTGCGTGTACGGCACCAACGAGTGCGAGGGCGCCGACGTGTCCGACAAGACGGTCTCGTTCGGCGCCTGCGGGGGCTAGTCCGGCGCCGACTAGGCTCGGCTAGCCCGGCGCGTCGGCATCGTCCGGGTCGTCGGCGTCGTCTGGATCGTCGGCGTCATCCGGGTCGTCTGCTTCTTGGTTTCCGGCCGTGGCGGGCGGGATCTCGAGCGCGTTGGCCTCGTTGTCGTCGCTGCGAAACGCCACCGTGAACTGCAGCAAGCGCAGCGGCTCGGCGGGCGCTGGCGGAGCGTCCTCGGTCGACTCCACCAGCTCGACTTCGAAGCTCCGCCAGGCCGGATCGCCCCCGATGCGAAGGCGCTCGAGCGTGGCCCGCATCCGGTCGAGCTCACGCGCCGAGGGTGAGCGCAGCACGAAGCGGCAGCGCACCGTACGGCACGTGGTGCTGGCCAGCACCACGGTGGGCTCCTCGGGCGCCCCTGCGAACGCGTCTTGCCGCGCCTGCACCACCGCGCGGTTGATGATGACCTGGTGGTGGCGAGCCCAGCGTCCGCGCGTGGGCTCCTCATCGAACGGCGTGGTCTTCAGCCGCTCCCACTCGCGGTCGAGCTCCTCGTCGCTACGGGTGTCATCGCTCGACCTGTCGCGTGGCTTGCGCTCGCGGGGCTTCTTCTTGGGCGGCTTCTTGCCCTTGGCCCCCTGATCGTTGGGCGACTCGACGATCTTGTCGGGCACGTTGAGCTGCCAGTGCACGCCCATCGCTCCTGCCGCCAACAGCGGCGGCAGCACGAGCTGGGCCACGCGCAGCCACGGCAGCGCGCGCTTGGGTGGAGGGAGTTGCTCGTCTTGCGTCACGGCTCGACCATGGGGGCTCGGGGCAGCGGCAGGTGCACCCGCCACGACCCGTTCTCGTTGACCAGCTCGAGCGACTGCGAGGTGCCATCGGCCCCATGAAGGCGCACCACCGCTCGCTTCTCATCGCTCTCGACCACCTCGGCCTCGCCGACCTGGAAGTGAGGGTCGACCCCCACCACCTGGAGCATCTCTTGCGGCTCCACGTTGCGTCGCCCGCCAACCTGGTCGCTCGCGCGCTCCGCTGCCTGCGCGACGTACTCCACCGCAGGCGTGTCGAGCAGCGCCAGCACCTGCTCGACCTCACCCGCCCGCACCGCCTGCACGAACTCGCGCGCGGTGCTCACCGGGGGCGGCTCTTCTTCGCCGCAGCCGAGCGTTGCCGCGCTCAGCCCCAGCGCCCACACGAGTCGCCGTAGCCGCATCATCCGTCGTCCCGCGTCTTGTGCATGCCGAGCCGCTTGAGCAGCTCGCGCAGGTAGTAGCGGGTGATGCCGGCCTCGGCCGACGCGCGGCTCAGGTTGTGGTCGGTCTTGGCGAGCAAGCGCGCGAAGTAGGCGCGCTCGAACGAGTCCACCATGACTTGCTTGGCTTCCTTGAACGGCTGCTCGTAGAGCGCGGTATCGATGCCCTCGACCCCCTCGGCCTGGCTCGAGGCCACGGGTCGGTCCTCGCGACGACCGAGGTGCAGGTCGCTGGGCTCGATGCTGCCGTTGCGGCACAGGTGCGCCGCGCGCTGCACGATGTTCTTGAGCTGGCGAACGTTGCCCGGGAAGCTCTCGGCCATCAGCGCGTCGCGGGCGGCCTCGTTGAACGTGGGTCGCGGCAGCGCGCCGTTCATCATGCGGATCAGATCGTCGAGAAAGCGCTCGGCGAGCATGACCACGTCGTCGCCGCGACCGCGCAGCGGGGGCAGGTCGACCGTCATCACCGACAGGCGAAAGTAGAGGTCCTCGCGAAACGAGCCCTCGCCGACCATCTTGCGCAGGTCGCGATGCGTCGCCGCCACCACGCGCACGTCCACCTTGCGCACCTGGCTCTCGCCGATGCGCTGGAGCTCGCGGCGATCGAGCACGCGCAGCAGCTTGGGCTGCAGGTCGAGCGGGAGCTCGCCGATCTCGTCGAGGAACAGCGTGCCGCCGTCGGCCTCCTCGAAGCAGCCCGGGCGATCGTTGACGGCCCCCGTGAACGCGCCCTTCTTGTGGCCGAGGATCGCGGCCTCGGCCAGCTCGCGGGGCAGCGATCCGCAGTCGAGCACCACGAACGGCCCCTTGTGGCGCGGCGACTCGTCGTGCAGCGCCCGCGCCACCAGCTCCTTGCCGGTACCCGTCTCGCCGCCGATGAGCACGCTCATCTCGGTGGGCGCCACGCGCTCGAGGATCGCGAACACCTCGCGCATGCTCGCGCTGCGGCCATAGAGCGCGCCAAAGTGGTCCTCGCCCGAGATCGGCACCTGGACCTCGTCGGCCGAGGACAGCTCGATCTCGGTCTTGCCGAGCTTGACCACCATCCCCGGCTCGATCCACGCCGAGCGGATGCGAATCCCCCCGATGAAGGTGCCGTTGGTGCTCTCGAGGTCGTGGACCTGCACGCCCGTGTCGCCGAGCACGATCTCCGCGTGGGTGCCACTGATCGACGAGTCGTTGAGCACGAGGTCGTTGACCGCGCTGCGCCCGATCGTCACCCGCGAGCGCGCCACCGTGCTCTGCGAGCCGGCGTCCGGACCCGCCTTGACCCGCAGCATCACCCGCCGAAGCTGACGGTGAGTGTTCTCGGGGGCAAAGAAGGTCGTCGTCATCGACGCCGACGTCTCGCCCGGATCTGGATCCTCGATAGACACCGCTCGCTTGCGCTCTGAAGGGAAGAAACGGGGTCCGCTCAGTTGAGCAGCTCGTCGTCGGGACGAATGACCCGCAGGTGGGCCGCCTTCTTCTTGCGGCCGCGGCCCCCGACTTTGCCCGACTTCCGCAGCCTGCGCCAGGGCTGGGTCACCACCAGCAAGGCGACGAGCATCGAGACCAAGCCCGGCACGATGACGGGCCATGGGGCTCCCCGCGCCAGCGGCGACACGACCGCGAGCACCGCGATGATGAGGGCCAGTGTGCGACTGCTGAGCGGCAGCACGCCGCCGATCGACAGCGGTCGTGCGCCCATCAGCGCGCCAAAGCCGACGACCGCCGCCAGATCCATCGCGGTCGCGCCGCCCACGGCCAGCGCCGCCACCGACGGCAGCGCGATCGCGAGCAACACCGAGCCGAGGTATCCGGCCACGCCGCACCCGATCACGAGCGTGAGGTACTTGCGCGTGCCCCAGTAGCTCTCCAGGTGCCCAGCCAGGAACCACTGCACCAAGGCCGTGCCGAGCACCAGGCTGACCTGTCCCTCGGGAAACACGAAGTTGGCGGTGAGCGGCTGCCACAGCCCTTGGCCGCGCAGCACCTCGCCGGGGTGCAGCACGAGATGATCACCGAGCGGCTGATCGGCGAGCAGCATGGTGAGCAGGACCGTCACCAGGAACAGCCCGAACGCACCGCGGTGGAATCGCGGGAGCCTCGAGAACAACGGGTTGCGCGCCACCGCTCAGCAGTCTAGCAGCCCGTTTTCGGGCGCGGCCAACCCCGACCTCGCCGAGTCGCTCGGAACGCCACCGCTGCGCGAACTGCGCAGCTCGAATCGCCTGCCACGCCCGAGCCAAGCGCACGGAGAGCCTGAACAAAAAGTGGGGTCATGTAGGCAACGCGTCGATTTCTTGTCCCGCTCGGCGCGACCAGGCAGGACTACGACATGCCGATCAATCGCCGACGCCACCGCATGTTCGTCACCCGCAACACCGAGTATCACCTGCGCCTCGACGAGTGCGTTGGCGTGCGGGACCTCGAGACCGGCGCGTGGCAGCGCCACCATGCCGCGCTGCGCTTGCGCGCGATCCAGCTGCCCCCCATCGGTCACGACCACAGCTGGCTGGGCCGGCGGCTGCAGTTCTGGGGCGCCGGGCAAGACGTCGTGACCTCGCCCGTGGTCGACGTTGGCCGTCCCGAGCCGGAGTCGATTCCCCTCTACATCCGCCGCGAGCAAGCGGGCTTGATCGCGGCGGCCGCCTAGATCTCGTCTGGCTCTCGTCTGGCTCTCGTCTAGATCTCGCCGACGCTGCGCTTCACATCAGCAAGCCGCGCGCGTCGACGCCGGGGATCTCCACGAGCGACTCGTCGCCAAGCCGCTCGCCCAGATTGCGATCGATCATCATCGAGAGGTGTCCGAGGGGCAGGCCGTTCCAGAACATCGTGAACGGATCCTCGAGCACGCGCCCCGCCTCGCTGATCAGCGCGAACGACAGGCAGACCAGCACGTTGATCGGCACGATCAGCCAGCCGAGCTCGCTCACCAGCGCCAGCGGGAACAGCACCCCGTAGGCCATGATCAGGCGCTCCGCGATGAAGCCGTAGCCGCGGGGCATGGGCGTCTTCTTGATGCGCTCGCAGCCGCCCTGCACGGCGAGCATCTCCTCGATGCTGTGATCGAGCAGCTGCATGCGAAATTCGCTGAGCCGGCGCGCATCATCGAGCGCGACCAGCTCCGCCATCTGCTGGTGCAGGATCGCGTGGGTGATGTTGCTCTGTCCGCGATACTGCTCGGGGTCATCGGGTAGCGCGCGCAGGAACTCCGCGTCGGCGAGCGGATCCTGCTGGCGCAGCAAGCAGCGCAGCGCGTGCACGTAGGCCGCGTGGCGGTGCACGAGGCGCTGCTTCTCCTGCGTGGCGTCGGCCGGCAGGTAGTGGATGATCTGCGTGCCGAAGTGGCGCGAGACGTTGACCATCCGCCCCCACAGCTTGCGGCCCTCCCACCAGCGGTCGTAGGCGGAGTTGGTGCGAAAGCTGACGAAGATGCCCAGCGCCGCGCCCACCACGGCCAGCGGAGACACCGGAAGCGCGAGCCAGTGCAGCCCCGGCACGAACTGCCAGATGAACGCCGCCGCAGCCCCCGCGACCGTGAACAGCAACGCGGCGCGCCACTGCCACATCAGCAGCCGCAGCACCGAGCCCTGATTGGAGACCATCATGGCGAGGACGAGGGATGGCGCGGCCTCGGCCACGCCATCCTGCGGATTCGGCTCAGCCGGCCTTCTTCTCGTCGCCCTTGGGCGCCTTCTTGGCCTTGTCGCCCTTCTTCGTCGGCTTGGCCGCGTCGCCGGCCGGGGCCTGCGCGTCGCCGGCCGGAGCCTTCGCGTCGTCGCCGGCCGGAGCCTTCGCGTCGTCGCCGGCCGGGGCCTTTGCGTCGTCGCCGGTCGGGGCCTTCGCGTCGCCCGTGGGCGGAACGACCGCGTCGCCCGTGGGCGGAACGACCGCGTCGCCCGTGGGCGGCACGACGGTCGGCGGCACGACGGGCGGCGCCTTTGCGTCGACCGTGGGCGCCTGATCCCCGTCGGAGCAGCACAGCACGCCGGCGTTGCTCGCCGAGGTCACCGCGCCACAGCCCTCGCTGGTCCCGCGCGAGATCTGGGTCTTGCCCTTGAACACGCCGTCCTTGCACTTGCCGCCGAGGCAGTCGTTGCCGCAGCAGACCGGCTCGGAGCCGAGACCCGCCTGGAAGCACGGCAGCGTGGTCGCGGCGGTGATCTTGGGACAGGGCTCGATCTCCTCACTGATCGAGTGGCTCACCGCCGCATTGAAGCGACCAGGTCCCGCGTTGTCGCAGTCCTTGGCCGTGGTGCGATCGGTCAGGTCCTTGCCCTTGCCGTCCACGCCGCACAGGTGCCAGCCCGGCGCGCACAGGTCGGCCGGCACCGCACACTTCTCGCCGTCGTCCCCGCAGGCCTTGCCCGTGGGCGCGTCGCGCATGCTCTTGGTGCCTTCCCACTCGCCGATGCAGCCGGCGATGCGCGGGTGCTTGGTGAGGTCGGCGAAGCTCTCGCGCTGGCCATCGGCACAGCCCACGATCTTGGGATCACCCTTCTCGCTCTCGACGAACTTCACGTTCTTCATCGAGCCCGGGCGATCACCGTCGAAGTAGTCGCCCTCATAAGGGCCCGACCCACACGTGCACCCGGCGCTCAGCACGACCGTGGCCAGCGGCACCGCGGCAAGACAAGACATGAGGCGCGAAAGTCGCAAGAACCCGAACATGCGGCGAAGGATAGGCAAGCTCGGGGCGCGTGCCTAGGGTGTGAGGCGCGCAAACCCGCTGGCCTGGCCAGCCTGGCCGTTCAGGCCAGGCGGCAGCGGTTGCGCAAAACTCGCCGGCCCGAAGCCCACGCCATCAATCCTCGTCGTCGTCGTCGTCGTCGGGCGGCTGCGCGGCCAGCTCCGCCTCGAGCTTGGCCTGCCGCTCGCGCTCCGGCTTGCTCACGACGTACGCGACCCCGATGCTGATCCCAAACAGCGCGCACATCGGCATCGCCATCAGGATCTGGCTCACGGGCTCGGGAGGGGTGAGGAACGCGGCCACCACGAAGAAGATCACGATCATGATCTTCCAGTGCCGGATGAGGGTCATGTGCGTGATGATCCCCGCCGACGCCAGGAAGAACACCCCCAGCGGAAACTCGAAGATCAGCCCGAAGCCGAGCAGCAGCCGCGTGGTGTACGTGATGTGATCCGAGTAGGTGTACTCGGCCATGATCTGTACGGCCCCCTCGCCTCCGCCGTCCTTGCGGAGCGAATACTCCAGCAAGAACTCGGTGGCCATGGGCAGCACGAACACGTAGCAGAACCAACCACCGATCGCGAACATCACCGCGCTCGTGGCCGCGAACGGCACCACCATCTTCTTCTCGCGCTTGTAGAGACCCGGGGAGATGAAGCCCCACAGCTCGTAGAACACCACCGGCGCTGCGATGAACAGGCCGCCGACGAGCGCGATGCGGATGTCCACCATCACGCTCTCGAACGGGCTCAGGTTCTGCAAGCGCGGGGTGTCGCTGGCCAAGCAGGCCAGCGCGGGGTCGAGCTTGCAGTTGATCTGCACCGACCGCCACGCATCGCCGAACGGCTTGAGCAGCAGCTGGGTGAGCCGGTCGACCATGATGTAGCAGACGGTCACGCCGAACATCAGGCTCAGGCTGGCCCGAACCAGGCGCTTGCGCAGCTCGGCCAGGTGGTCGAAGAACGACATCGGCTGATCGTCCTCGGGACCCTCGGCCAGGCCTGCTTCTCCGTTGTCTTCGGTCTTGGATTTCACCTTGGCCATCACACGAGCTCCGGCGCGAAGTGAGCGGCGGGGCGCTAAGCCGCGCCTTGATTGGCGGGCGCATCGCCCTCGGTGTCGTTGCCGGCGGCCGCGTGGCGCGGGTCGACCGACTTGGGTGGCTCGACCGAGGAGCCCGCGGCAACGGTACCGGCCGGCGCGATCCGGTCGGCGTCGGCCGAGGGAGCGGCGCTCGCCTGGGCACCGCTGGGCGTCGCACCGTCGCCGGCCGCCGCGGTCGCGGCCTCGCCACCTCCACCCTCGGCAATCTGCGCAGCTGCGGCCTCGCGCTCGATCCGCTCGCGCTCGCGCGCGACCTTCACGAGCTTGTTCTCGGCCCGCCGCGCCTCCATGCGCGCCTTCATCAGCTCGCGCCGCGCCGCGCCCTCGGCATCGCGCAGCTGAGCCTTGGTGCCGTCGACCGCGTCCTTGAGATCCTGCATCGCCTCTTCTTGCATGATGGCGTCGCGGAACTCGTCGGCGGTGCGCCGCAGCGAGCCCCACAGCTGCGTCACGCTGCGCAGGATCTTGGGCAGCTCCTTGGGGGAGAACAGCAGCAACGCCAGCACGGCCACGACGAGCAGCTCCGAGGGGCCGATGCCGAACACGGCGACACGATAGCAGCCCCCCACGCAGCGGGCGAGCGCTGGTCATCCCCTCACCCCCGGCCTGCCCTCGACCATCACGCCGCCCACGCCGCACCTCGCGGGCCCGAGGCCCTCACCGGGCCCTCATGCAGGATCGTGATGGGGGCGCCAAGCCCCGCCAGCGCCCGTACGCGCCGCGAAGACGCTCGGACTAGCCGCGAAGGCGCTCGCGCTGGCGCCGAGTACTGGCCGCGAGCTCCTCGAGCGCGCCCACGATCGCGCCGGCACTCTCGGTCTGGCCCCGGTGCGCGTCGCTGAGCTGGGTGACCATCTCGCTGATCGTCTCGATGGCGCGCGTGATCTGGCGGCTGCCGCGGGTCTGCTCCTGTGTGGAGCGCTCCACGTGCCGCGTGATCGCCTTCATCTTCTCGGCCGAGCGCATGATCTGCTCGGCCCCGCGGGCCTGCTCGGCGGTGGCGGTGGCCACCTGCTGCACGGTGGTCGCCACCACGTTGATCGCGTCGGTGACCTGCTTGCTGCCCTTGGTCTGCTCGACCGTGGCGCGAGCGATCTCGCGGACCATCTGGGTGGAGCGGCGAGCGGCGTCGGAGATGCGCTTGAGCGCGTCCTCGGCCTGGTGGCTCACGCGCACGCCATCGTCCACGCTCTTGCTCGAGCGCGAGACCGCCTGCACGGCATTGCGCGACTCGTGCTGGACCGCCTTGATGATCACGGCGATCTCCTTGGTGCTGGTCGCCGAGCGCTCGGCCAGATCCTTGATCTCGTCGGCCACCACCGCGAAGCCCTTGCCGTGCTCGCCCGCCTGCGCCGCGATGATCGCGGCGTTCAGCGCGAGCAGGTTGGTCTGCTCGGACACGTCGTCGATCACGCTGAGGATCTTGCCGATCTCGTCGATGCGCACCCCGAGGCGGCTGATCACGGACACCGCGTCGGCCGCGGAGCTCTTGATCATGTTGATGACCTCGATGGTCTGATTGATGGCATCCACGCCCCCCTCGGCCGCCCACACCACCTCTTCGGAGAGCTGCGCGGTCTCGTTGGCGTTGTTCTCGACCTGCTGGATCGAGATGTCCATCTCGTTCATGGCCGACGAGGTCTCCTCGGCCGTGCCCGCGAGCGCCTCGATGTTCTTGGCCACCTCGCGCACCGAGAACGTCATCTCCTCGATCGAGGTCGCGGTCTCCTGCACCGACGCGGCCAGGTTGAACATGCTCTCGGCGACCTCGTCGTTTGCCGCCGCCATCTGGAGGATCGAAGAGCTGCTCTCCTCGGCGTTGGAGGCCAGCTGCTCCACGTTCTCGCTGATCCCCTTGAGGCCCGAGTTCATCTCGGTCATCGCGTGCAGGATCTGATCGATCGTCGCCAGCGCCTCGCCGAGCTCGGTGACGGTGCGATCGCCACCGGGGTTCAGCGTGTCGGGACCCTTGCGGCCGCGAACCTCGAGGTCTTGCTCGAGCTCGGCGATGCGGCTCTGCAGCTCGCGGATCTGCGCGACCGCGACCTCGCCTCCGCCGCGCACCGCCTCGAGCTCGCCCACCGCACGGCGCGAGTCCTCGAGCTGCCCGTGGGCGCGCGTGAGCTCCAGGCGCGCGGCCTCGAGCTGATCCTGCGCGGCCTGGCGCGCGCGCTGGCTCTGCTCGAGCTGCTCTTGTGCCGCCTCGCGCATGCGACGAGCCTCGGCCTTGGCCTGCTCGAGCCCCTCCTGCGCGGCCTCGCGCGCGCGACGGCCCTCGGCCAGGCGCTCCTCGAGCTCGGCCTGTCGCTGCGCGACCTCGGCCGCGCTGCGCTCGGCCCGAGCCTTGTCGTCGGCCGCGGCCTTGGCTTGCGAGCGCGCTTCGTCGCGCTCGTCGCGAAGCTGCGAGGCTTGCTCGCGCGCCTTCTCGAGATCGGCCTTGAGCCGATCGAACGCTCCGGGATCGATCGCGCCGTGGCTCTGCAGCGCCTTGAGCTCGCTGCCCGCCTCGCCGAGCTTCTTCTCGGCGATCGCGAGGCTACGCAGGGCCTGCTGCGCATCCGAGCCGAGGATGTAGCCCAAGCCGCCCGCGAAGACGGCCGTGGCTCCGACGGCCAGCGCCGAGAGATCAGGAACGAAGGCGAGGGCGAAGCCAATCACACCGATCGCCACGGGCACCAATGGATGAAACCGGAGGTTCTCGCTCGTATCCGCCAAGGCATCGAATCTTACGGAACCCTGCGCGCCCCGGCCAGCAAACCCCGACATCCGCACGTGCGAGGTCTCCAGCGGGGGCTAAACACCCGACCAGGGGCGGACCCTTCGTGGCCCCGTGGGCCACGGTGCGGCCCAGGATGCGCCGTTCCTCAGAAGCGCTCGTGTCGGAATCGCAGCCCGTGTTGCCCGCACACCTTGCCCACACTGCGCGCGAGCGGGGCCGGGCCGCACAGGAACACCTCGGGCGGGGGCAGGTCGGGCGTAGCCCGGAGCTCGGCCAGCAGCGCATCGAAGTCGGGGCGCCCAAAGTGTGTGCGCGCCCGCAGGCCCGTCACCACGTCGCTCTGCGTGTGGTCCGAGAGCATCGCGCGCGCGAGGTCCAAGGTACCGCCGGCCATGTCGGCCCGCGCTCCCGTAAAGTAGATGTGGATGTCGAACAGCCCCTCGTGGTCGTCGGCCTCGAGCTGCGACAGCAGCTGCGTGAACCACTCGAACGCGTGCTGATCGCCGCTCAGCCACACGAAGTGGATCTTGCGCAGGACCTCGGCGTGCCCGTGCACCTGACGACGCAGCCAGATGCTCTGCAGCAGCGACGCAAACGGGGTGACGCCGATCCCGGCGCCGATCATCACCGCATGGGGGCAGCGCAGCAGGTCGGAGCTCGGCGTGCCGTAGGGTCCATCGATGTGCACCGCCAGCCCCTCGATCTGGCGGTCGGGCGGCAGCGGGCGGCGCCGCCGACTCCCCGCGCGCGGAAGGGTGCCGGGCGGCGAGAAGTAGTCGTAGACCGCCCCCGTCCAGTTGCCCAGGCTGCGCACGTGCACCGTGAGGCGGTGCGAGTCTTCGGGCGCGCTGGTGAGCGTGAACGGGTGCCACTCGTGGCGCGAGATCGCAGGAATCCGCAAGAACACGTAGTCGCCGGGGCGGTAGACGAAGCTACGCGGGCGCGCGATGTCGAGGCGCGTGACCTCCGAAGGCAGGATGCGGGCGCCGAGCAGCTTGGCGGGCTGGCTGCGCGTCTCGGCCCGCACCAGCCGCTCGATGCCGTAGCCGACGCCAGGAAGCAGCACCCACGCCCAGAACACCGGGCCATGCATGAGCATCAGTCCCAGCCACACGAAGTAGAGCTTGTGGACGTGGTGGAAGAACTCGAAGCTGCCCGAGCGACGCACCCGCTCGCGCGAGAACAGCCACATCATGCCGAACACCCACAGCAGCGCGATTCCGGTGATCCCAGACCACGTCCACCACGCGGAGGGTGACAGGTTGAGCACGATGTTGAGCCCGTGCGCCGCCGTGTGCACGAGCGCCAGGCCAAGCATCACCTCGCCGATGAGTCGGTGGATCTCGATGCTGTCGTCGACGGGCAGCAGGTGGCCCCACGGCCGCCGTCGCACCCAGCCCAGCGTGTGCCGCAGCATCGGCACGAGCACCAGCGCCCCGTTGAAGTTGAGGCACGCGCCGCAGCCACGGGCGATCTGCACCAGCGGATCGGCCCCCAGCTGCCGGTAGCGCCACATGGCCTCGCCGAACAGTCCCACGTTGACCAGCGCGTAGATCACGATGAAGACCGCGAGCACCGCAGTGTTGCGCGTCCACACCTCGCGTCGCGGCGCGGGGCGGGGCGTGCTGGCCGTGCGCGCGCGCTCCCCCGGGCACAGCAGCGCCACGCCGTACTGCGCGAGCTGGGCCTGCAGCTCCGGGCGGTGCGCCACCATGGCCGCGAATTCGTCGAAGCACAGGTCTCCGCCGCCATCGGCATCCCCACGCGCCCAGACCACGTCGAGCATGCGAGTGGTCACCGCCTCGGGCAGCTGCAGCTGGTTCTCGGCGAGGCTGATGTGCAGCATTCGCTCGAACTCCTCGCGAGACAGCCGCCCGTTGCCGTCGTGGTCGTGCAGGCGGAACAGGAACCCGAGCTTGGCCTCCACGCCGCCGGCCATCACCGCCTCGGCCGCGCTCCCGAACTCGTGGGCGTTGGCGAAGCCGCGGCGCCCGAAGTCGAGCGCAAACAACAAGCGCTCGGCGAGATAGAGGCTGCGCAAGCGGAGCGCCCGCTGGAGGGCCGCCGCATCGATGCTCCCGGGCTCTCGCGCCAGCCGCCCCATCAGCGTCTCGAGCGCGATCGCCTGCGCGGCGGCGGGGCTGCGTGCGGGAGTGCTCTCGTTGAGGGGTCGCACGGCGGATCTCGGGAGCTAGATGAGCGAGAGCTGGGTGGCCCGACCCTGGACCTCGACGGTCGCGCCCACGCTGCGCAGCCACGCGGCGCCGGCCGTGGTCCAGGCCGAGTCCCCGCGCAGGAGCACCCGCGGCCGCCCGCAGGCCTCCCAGAACGCAGCCAGTCGCGTGCGATCGACGCGCCCGGGACACCCCACCTCGACCACGGGCACGCGCTCGCCCGCGGGGCCCTGTCGCCCCCTCCACGCCTCCACCTGCTGGCGCACCGGCTCGGGTGCCCCAACCAGCACCACCGCGGCGACCGAGTGCCGCGCCAGACCTGGCCCATCGATGGCATCGTGCGGCCACAGCAGCACGGGGGCATCGGGCTCGACCTTCTCGAGGTAGGGCGCAAGCCGAGGGTGAGCCTGCAGCGGCACCTCGTTGCCGCAGGCTCGCGCGATCTGAAGGGCCGCCACCGCGGTGTCGACGAGCACCAACACCTGCCCGCCGAGCGCCGCGAGCGTGGCGAGGCCCTTGACCATGAACGGGCGCGGCGCAGGATCGAGCGCCCACTCGGCCTGCGCGCGCAGCAGCAGCCAGTCGCATGCCGTGCTGGCCGGCGCCACGCCAAGGCCCCATGTATAGAGGCAACGCAGGCCGCCTTGGCGATGGCCGAGCCGCAGCGACGACCCGCCGAGCGGCAGGCCCGAGGCCAGCGCCTCGAGGGTCAAGCGGCCCACCCCGAACTCGCGACCATGCTCCACCAGCACGGCGCGCGCCAGGCTGGTGCGCTGCGCCGGCGAGAGGTTGGCCAGGGCCATCGCGTAGATGAGATCGCGGTGACCGATCCACGGTCCCGGCACCAGCTTGGCCTGCGCACCCACGTGCGAGAGGAAGCAGGTGCGATCGGGCGCGGGCTCGTCGAGCGAGAGGCGCTCGCGCGAGATCATGTGCTGCACCTCGTGGAGCTGCGCTTCGGTGTCCGCTACGTCGTCGGTCATCCGTGACCTCCCTGCTTGGGGCGGGCCCGAGCCCGCCGGAAGAACTCGCGAAGCAGCGCCGCCGCCGGCTCGGCGAGCACGCCGGCCCGCAGCTCCACGCGGTGGTTGAGCCGCGGGTCATTGCAGATCTGGTAGAGGCTCGTCACGGCGCCGGCCTTGGGATCGTCGGCTCCATAGACGAGGCGCGCAACCCGGGCGTTGACGATCGCTCCGGCGCACATCGGGCACGGCTCGAGCGTCACGTAGAGGGTCGCACCATCGATGCGCCAGCGGCCGGCGCTGCGGCAGGCGTCGCGCAGGGCGACGATCTCGGCGTGTCCGGTGGGATCGGACTCGAGCTCGCGTCGGTTCTCGCCCACCCCAACGACCACGCCGCTGCGAACGACGACCGCGCCCACGGGCACATCCCCGCGGGCCGCGGCCGCGCGCGCCCGAGCCAGGGCATAGCCCATGAAGCGTTCGTCCTGCGGATCCACGAAGCCGCGAGGTTATCCCCGGATCACCCCTCGCTCACAAGTCCCGAGCGCACCCGTGCGCGATCGAGGTCGGCAGCGCGGGCTGGTCCGACCTCGGAACCGACCCGCGCGGCCGAGAGCGGGCTACGCGGCCTCGATCATGCGCTGCCGCATGTGCTCGAGCGCGATCACCTGGAGCTGACGGATGCGCTCCCGCGACAGCGAGTACTGCTCGCCGATCTCCGCCAGCGTGCGGGGCTCCCCTCCATCGAGGCCGAAGCGCTGACGCAGGATGTCTCGCTCCATCGGCGCGAGGTCGAGCAGCGCGGCCCTCATCTGCTCCTCGGCCCGCTGGCTGTCGAGACGCTCGGCGGGCGTCTGGTCCTCGGGGACGGACAACAGGTCGGCCACCGAGCGCGGGTCGTCACTGGAGACGCGGGCATCGAGGCTGATCGGCTGGTTGGCGAGCGCCCGCGTGGCCGCGACGACCTTGTCGACGGTGCTTCCCACCGCCTCGGCCAGCTCGGTGTCGTAGGGATTGCGGCCGAGCTCGCCCCGCAGGCGTCGCCGCGTCTTGGACAGCTTCTGCGCCAGCGTGTGCAGGTGCTGCGGCACCCGGACGATGCGCCCGCGGTTGACCATGGCCCGGCGCATGGTGTGACGAATCCACCAGCTCGCGTAGGTCGAGAAGCGAAAGCCCCTCGCCGGCTCGAAGCGATCGACCGCCTTGAGCAAGCCGATGTTGCCCTCCTGGATCAGATCGGTGAGCGACAGCCCAGAGCCGCGCAGGCGGTTCGCCATCCTCACCACGAGTCGCAGATTCGCTCGCGCGAAGCGATTGCGCGCGGCTCGAAGCGCCGTGACACTTTCGTGCACGCCCGCGAGGTACTCGGCATAGGGGCGGCTGCCCCGGCGTGGGGGGTGGACTGCGAGGCTCGCACCCGACGCGCCCGAGCCGAGCAGCAGCACGTCGGCCGCGACTCGATCGGCCAGCACGCACTCCTGATCGCGCGCGCCGAGGCGCTCGGCGAGCTCGCGAACCGCCTGATCGAGGGCATCACGCGTGCCCTTGCGGTCTCGCTCGCGCACCGCAACCGCCGCCGACATGACCTGCAGGCACGCGGAGTCGAGCTCGGGATCCGCTCGCTCGGCGCCGAGCTCAGCTGTGAGCTCCGCGCGGGCGAGCGCGGCGATGGCCTCGACGTAGGGCGGGTACGCCATGAGCTGGCGCCAGTAGGCGTGGCGCAGCGCCACGATCTCCTCGGCGCGCTCACGTTCCTGCTGCGGCGTCATCAGCGGGTAGCGCGAGACATCCCGCATGTACGCGCCGAGCGAGGGCTCACCTGCGGCCTCGGACGTCCCACTCGACCGACGAGAGGCCGCCGGGGTCGGCCCAGCCTCGGGGGACTTGCGGATTCGGTCTTGGTCGACGGTTGCGGACATCATGGAACTACCTCCTCACGTGGGGCAATTCGCCCCAAACGCGCTTTCGATCACCACCTCGCCGCGCACTTGCGGCGCCGTGGTCTTGGGGATCGAGCTTCGATCCGTGATTCATCAGGAGAACGAAGCCGAGCCCCCAACCGGTTTCTTCGAGCCGGTGGGCCCCTCCGACGACTCAACGCACCCAACGAAAGGTGGCCGCAGGTGGGGTAGAACCAGTGTAGTGACGGTGTTCTGCACCGCAACCCCCGACGCCAAGAAAGGCTGGTAGCCACGCCGTGCGGATGCATGGGACACGATGTCCCAGGCGGGACACGAGCCAGCGCGGGCATCGCTGCGGCGGTCGAGACGACGTGAGTCCAGGATCAGCGCAACGGATCCGCAAGACCGCGCGTTACCGGTGCTGCACGTTCGTGCCGGGGATCACACGAGGCGCGGAGGATCGACCGGGACAGTGTCGTGAAAGCGCTGATAGTCGACGCGCAGCCGCCCATCTTCGGTGTTGTCCACGATGTCGACGAATCGGTGCCCCCACTTCACGTCGTCGTGCTCGTAGATGTGACGCGCGTGGACCAGCTGCGAGAACGTAGCGTCGATCCCCGTGAACGAGACGATGAAGCGCAGCGCGTTGGCGCCGAGCGAGACTGCATCGTGCCCGTGCAGCGGGCTGGCGGCGTCGATCTCGTGGATCACCGTCCAGGTCATGGCAAACATGGGCGTGGTGGAGCGGTTGAGTCGCAGGTCGACGAGGCGGCGCATGTGCTCGCCCTCGGTCGTCGTCTCGGGGACGAGCGCCGATACCCGCAGCGAGGCCTCGATGATCTCGTTGCCGCGGCCGTTGCCCACGCGAAAGGCGAGCACCGGCTGACCGTTGCGGCGCTGCACCAGCATGTGGCTCGAGAACAACACCTTGGCCCGCGGCTGGGCGAACTTGGTGAACACGAGGCCCGTCGCAATCGCGGTGCCGATCAGGCCCGCCATCGACTCGATCGTCACCAGCAGGTGTGCCATGCCCGTCCTCGGTGCCAGCGTGCCGTACCCGATGGTCGACAGCGTCTGCACGCTGAACGCAAACGCATCGACGAAGCTACCGTCCGCGCCCGCGCCGATCCCCTCGCTATGGACGGTGTAGAGCGCGGCGAACACGAGGTTGGTGATGAGATAGCCGCTCGCGAGCACCCCCGTGAGCTTCAGCCACGAGCCCTTCATGAGGTGATAGTAGAGATCCGTCAGCGGGCTCAGCCGCAGTCCGAGGAGGACCGCGTTCCTCGGATCCATGGGGCGATGCTGGCCGGCCATGAGCGCGAGCATCGCTCCAAAACGCGCCGTGTGGGCAAGGAAAGCGGGTTGGAGACCCGTGGAGCTTGGCGGCGGGTCCTGCTAGCGTCGGCCCCCCATGGATCCCGCGGCGCGGCACGACATCATTCTGTTCGGGGCGACCGGTTTCACCGGCGGACTCGTAGCCGATTACCTCGCTCAGTCGGTCGAGCCCGACGGGCTGTCGTGGGCGCTGGCGGGTCGCGACCTGCGGAAGCTCCGCCGCGTACGCGAGCGCCTGGCCAGCTTCGACCCGGCATGGGCGAAGCTGCCGCTCTATCAGGCGATGAGCCACGAGGCGGAGAGCCTGCATGACATCGCTGCGCGGACCCGTGTGATGCTGACCACGGTAGGACCCTACGCCGGGCACGGTGAGGGGCTCGTGGCCGCATGCGTGGCCGAGGGCTGCGATTATGTGGATCTCACGGGTGAGCCCGGATTCTGGCGTGGCGTGATCACGCGCCACCACGACGAGGCCGCCGCCAAGGGCCTGCGCCTGGTGCCCTGCTGCGGGTTCGACAGCATCCCTCATGATCTGGGGGTTCTCTACACGGTGCAGCAGCTGCGCGCGCAGGGTGGCGAGGGCCCGATCGAGATCGACGGCTACGTCGCCGTGCGCGGGGGCATCTCGGGCGGCACGTGGGCCTCGGCGCTGGGGGCCATGGCGGAGCTGCGCAGCGGCGCGGGCGAGAGCCGCAGCGGAGAAGAGCCGGGGCGCGGGCCTCGGCCCGCCGCCGCGCGGCCGCGGATCCACTTCGCGGCCGACGTGGGCCGCTGGGTCGTGCCCATGCCGACCATCGATCCGCTGGTGGTTCGGCGCAGCGCCGAGCTCGATGGCACGTACTCGCTGCGCTATCACCACTATCTCAGCGCCAAGTCGGCGGTACAGCTCGGCTTCGTGGTGGGCGGGGTTGGCCTGGCCCTGGCCCTGGCGCAGACGCCCGCGCGCCAGCTGCTCGAGCGCCTGCGCCCGTCCGGTTCGGGACCGAGCGACGAGCAGCGGGCGCGCGGATGGTTCAAGGTGACCTTCGTGGGGCGCCAAGGCGGCCACACGGTGACCACCGAGGTTCGCGGTGGTGACCCGGGGTATGGGCACACCTCCAAGATGATCGCCGAGGCGGCACGCTGCCTGGTGGAGGATCGCGAGCAGCTGCCGGCCCGCCGGGGCGTGCTCACCCCCGCCGCGGCGATGGGCGAGCCCCTGATCGAGCGCATGCGCAAGACGGGGATGGAGTTCATCACGCGGACATGAGGCCGATTCGGCTATCGTCGGGTCAGATGCGCAAGCTCAGTCTCTGGCTCGGGGTGAGTCTCGTGGTCGGCTGCGGGAATCCTCCAGGGGAGGTCGCAACCGATGGAGCGACCACCGAATCATCACCCACGTCGAGCCCATCCACGACGTCCAACGACTCGACCGCGGGGTCGAGCGGCATGAGCACGACGATGTCGGCCACGACCGGGCCCGAGGTGTGCCCGCCGATGCCGCCCGAGGGCGGCTACGATCCATGCCCCGGGCTGTGCGGGGGCGGCGGCCAGTGCTTCAGCGACCACGTCGACTACGCGGTCTGCACCCGCGGCTGCTTCATGGATTGCAACTGCTGGAGCGCCCCGAACGACGGCGATGCCCCGGCCTCCTGTAGCAGTGAGCTGCTCGAGAGCACGAGCGTGTGCGTGCTCGATTGCTCGGGCGGCCAGACCTGCCCGCGCGGGATGTTCTGCGTGGAGGATCTGGGGATCTGCGCCTTTCCATTTCCAGGCAGCGAGACCGCGGAGAGCTCGAGCGACTCGGGAGGCTCGACCGACGGCAGCTCGAGCGGCGGCAGCTCGAGCGGCGGCAGCACCAGCGGCGGCAGCTCGAGCGGCGGCAGCTCGAGCGGCGGCAGCTCGAGCGGCGGCGCCACGGGGACCGGAACCGGCACGGGCACGACCTAGCGAAGCCTCGTAGACCAACCCGCCGATCGACTTGCACGACGTGGCCCGGCACGACAGCCTCGGGCGATGCGTCCGTGGCTGCTCCTCGCCGCACTCGGGCTGGGTTGCAGCCCCGCGAGCTCCGATCCTCCGCGGGCGCCCGCCCCGTCCGAGCCCACCCCGACCCCCGAGCCCCCGGCGATCGCCCCGGCCGACCTCGGCACGCCGCAGACGACCGAACCCGCGACCCCGGCAGCGCAAGCCGAGACCGAAGCGGCGCTCTCGTTCGCTGGCTCGCGCTCGACCTCGATCGGTACCTGTACGACGGGACGGCTCGAAGGAGGCCTCGCGCTGCCGCTGCAGGCCTCGGGGCTGCTGTTCAACCCCGCCAAGGATCCGGGCTCGCGCTTCGGTACCGTCGAGCTGGTGCAGGGGCTCGTGCGAGCCGCCGCCGCCGTGGAGCAGGCGCAGCCCGGAGCACCGCTGACGGTGGGGGACCTCGCGCGCGAGGGCGGGGGCGAGATCTCCGGGCATGCCACCCATCGCAGCGGGCGCGACGTGGACGTGTTGTTCTACCTGGTTCGCGACGATGGCGAGCCCTTCGTTCCCGCCAAGGCGATCCCGCTCGATCCCGAGGGTCGCGGCACGGACTACGGCGATCTGGCCGACCCAAGCGATGATGTCCCGGTGCGGCTCGACGTGGCGCGCACGTGGGCGTTCGTGGCCGCGCTGCTCGACGACGAGGCCGCGGCGGTGCAGAAGATCCTCATCGTGGAGCACCTGCGCAGTCGGCTGCTCGAGGAGGCGAAGCGCGTGGAGGCCCCGGCGGCTGTCGTGCAGCGCTTCGCCGAGGTGACGTGCCAGCCCCGCTTCCCCCACGACGACCACATGCACATTCGCGTGTTCTGCAGCCCGGAGGATGTGGCGGCCGGCTGCGTGGATGCGCCGCCGATGTACCCGTGGCACCAGCGCGAGCTGGCGGCCGCGGGGGTCGAGGCGGCGATCGCCGGGCGCGACGACGACGATGCCGCGCCGAAGCCCAAGCCCAAGCGCAGGCCCAAGCTGAAGACGATCGCGCAGGCCCGGGCCGAGGCCGGGCCGATGCACGAGGACGTGATCGAGTTCCTCGACCGCCGCGATGCCTGGGCCAAGCAGCCGCACCCCGGACGCCGTTGGTGCCGTTGAGCTTCTGAACGTTGTTCCGCGCGAAATTGTGGCTAGATGTGCGATTCGTGAGCGGATGTGTGGAAAAGCGTCAACTCACGGTGTCCAATCCCATGATGAACGGCCGCCCAAGCGACAAACCGATGGCGAGGGCTCAGGCCCACCTCGCAAGTGGCCGCTTTGCCGAGGCAATGGGTGCTTTTCGCGCAGCTCTCGCGATCGATGCGTCGGCGTTGTCGGCCCGCTTGGGGCTGGCCGAGGCCATGGCGGCAAGGGGCAACCGGGCCGAGGCGATCACCGGGCTGCTCGAGGCGGCGGAGAAGCACGCGGAGCTCGGCCAGCACGCGCAAGCGCTCAGCCTCTACGGCAAGGCGCTCGTGCTCGATCCGCAGCGTGTCGCGCTGCACCTCGATGTTGCGGTGGTCGAGCGCGCGATGGGTCGGCACGCAGCCGCGGTCGCCCGCGTGGAGGGCCTGGCCGAGCACTACATGAACGAGGGACGCACCGACGAGGCGGCGGAGCTGCTGCGCTTTGCCGCGACGTGGGACGAGACGATCGAAGAGATCGAGCCCGAGCCCGAGGACTTCGGCGCGGTCTCCCCAGGGCGGGCACCGCAGGCCACGAGCGAGACCGTCATCTGCGCCACGGTGCTCATCCGCCCCGACGGTACGCTCCTGTTCGGCCCGCGGCCGAGCCCCGGCCCGAGCCCCGCGCCGCGCTCAGCCACACCAGCCGCAGCCGCAGCCGCAGCCGCAGCCGCGCCGCGCTCAGCCACACCAGGCGCAGCCGCGCCGCGCACGGCTGCGCCGCGCACAGCCACACCAGCCGCAGCCGCAGCCGCGCCGCGCACAGCCGCAGCCGCGTCGCGCTCAGCCGCGCCCGCGAGCCGGCGCGCGCCTCCACGCCGCGTCGCACCCCCGCCCGTGCGCGCGGCGATCGAAGACGTGGATCCCGACATGGTCACCCGCGTGGCGAGCCGGCCTCGCCCACCCGCGCGCCCGCCTGCTCACCCGCCCGCGCGAGCGGCCGCCAAGCCCGCGGTGCCACCAGCCCGCGTGCAGCCGAGCTCCGCCGCGCTGGTCGAGCGACTGCGCAGGCGAGCGGGCCTGGCCCTCGAGGCCAGCGCGGTCCCCCGTAGCACCAAGGCGCGCGGGACCGAGTCGATCGCGCTCCGTCGTGAGCAGGAAGAGGTGACCCACCGCTTCCACCGACCGCGAACCCTCGATCGCGCGACGACGATCTGATCGGCGGACGCGTTTGCCACGGGTCGCGGCTCCCGGCTAGAAGCAGCGCATGCCGATCTGGACGTTCGTGCGGCACGGAGAGAGCGTGGCCAATCGCGAGCGCTGGCTCGCGGGCTACTTCGATGCTCCGCTCACCGAGCAAGGCCAGGCTCAGGCGATTGCGGCTCGTCGCGAGCTGTTCGATCCCCCGCCTGCGCGAGCGTTCTGCTCCGATCTCGTGCGAGCCCACCTCACCGCCAGGCTGTTGCTCGAGGGCCGCGACATTCCGTTGGTGGTGACGCCTCGCTTGCGGGAGCGCGACTGCGGCGCATGGGAGCGACGCTCGCTCGAGCAGCTAGAGACGCGCAGCGACTACCGCGAACGTCTGGGCACGTGGGTCGGGAAACCCCCGTCAGGGGAGAGCTTGTTCGATGTGGCAATTCGCGTCGTTGGATGGATCGCTTCGATCGACGACTCACCGTCCGACACGCTGATCGTTGCCCACGGTGCGCTCATGCGGGCCGTGATCGCGGTATTCGACGAGCTTCCGCGGGCTCGCATGGATCTGTGGCGTCCCGGCAACTGCGAGGCGATTCGCCGCGATGCGCCGGTCGGAAGGTGGAAGATGTTGCTGGACGATCTGCGACGTGAGGCTACCCTCACCTCGTCGGGCCAAGCCCGGTAGTGCGCATCAGAACATCGTGTCCTACGCTGCGGACACCCCCCATGAAACGCAACAACCGCACACGTCAGCTTCGCGTATCGCTCGCGCTGCTCGGGCGTCCAGTACCCGCCCGGCTGCGGCACGAGGTCCTCGACGACTCGCTGCTCGGCTCTGCATGGCGCTGGGAGATCGAAGACGATCGCCGAGCCGCGACCCGCTAGCGCACGGGCCAGATCACCGCGTACCGCACTCGATCGCCTCACTCGATCGCCTCGACGGATCACCGCACGAGATCACCGGGATGGGCTGCGGGCGACCAACGCCTGGAGATCCTCGAGATAGCGGCGGGCGAGCACGTCGCGATCGAAGTGCTCGCACACGTAGGCTCGCCCGGCTTCGCCGCGACGGCGGCACTCCTCGGGATCGGCCTTGGCGCTGCGGATCACTCGGGCGAGCGCCTCGGGATCTTCGGGCGGCACCACCCAGCCTGCCCCCGCCTCGCGCAGGAGCGCCTCGGCCTCGCCCTGCACACCGAGCACCATCGGCCGTGCGCTCCCCATGATCTCGAACATCTTGCTGGGGATGACCTTGCCGAACAGCTCGGCCCGCCGCAGCAGCACCGCGACGAGATCGGACGACGCGACGAGGCCGGGAATGGCCTCACGCGGCTGCTGCCCCAGCAGCGTCACGTTGGTCAGCCCCTGCGCCCGCGCTCGCGCGACGAGGCGCTCCCGCTCGGCTCCCTCACCCACCAGCAGCACGTGGATCGCAGGGTCGTCGCGCAGCAACGCGGCGGCATCGAGCAGGGTGTCGAGCCGCTGCGCCATGCCGTGAGTGCCGATGTACGAGACCACGAACTTGCCCTCCAACCCCAGGCGAGCGCATGGCTCGGGGTCGCGCGGGCGCGGCTCGAACAGCTGAAGATCCACGCCGTTCTTCACCACGCGCATCTTGGCGGGATCGATGCCCTGCTGCTTCCACACCTCGCAGAAGGAATCGGTCACGCTCACCAGCATGTCCGCCTCGCGGTACAAGAAGCGCTCCACCTGCTCGAGCGCGAGGACCACGGGGTGTCGGGCCGAGAGGGCCCCCACCTCCACGATGCTCTGCGGCCACAGGTCGCGAATCTCGAGCACGTAGGGCGCGCCGGTGATGCGGCTGAGGACCCAGCC